>JAFGNR010000381.1 GCA_016926915.1 Anaerolineae bacterium
CCGCAAGATCGGCTCCCTGCTCACGCAAATCCGGCTCTACGGGGAAAAGGAGGAGTGGATCAGCGCCGTCGTCAATCTGAGCCTGCGCTACGGCATCATCACGCCCTACACCTCGTTCCTGGTCGAAGAACCGGGGAACGTGTTGACGACCGAAGGCCGCCAACACGCCGCCGAGGAAATGACGGAGTACTTCCAGGCTGCGCCAATGGCACCTTCAGGTGAAAAGGCCGTGGAGGACGCGGTGATGCGCCAGGAGCTAGAGTCCGCCGCCGCGGCCCCCACCGCCGGCGCTATGCCCGCGCCCGACGGAGGGCAAGCAAGCGCCAGCAGCGTCCGTTACGTGGGCGACAAGACCTTCCTGTGCCGGGCCAACGTCTGCACGGACACGGCCTACATCCCCGATAAAATGACGCCCAAGACGATCATCTTTATGTCCGAGGCGTACTGGCAGTTGACCGAAACCCACCCAGAATTGAGCGCATACTTCGCCGTCGCCGAGGAATCGTACTTCGTCGCGCCGGACGGGACGGCCTACCACTTCCACCTGGGAACCGAGGCAGATGCCGTCGCACGACCGGAGACAACTCCGGCGACTGCGACGCCGCAAACGGAAATCGACGCGACGCCCACGGCTACCTCTCTAGCGATCCCGCCCACGCCGACGCCCTCGTCCGGCAGCCCTGGGATGTGCGGCAGCGCAGCGATACTGTTGAGCTTGGGTATGGGTGTCGTCATTCACAGGAAGAAAGCGCAACATTGACAAGCGCACAAAGTTGACTATGCTAATCGTCGGAACGCTCAAACGTTCCGACGATTCGTATAGAGAGGCTGACATGGAAGATACAGATATATCCCCACCCGGCGCGGAGACGCTTTGGGCGCCGGAACCGCTCGACGCCGAAATGTTTCACCGTGACGCTCAAGCGAACATCAATCGCGCGCCCTACGATCAAGACTTTGGTGTGATCTTCAAGCGTGCGGCGCACAGCAAGCGCGTGCGTTACAGCCCGGCGGACCCTGCACCGGAGATGCCTGAGCCGTGGCAGGGCAGCGGCGACGCCGTAGTGCACTGGCTCTTCAGCGAACTTCCCGGCATGGCGGAACATCTGCTGGCCGGTGCGACCTTCGCCTTCTTGCACGATCTCACGCTTCCGCCCGGCGCAGCGACCGGGCAGAAGGCTAATCCCGGCCTGGACAAAATCTACTACGTTGTCAGCGGAGCCGGACGGTTTTACCACCGCCCAACCGACGGCAGCCCCGTGATCGCGCGCGTCCTGCGGCCTGGCGATGCGGCGCTCGTGCGCGGCGAGGAATACCACAACGTCGCCAATGAAGCTGAATCGGGCGATCTGCGTCTGATCGTCCTGGGTCTATACCGTAGGTCGGGCGTGGCGCCCGACCATAGCGCGGGCGAGACGCCCGCGTTACGGGAGGGCGAATGACCAGGCGCGTCATCGTCATTGGGGCCGGGGCCGCGGGCCTGATCGCCGCCGGGCGCGCTGCCGAGATGGGTGCGGATGTGATTCTCCTGGAAAAGATGCGCGAGGCGGGCAAAAAGATCCTCGTCAGCGGGCAGGAACGCTGCAACATCACCAACACCGCGCCATTGGAAAAGTTCCTCAGCTATTATGGACGCAACGGGCAATTCCTGCGCAACGCCTACCACCGTTTCTTTCGCGACGAGTTGCTGGCGTTGCTGGCCCGTTACGGCGTGACAACTCAGGAAGAGCGCGGCGGGCGTGTCTTCCCGGCCTCCGGGCAAGCCGGCGACGTGCGAGATGCGTTATTGCGCTACGCCACATCCCACCGGGTCGAGATCCGTTATCACGCCGAAGTCCAGCAGTTTCTCATCGACGATGGCGCGGTCATCGGCGTGCAACTGTCGAACGGCACGCGCATCCCGGCGCACGCCGTTATCCTGGCGACAGGCGGGGCTTCGTGGCCTGCGACCGGCTCTACCGGCGACGGCTACCGCATGGCGCAGGAAGCCGGACACACCATCATCCCACTGCGCCCGGCCCTCGTCCCCTTGACCGTCGCCGAGCGCGCGCTGGCAAAGGCGCTGCAGGGCGTAAGCCTACGCAACATCTCATGTACGTTTTACACGCAAAAAGGTGACGGTCCGGCGAAAATGCTGCGCATCCCCTTCCCCTTGCCACCGACCGGCGAGATGGTGTTCACGCATTTCGGCGTCTCCGGCCCGCTGATCCTCACAGCGTCGCTGGCAGCAGTGGACGCGCTGCGCGATGGCGCTAAAGTGACGCTCTCCGTCGATCTCAAGCCAGGGATGACCGAACAAGACGTTCACGCCCGGCTGCAACGCGAATTCGAGGAACACGCCCACCGCCAACTGGCGAACCTGCTCCGAGGATGGGTTCCCGCGACGCTGGCGGACGCGCTCGCCGGGCTGAGTGGCATCGCAGCCGACCGTCACGTCCACACGATCCGCGCCGATGAGCGCGCGCAACTCGTGGCGCTGCTGAAGGACTTCCGCTGGACCATCACCGGTTCGCTGCCACTGGCGGCGGGGATGGTCACGGCTGGCGGTGTGGCGCTCAAGGAAGTGCATCCGGTGAGCTTCGAATCACGCCTGGTGCGCGGGCTGCACATCGTCGGGGAAGCGCTGGACATCGCCGCCGACACGGGCGGGTTCAACCTACAAGCGGCGTTCAGCAGCGGCTATCTCGCAGGCGAACACGCGGGGAGTGAGGAAGAGCTAAGATTTATTGCTTTTTAAGACCAATCCGCAAAGTTTTCTACAACACCCTTGACTTTTCCACTAACACAGGTATCCTGTGCTCAGATTTCCAACCTGGACTCTCGACCTTCGACTTCAGACTAATGACTATGCTCAGGGGGCGGGCATGACCGAACAACATCCTTACATCGCCATCGAAGGCGTCATCGGCGTGGGAAAAACCACGTTGGCGCGGCTGCTGCAATCCCGTTTCAAGGGCAGCACGATTCTGGAGGCCTTCGACGAGAACCCTTTCCTTTCCGACTTCTACGGCGACCGCGCGCGTTATGCCTTCCAGACGCAACTGTTCTTCCTGCTCAGCCGCTATCGCCAGCAGCAGGCCGCCGCTGAATATGTGCGCCACGGCGCGCTGCTCTCCGACTACTTTTTCGCCAAGGACCAGCTCTTCGCCCACCTCAACATCACCAGTGAGGATGAGCTGGCGATGTACGACCGCCTCTACGACACCCTTTCCGAACGTGTCAAAACGCCCGACCTGGTGATCTATCTGCGTGCCGAGATGGACACGCTGATGGCGCGAATTGCGATGCGCGACCGGACCTACGAGCGCCAGATGGAGCGTGCCTACATCGCGGCACTGCGGCAGTCCTACGAGACGCTCTTCATCAATTACACCGCTACGCCGCTTCTGGTGATTGAGTCAGACGAGATCGATTTCGTGCGGCAGACTGATGACCTGGACGACATCGAAAACCGGGTCCGCGCGGCGCTGGCCGGCGTGCGCCAGCCCACCCTGCCCGACATCGTCACGACCGCCCCACCGCGGCCTGCCTGGACGCTCATCTCTGCCCCCACCCCCGAGCCACGCAGCGAGGCCAACTGGCAGGCGCTTGGCGACTTCCTGGCGCTGGCCGAGGCCGTGGGCCGCATCGGCGGGGCGCTTTCACAACAGCCGCCCATCGGGCCGGAGGGCGCGCCGGAAGCGATGCAGGCGGCGCTACAAGATGCCGCGCGCGCGCTCAATATTCTGTCGCTGCGTACCGGTGTCAGCCTTGAGGTACAGGAGGAAACGCGATGACCAAACACTTCATCGGGGTCGCCGGCAACATCGGCGTGGGCAAATCGACACTGACAGCGCTCCTCAGCAAACATCTGGATTGGGAACCGTTTCTGGAGAGTCAACAGGACAACCCCTATCTGGCCGACTTTTACACGGATATGTCACGGTGGAGCTTCCACTCGCAGGTGTTTTTCCTGGCCCGCCGGTTACGGCATCACCGGCAACTGCTCGACCGTCCCAACTCGGTGATTCAGGATCGCACGGTCTACGAAGATGCCGAAATCTTCGCCCGCAACCTGTACGAACAGGGATCGATGGAGGCACGCGACTACGACACCTATTGCGAGCTGTATCAAGCCGTGATTTCCATCCTGCCCCCACCGAATCTGGTGCTGTACCTGCGCGCTTCGACACCGACGCTTGTCAAGCGCATCCGGCAGCGCGGGCGCTCTTATGAACGCCAGATTACGGCGGAGTATCTGGAAAAACTGAATGTGCTGTACGAGGACTGGTTCGACCACTTTGCGCTGTGTCCGGTGTTGACCATCCAGGCAGACCGGCTGGATTTTGTGGCCAACGGGGACCATCTCGATTTGATCATCACCCGTATCCTGGAAAGACTCCACGGGAAGGAGGTTGTGAACTTTGACTGAGAATAAAACCAGTACCTTTCTTTACGAGGCTGCGCTCACGATCAGCGCCAAACTGGACACCAACGAAGTCCTGCAACAGTTGATGAGCCTTACCCACCAACACTTCAAGCCCGACGCGGCCTCCGTCGCCCTCGTCAATCCTGACGGCTCGCTGGTCTTCCGCGCGGCCTCCGGCGAAAGCGCACAGCATATCCTGGGCATGGAAATGCCCAGAGGTGCGGGTATTGTGGGTTGGGTAGCCGAACATGGACAGCAATTGTGGGTCCCCAACGTTTATCAGGACAAGCGCTTTTATCCAGATGCCGACGAACATACCGGTTTCAAAACCAGCTCCATTCTCGCCGTACCCGTGCGTATGGGCGATCAGACCTTGGCCGTTGTCGAAATGATCAATCCGGGATCGGAAACCGATTTGCAGGAGGCACAGGATACAATCACGGCACTGGCGTCTTTGGCTGCCCCGGCCATCCAAAACGCGCGTCTCTTTGAACAGGTGAAACGCGCCGAAGCCCGCTACCAAAGTCTCTTCGAACAAAACCTGGATCCGATTATCATCCTCGATCCCCGGGGGAATTTTCTGGAAGTGAACCGTGCAGCGCAGAAACTCCTGCCACTTGCCAGACCAGAAGAGGACGACGTATTCGTCCCCCAGACCGATCTCGAACAACTGGCACTCACCCCTGCAGAGTATGAGGATCTCAAAACACGCGTGGATGTCGAGGGAGTCATCACCTGGGAAATCACGACCCGCACAGCAGACGCCGAAGAGTGCACCCTGGAGGTCTATTTCTCCGCCCTGCCGCACTACCTGCCCAGTGACGCATACCAATGGTTGGCCCACGATGTCACCGACCGGGTGGCGCTGGACGAGATGCGCGAGCAGCTCTCGCACATGATCGTCCACGACCTGCGCGTGCCGCTCGGAAACATCACCAACACGTTGGAATTGGTGCTGACGGCCTGGCGCGAAAAAGACGTCTCCGTGCCCTTCGAGCAGGTTTTGGAGATCGGATTGCGCAGTGCGCACCGTATGGAACGCCTCATCAGCAATATCCTGGACGCGCGACGGTTGACCACGCGCAAAACGCTGACGGTCTCGACGATTCGCGTCCCCGATATGGTAGCCGAGGTGATCGAAGTCATCCAAACCTCTATCCGGCGGCGCAGACATACCCTGATTCGCCGCATCCAGGATAACCTGCCGCCCATGCAGGGCGATCTGGACCTGTTGCGGCGGGTGTTGCTGAACCTGCTGGACAATGCCGCCAAATACACACCAGACGGGGGCGCGATCACCCTCTCTGTACAAGCCGATGAGCATGATTTCCACTTCGCCGTCAGCGATAACGGCTTCGGCATCGCACCGGAGGATCAAGTCCATCTCTTCGAAATGTTCTACCGCGCGCGTACCCAGCAACAGCAAGGGGGCGCCGGCATCGGTCTGGCCTTCTGCAAGCTGGCGGTCGAAGCACACGGTGGAAAGATCGACATGCGCAGCGAACACGGTAAAGGCTCCACCTTTGCGTTCAGCATTCCGCGCCACCTGCCCGAAAGTGCCATCTATCACGAGGCCACGGTGACGGAGAACAGTCTATGATTCGTCGCCTCTACTACGACGACGCCACGTTGGTCAACTTCGACGCGCGCATCGTCGCTCAACGGGAGAACGAGCGCGGCCTGGCGGTACAGTTGGATCAGACGGCGTTCTACCCCACGTCCGGCGGACAGCCGCACGACACGGGGACACTTGCCGGGATTCCGGTAGTGGACGTGTGGGACGAGGAAGACGCCGGGGGTCCGGGCACAGTCTGGCACTTGCTCGAGGCTGGGCCAGATGGCGCTGCTGCCGTTGGTGACACCATCACAGGCAGCATCGATTGGTCGCGGCGGTTCGATCACATGCAGCAGCACACCGGGCAGCACATCCTCTCGGCGGCTTGCGTCGAACTCTACCAGGGCAACACCGTGGGCTTTCACCTGGGCAGCGAGGCCAGCACCATCGATCTCGACCTGCCGCAATTCTCATGGGAAGCGGCGTTCAAAATCGAGGATGCCGTCAACCGTGTGATATGGGAGAACCGCGCGGTGACGATCCACACCG
The DNA here is from genome assembly GCA_016926915.1 of Anaerolineae bacterium. GTDB lineage: Bacteria > Chloroflexota > Anaerolineae > B4-G1 > SLSP01 > JAFGNR01. The sequence goes on from JAFGNR010000381.1 coordinate 6,513, forward strand.
TCACCCGCGACGACCTGGGGAACATCCCCCTGCGCAAACCGCCACAGGTGACCGGGGATATCCGTGTCATCTGGGTGGAGGGCTACGACGCCTCCGCCTGTGGGGGCACACACGTCCGCAGCACTGCCGAGATCGGGTTGCTCAAAATCACGGGGATCGAGCGCTACAAAGGCGGTGTGCGCGTGACTTTCCTCTGCGGCGGACGCGCTCTC
>JAFGNR010000014.1 GCA_016926915.1 Anaerolineae bacterium
AAGACCATATCGGCGCCTTCCAGAACCTCGCGGATCTCGTCCGAAGATTCTTCGGCAGCCTTCTGTCCCATCTCCGGATTCCCACCGGCCCCCAGACCGCGGGTGACCGTGTCGCCAATCCGCAGGCGCTTCGGCGCCTCTGAAAGCATCAAAGCCTGGCCGTCGGTGTTGACCGCGATGAAGTCAACCCCTTGCAGCCCTTCCTCGATCATACGGTTGACAGCGTTGCTGCCCCCGCCGCCGCATCCAACCACCCTGATTTGCGCGAAATTCTCACCTGCTACACCCATCATGTTATGACCTCCTACAACTTCTCATGACCCTTACGACCACTTTCTTGACGCTCAACCGGGCAACAATGTGCGGAACCAGGCGCCCACTCGTTTCCACAAGGATGATCGCGTTACCCTGTGTGCTCCCCCCAGGCCCCGTTCCTCCCACATGGGCATCCATTGAACCAATCCTACAGAGACGGCAGAGGCCGGATTGCTCGTCTTGTCGGCCAGGCCGGCAAGCCCTTTGGGGGACCCGATCTGCACCGGCAACCCGAACAAATCACGAGCCAGGTCTTGTATGCCGGGCAGTTGCGCTGTACCGCCGCACAACACAAGACCCGCAGGCAACAGCCCATCATAGCCGGAGCGTTTGATTTCCTGCTGTACACTTTCCAGGATTTCTTCGGCGCGCGCCTGGATAATCTCTGCCAGTTTCCAACGCGGTACAACAACCGGGGTGCTCTCACCGTAGGGAGAGACCGTGAAACGATCTTCTTCCGATACTTGTGATGCCATGGCGTGACCATGCTGCAACTTGACTCGCTCAGCAGATTCCGGGGGCAGGCGCAGACCGATTGCAATATCATTCGTGATATACTCACCGCCCATGGCCAGACAGCGTGTGTGCCAGATGGTTCCCTCGATGAAAATGGCAATGTCTGTGGTCCCCTCACCGATATCGACGAGGACGACGCCCATGTCTTTTTCGGTATCGGAGATCAAGGTTCCCCCGGCGGCCAGGCTGTTGAGTACGAGCTCACTCACCTCGACGCCAGCATTGGTGACGCATTTCGTCAAATTCTGGATCGCGGTTGACGCCCCCATGACGACGTGCGCCTCCACCTCAAGACGGAAACCATGCATACCCAGGGGATCACGGACGCCCGTCTGCCCGTCGACGGTGAATACACGCGGGATGATGTGCAGGAGTTCCTGGTTCTGCGGCAGTGCGATGGCGCCGGCAGCCTCAAGCGCGCGATCTACGTCATCAGGCATGATACCCCGATCGCGCCGCGCCACCCCTACAACGCCCTGGCTATTCCGCGAGATGATGTGAGAACCGCTGATCCCTACATAAGCCCGCTCGATGTGATACCCGGAGCTCTGTTCAGCCCGCTCCACCGCCTCACTGATCGCGTGGGTCGCTTCCTGAACGTTGACGATAACCCCTTTGCGCACGCCCCGAGACAGGACGCGCCCCACACCGACGATACGAGTCACGCCGGCGTCGTCAATTTCCCCGACAAGAACCTGAATCTTCTGGCTGCCTACGTCTATACCGACTACAGATCGTTCCATACGCATTACCCCTAACCGAGCATTGGCTCCAGGCGCGCCGCAAATCGACTGCAGATGCGAGCCCAAAGCAGCACCCAAACGCATGATGAATGGTAACAGGTGATCATATCCTATTGTACCCCGTTACCATAACTCGACCAGGGAGTACGTCGGCGCACCCAGGAAACGCACATCGATCACTCGCGCCGCAATCCCGCGCGCAGCGAGATCTGCTGCCAGCAGTTGATATGCTTCCCAACGTTGTGCCATCTCCATTCCGGTTCCGAAAACAACCCGGCGACCCAAGGGATCACGCCACGTCAGGCCACGTTCCGGATGACACCCCAGCTCACCCAAAGCCGTGTCGAGAGCATTGAGCGCAAGCACTCCGGTTACCCAATCAGGAGCGATCAGCGTTTCGTGTTGAGGAAGCGCCCCGCGAACGACCGGTAACCCAGGGACGTCTCCCCGGACCGGGAAGACAAATCCCTCTGCATCGACCCAAAATTCACCATCGCCGGTGATCCAGCGGATTACGGGAGTTCGCTCCTCGACCGCAATTGTGCAGCCGGCGGGATAGAAACTGCAGGTCGCCTCGGCAGCCGTCGCCACGGGCACACTCGTCAACACGCGTGATACCACGTCTGTGGAGCGGAGCCAAAGGCTGTGCTCCCCCCAGATTCCGCTCGCGTAGATGATTTCACGCGTCGTCTCTGCCGACGTCGCCCCCATCACACGGATGCGATTGAGATCTGTGCAATACCAGTGCGCATCCATGCTCATCCACAACGCAATGGCGGCAATGACGACGACGAGCGCCACAATCTGCCAGGGAATCCGCAGCGGTTGCGCAGTTTTCGTGGGCTGCGCATTCAACAAGGCTGCGGTGCGATAATACGGTCGTCGTTTGGCCATGATCTCTTACTCCATTCGATGTGAATCAGACCTGCGCGCGGTAAATGCGCGTCGAACGTGCGTTCTCGGTATGGCGCTCCAGCGCCAGATCGACCAACCAGCTAAGCAGACGCCCATAAGGAACGCCGCTGGCTTCCCACAGTTTGGGATACATCGAAATGGACGTGAAACCGGGAATGGTGTTGATCTCATTCAAATACAACGCACCGGTCTCCCGGCTAAGCAGGAAATCAACCCGCGCCATGCCGGCGCCATCGATAGCCTTGTAGGCTGCGATAGCAAGCGCGCGAATACGCTCTGTCATCACATCGTCCAAAGGCGCCGGTATCAACAACTCAGAGGCCGCCTCCCCGACATCGAGATACTTCGCCGCGTAATCGTAGAACTCGCGACTGGGGATGATCTCCCCCGGGACCGACGCCGACGGCGCTTCATTTCCCAATACACTGACCTCGATCTCACGCGCCGCAGGCACAGCTTTCTCCACCAGAATACGCCGGTCGTAGCGCGCGGCTTCCGACACACCGGCTTGCAAGCTTGCCCGATCATGGCACTTGGTGATCCCCACACTTGAGCCGAGATTGGCCGGCTTCGTGAAAAGCGGGTAGGACAACCGGCTCTCGACCTCGGCGATAACGTCTTCGGGGTCGCGCTCCCAGCGCCGGCGGGTCACGGCCACGTAAGCAGGCGTCGCCAGGCCATGCGCCTTGCACACATCCTTGAACAACACCTTGTCCATCGCGACCGCCGAGGCTAACACCCCTGTCCCGACATAGGGAAGCCCGGCCATCTCCAGCAAGCCCTGGAGGGTTCCATCCTCGCCGAACGTACCATGCAAAACTGGGAATACGACATCAATACGCGAGACCAGCTCCCAAACGCCGTCAACCGTTTGAGACCATAGCCCCCGGCGTGTCGGATCGCCGAAAATCGCCGCAGGACGCGTACCGGCGAGATTTTCCGTCTCCAACGCCTCCAGGGGATCGTCCCCTACCAACCAGGAGCCCGCACGCGTAATCCCCACCGGGACGATGTCGAATCGCCCGCGATCCAGAGCCTGCATCACCGATTTTGCAGAGACCAGGCTCACCTCGTGTTCACCGGAACGCCCCCCAAACAATACGATTACTTTCAAGCGCTCAGTCATCACCGTTCTCCAGATCTTGCCCTTTGAACCAGGCTGTAGGATCCATTCCTCGCCCGATAAACTCGATTTCCGGCTCCAGAAGAACCCCAAATTGCTGAAACACCCGCTTCCGAACAAATCGGATCAGCGCCACATAGTCCGTCGTCGTGCCCTCACCCTCGTTGATGAAGAAATTCGCGTGGTGCGTCGAAACCACGACGCCCCCCACTCTCCAACCCTTCAAACCGGCGGCTTCAATCAAACGCCCGGCGAAATCACCTTCCGGATTTTTGAAGGTTGACCCCAGAGTACGGCCGGGCGGTTGGGTATGACGACGGCGCCGGGTATATTCCTCGGCTTTCTCCAGCAAGAATTCCCGGTTCCCGGGTTTCAACCGGAAACTTGCAGACAGAACGACCCAGGCATCGCCGGCGCCTTTGAGTTTGCTGCACCGGTAACGAAAGCCAAACCAATTGCATTCTACCTGTGCGACCGTTCCCTGCCGGTCCAGGACCTCGGCGCTCTCCAGTACCCGGGAGGTCTCGCCCCCAAAAGCGCCGGCGTTATTTACAACCATCCCGCCGATGGTGCCGGGCAGTCCCACGGCCCACGTAAGTCCACCCCAGCCGCGTTCTACTGCGGCCCGCGCCACCTGAACTACCATCGCACCTGATTCAGCGTATACGCTACAGTCAGCTACGAAGCGGAATGCCCGCGCGTGGTTGAGCACAATCACGCCTTCCAATCCCGCATCACTGATCAAACAGTTAGTGAGGCCCCCAAATACCTTCACCGGGAGACCGAGACTTCGCGATTCGGTCAAGGCATGCCGGAGCTCATCCCGATTCGTGGCAACGACCAGCACATCGGCGGGTCCGCCAACCCCGGCAGCCGAATACCGCGCCAGGACGCCATGCCGTGTGGCGATGTCGCCCAGCCGCTCGGCCAGGGCATCAAACCGGGACTCAGAAGCCGCGTTCACTTCCGGGAAGTCCGCCCTCGCGTGCGGGGAGTGTCCCGCTGAACCAAATCCATTTTGAGAGCCATGGTTTCCGAATGATACGCTCGAAAACGCGCCTTCTTGCGGCCCCGCACCTTCGCCAGTTTCCCGAAGACCTTCGTCAACCTCGACATAATCCCTCCTCGTGCAATATGGCTAGCAAATCACGTCCCACAATGTACTCGGTACCCGCCCCCATCAAGAGGACAACATCCCCGGCTGCAACGTTATCCCGAAGACACGCCACGGCTGCCTCTAAAGAACCTACGGCTTCCACAGATGGATGCACCATCTGCTGTGCGATATCCGTGTGGCGCACCGTTCCATCATCGACCTCACGGGCCGCGTAAATCGGCAGCACCAGAACGTGATCCGCACCATCAAATGCAGCGACGAAATCACCCCACAACGCCCGGACCCGGCTAAATGTGTGAGGCTGCCAGACGGCCACGATCCGTCGCTGCCCGTATCGCTGCCGGGCCGCCGCCAGGACCATCTGAATCTGTGTGGGGTGGTGTGCATAGTCGTCCACGACAGTCACGCCGCCCGCCTCCCCCAACACCTCGAAACGGCCCGCCGTCCCCGAGAATTTCTCCAAGGCCACGCGCGCTTGCGAAAACGGCACGTCGAGCTCCGCAGCTACAGCCAGGGCCGCCAGAGCATTGACCGCATTGTGCGTTCCGGGAATGGATAGTTGCACCCTCTCGAGGGGTTCGTTCTGCGACCAGGTCGACCGAACCGGAGTGAAACTTACCCCCCCCAGCGCATTAGGTTCGATATCACTGGCGAGCCAGGCCAGACCAGGGGCGCGATGCTGTCCATAGAGCAGCAGCCGTCCCCCGTTGGCGTGATGGCTGGCCCCCAGCGCGTGCGCTACCGCGTCGTCGCTGCACGCGATCAATCTGCCGCCCGGGCGAATCCGATCCACGAATTGACCAAAGGCCAACCGCAGGAAGCGGGCGCTCGGGAAGCAATCCGGGTGATCGAATTCAACATTAGTGACCACAGCGATAGCCGGTTCCAGGGCCAAAAACGTGTTCTGGTATTCGTCTGCTTCGATGACAAAGATCTTGCCCTGACCGGCGCGGGCATTCGTCTCCAGATTCTTCGTCACGCCGCCGATGATGTACGAAGGATCGAGACCGGCTTCCAGAAGAATCGTCGCTGTCATGCCGGTAACCGTGGTTTTCCCATGCGCCCCAGCAATGGCGATCACGTCGTAACCTGCAAGCAGCAACGGTAAGAATTCCGGACGCCGCATCACGGGAATCTGAGCCGACCGGGCAGCGACCAACTCGACATTGTCCTCGGGGATCGCCGAAGAAGCCAACACCAGATCGACGCCCGCCACGTTGCCGGCAGCGTGCCCCAAAACTACGGGAATCCCTTCAGCGCGGAGCAACGCCACGAGCCGGCCCTCACTGCGGTCGGAGCCCCGCACGGCAAATCCCCGGGCGTGGAGCACGCGGGCAATGGCTGACATGCCGGCACCCCCGATCCCGACGACGTGAATGCGACGAAATGCTTCCAATCCTATCATGACAGTCCTCAGATGAACACGATCAACACGAAAGCAAAAGCCAGCGCCACAGCCGCATAAAGCAGCGGGCCGGCGAGCCACACAGTCGGAAGATACTTAGCGGCGATGGTCTGGGCGGCCGCCGTAGCCGGCGCCGAAATACCCCAGATACCGTAGCCCATCGTCTCCATGAATCCCCACAACATACCGATGATAAGAAACCCGTTGATGGCTCCGATGAAAAACCCCAGCAACAGGTCCTGGAATTTCTCTTTCCGGGCCTTTGCCTGAAAGCGCGTCAACACCGCAGGCGTCGCATACCCGAAGATCACCACCACACCGGAGATGAGGATGCGCACGTAGAACTTGGTCTTGGGCGGCAATCCAGTCAGCGCCGGTCCAATGAACGGCACAATGTCGAACAGGACCACCTCGACGAAGCGCGACAAAATCGCGGAGAAGATCACAAGCAGCTCCTTGGCCCACCCCCGCATCGCGCCGATGATCCCAAACAGGAGGATCAAACCGTAGAAGAACGTCTCGAAGGGCACCATAATCACGTCACCTCTCCGATGGAGATCAATAACGCCGCAATGGTTTGCGCGGCAGTGGGACGCGCCAGCACGCTTGCCGCATCCGCCATATACTGGCGGCGTCCGGCATCCTGTAACAGCGCGCGCACCTCGGATACCAGACGCGTGTCCAGATCGGCATCCTCGATAACGATAGCCGCGTCACGCTCCGCCAACCACTGCGCGTTCACTTTTTGATAACGCCACGCGTACGGATAAGGCGCAAGTAACGCAGGCAAGCCAAAGAATGGAAATTCCCCCAGAATCGAAGCCCCGGCTCGCGATACCACCAGGTCCGCTCCGGCCAGCGCCGCGCCCATTTCATCGTGAAGATAGGCGTACGCGTGATAGCGATCCCGCAGGCTTTCAGACAGCCGTTCCCGGGCCGAGGCAACCGCGTCCCAATCCAGGGTTCCGCTGATGTGCACCACATGGGCCAGGTCCAACAGAGGCTCCAGATGTGCCAACACGGCCTGATTGATGGAACGTGCTCCCCGGCTCCCCCCAAACACCAGCAAGACCGGATCGGCGCCGGGAAGCTGCAGCGCCTTGCGCCCCGTCTCACGGGTCCAGTTACGCACCCGCTCGCCCAGGGGATACCCCGTCACCGCCACCTTTCGGGAGGGCAAGAATACCTTCGAATCCTCCACCGTCACCGCGACGCGGGTCGCCAGACGCGCCACGAACCGGAATGACTGCCCGGGCTCGATATCCGGAAGGTAAAGCAGAATCGGGATTCTGCGAGCCCACGCAGCCAGCGCTACCGGAACACTGACGTAACCCCCGGTGGTGAAGACTGCATCCGGGCGCCCGGTCCCCAGCGCACGCCACGCTGCCAGACAGCCACGCAGCAGACGCCCGCCATTGCGCAGCGCGCGCACCGGCCCCACACCATGCACGCCGCCTGCCGGAATCGCCCGGAAAGGGATCTGCACACGCGCTACCAGTTCAGCCTCCATGCCGCCCTCTCCGCCGATCCAATGAAGATCGACGCCGGGATCAGCGTCCCGCATAGCTTGTGCGACGGCGAGGGCTGGATATACGTGACCACCAGTCCCGCCACCAACGATCCAGAATTGCATCCCAGTCTCCCTTGGGTTTTCCACGCGATATGCCCAATAACAACCCTACACCGGTCATCGTGACCAGCATCTCCGAACCACCATAGCTGAAAAAGGGCAACGCCGTTCCCGTGAACGGAACCAGTCCCACGATGACCATGATATTGAGTAAAGCCTCTCCCACAATCATGGTCGTCACACCAAATGCTACCAATGAACCAAACGGATCCGGCGTCTCCAACGCAATCCGGTACCCGCGATAGGCAAAGAAACCGAATAAAACGATCACCAACAGCGCGCCGATAAGGCCAACTTCCTCGCCCAGGACAGCGAAAATACTATCGGTATGCGGGATGGGCAGATAACCGGCCTTCAGCCGTCCGTTGCCGATCCCCACACCCAACAGCCCCCCGCTGCTAATCGCCATGATGGCGCGGTAAACGTGATACGACATTTGTGTCGGATCTTTCCAGGCCATGGCGTAGTTTATCATCCGGTCGCGCGCATGCTCCAATCGCCAGGCCATCAACCCAAAGGTCGAAGCCGCGATAGTCACCGAAAGGAAAATCTGGATTGGATCGCCGCCGGCAAAGAAGAACATCACCAATCCGGTTGCTGCCAACAGCAAAGCGGTACACAAATCTGGCTGCAAAGCCACAAGTCCGGTCACAATCCCCATAATTACAGCAAAAGGCGCCAACCCGTAGCGCATCTGGTGCAACTGTTCACCTTTGGATGTCAACCAGGCCGCAATGTAGATCACGGCGACGAGCCGCGCCAGCACGCCCGGCTGGATCGAGATACCGAAGACAACGATCGAACGCTGCGCGCCAAGAATCTGCTTGCCGAAGAACACCGTGATGATCAACATGAGCAATGTCGCCAGCATCATGGGCAGCACCAGCTTCTGCCAAATGGTATAAGGAATCGTCGCCATTAGGACCAGCACACCGATCCCCAGGCCAACCCATTTCAGCTGGCGCGTCCAGAAGCCGCCTTCGACGTAAAATGTCGCGCTGTAGAGAATCAACAGCCCATACGCCAGCAATGCCAGCAGGGTAACCAGCAGCAGCCAATCAAGCGACATTTTGTTCTTACGTTTCTTTTTCCCTGCCACGATCCACCTACCTGCTTATAATGCCTGAACCAGCTCGACAAATCGCTCCCCGCGTTCGGCAAAGTCACGGAACGCATCGAAACTCGTGCCGCCCGGCGAGAGCAACACTACATCACCAGGGCGAGACCACTTGGCGGCGCGACTCACGGCATTCTCCAAGGTCCCCGCGCGTTCTACAGTTTCCAGAACCGGCGCCTGCCTCACGACCTGGAAAGCGTTGTTCACGTGCTCTGCAATAAGATCCATCGCCTCTCCGAAAAGGATCAAGACGCGCGCGCGCGTCACAACGCGACGGGCAAAGGTTTCCCACGGCAAATCTTTGTCGCGACCACCGGCAAGCAGCACCAGCGGTTCATTGAATGCCTCCAGCGCCGCCAAAACCCGCTCCGGCGCAGTTGCAATAGAATCATTGACCCACAGGACACCGTTTCGCTCTCGCACGACTTCGAGGCGGTGAGCAACGCCCGTGAACCCTCTGATGGCCTCGCGCATGGCCGGGGCCGGAACGCCGGCGGCGTCGCCGAGGGCTATCGCCGCCAGTACGTTTTCGACGTTATGGAACCCTCGCAACTTGATATCGGCGCGACGACACACCGGGATATCCTGCTCTTCACGGCGCAGTACAAGATCATTTCCCCGCAGGTATGCACCCACAGGCGTCTCCGCTTCCCCACTAAAATAACGCACCTGCGCCGGCGTCTGGGAAGCCAGACCCCGCGCATTCGGTTCATCGTAGCCCAGCACCGCAATATGCGAGGGAGCCTGGAACTGCACGATGTGCGCCTTGGCAGCAATATAAGCCGCCATCGTCCCATGTCGGTCGAGATGATTGGGGGTGATGTTCAACACGCCGGCTACCGGCGGGCTGACGTCCATGATTTCCAGTTGGAAGCTGGAGAGTTCCATAACCACCCGATCCCCCGGCTTGATGTCGGCCAGGTCGGCGATCAGCGGATTACCGATATTGCCGCCCACCCAGCTTCTGAACCCGCCGGCGCGGATCATCTCCCCGACCAGCGAAGTTGTCGTCGTTTTGCCCGCCGACCCCGTGATCCCTACCACCGGCGCAGGACACCGGCGCAGGAATTCCTGCGCATCGTTGCTAAGAGGAATTCCCCGTCGCTGCGCCTCCAGAACAATGGGGAGGTTCACCGGCACCCCGCCGCTGAGGCAGAGCAACTCACATCCTTCCAGCAAGCTGTCCGGATGCTCGCCCAACACATAGGTGATGGGAAGCTCCGCCAGGGCCTGCATAGCGAGTTGGAGCGCCTGGGCATCGCGCATGTCAGAAACCACCACCCGTGCACCTTGTTCCGCGAAGAACCGGGCAAGGGCGCTGCCTTGACGCGCAAATCCCAGAATCACCACCATACCAGACATTTCACTTCGTTTCCGCCATGCGGTTCCCTAGATCAGCGCCAGGGCTACGCCGGCCATGGCTGCCAACAGCGACACCAACCAAAAACGCTGTACCACCTGGGTTTCGGACCATCCCAGCAGCTCGAAATGGTGATGCAGCGGCGCCATCTTGAACACACGACGCCCCTCACCCAAATACCGTTTCGTCAACTTAAAATACGAGATCTGGATCATCACCGAGAGGGTCTCAGCCACGGGCACTAACACCACTACGGGTAGGATCAGCCATTGCCCCGACATGAGCGCCACGACCCCTAACGTTGCGCCTAGCGCCAGTGAGCCAGTATCGCCCATGAACAGCTCCGCCGGATGCGCGTTATACCAGAGAAAAGCAAAACAGGCCCCCACCACAGTGAAACAAAACCGCACGAGATAGAACTGGCCCTGCAAATGCGCGATTACCCCGTAAACCGTGAAAGCGCTGGCCAGAATGATCCCTGCAAGACCATCGAGTCCATCGGTCAAATTGGCGGCGTTGGCCGACCCGATGATCACAAACATTGCAATGGGAATGTAGAACAATCCAATGTCGATTTTCTGTGGGACGCCGGGAATTGCGATACTGTGTAAATCCATTCCAAAATAGATCACCAGAGCCACGACGAAGGTCAACACGATCTCAATCGCCATCTTGAACCGCGCCGTAAGCCCTTCGCCCCGCCGCACGCCGCGCACGCCGGCAATGTCGTCTAGCGCTCCGAGAATCCCGTAAGCCACCATGACACCCAGGGGAACCAGAATCGACCGCCCGATCACCGTCTGTCCCATCAAATTATACAGGTTCAGCGCCACCGTAATCAGGAAGACCGGCACGGTGATGAGAATCCCTCCCATCGTCGGCGTCCCCATCTTGGTAATGTGCCCATCCGGGCCATCGATACGAATACGCTTCCCGACCTTCCACCGCCGCAACAAGTGCAAATAGGGCCGGCCCCAGAAGACGACCATAAGAAAAGAAATGCTGGCAAGGATCAGGGCAAACCCCACAGGCGTCCTCCTACATCCGGGACCTGGGCCTGGGCGTCATCGCCTCTCCCAGGGAGTCAACAATTTCTTCCATCTTCATAGCCCGCGATCCTTTCACCAGGATCACGTCTTGGGGCTGAAGCAAGGATCGCACGATTTCTACCGCTTCTTCCGTGTCCGCCGCCTCGTGTACGTTTTTGGCAGGCAGGCCGCACAATCGCGCCCCACGAGCGAACAACGTCTTCCGATCCCCCAACACCACCAGATGCTCGACAACGTCGGCGGCGCGACATCCCACTTTGAGGTGCCCTTCCTCCTCGTATTCTCCTAACTCCAGCATGTCGCCCAGCACCGCGATTTTGCGCCCCTCCAAGTCATCGAGAAGGTTCAATGCTGCCAGCGCCGACGGAGGGCTTGAGTTATAAGTATCATCCAGAATCAATGAGTTCAGCGGCCCTTGCACAGCAACTAACCGCAACTGGGCGCCGGGCGCCCGCAATCCCTCGACAATCTCTTGCCACGTAAGACCGTCTAGCAGTCCCACAGCAGTAGCCCGAAGAACGGTATGGACACTGTGCCGTCCCAGAAACGGGGCTCGCACGTAGAGGTGGTCCTTGCCATAATGTAATCGCACCCGGATTCCTTCGAGTCCCAGGCTCTCCACTTCATCTGCCCATAGATGCGCTTCGGGCGATAGCCCGTAAAAGCAAACCCTGGCATCCGTTGCCTCTGCCATCGCGCGCACCCGAGCGTCATCGTAGTTCAGTACTGCGATTCCTGTGGGCGCGGGGGGCAAGGCCTCGACCAACTCCTGCTTGCCCAGGGCGATATTGTCCAGGCTCCCGGCGCGTTCCGCGTGCACGGGTTCCACATTGGTAATCACGCCTACTTGGGGCTGCGCAATGCGGGACAGAGCGTGGATATCACCTCGCACGTACATCCCCATTTCCAGCACCACGCGCTCGTGTTCGCCGGTAAGGCTAAGCAATGTCAAAGGCAAGCCAATTTCATTGTTGTAGGAACCGGAACTGTATAATACCCGGTAACGGCTGCTCAACACCCGGCTGACCACCTCCTTCGTGGTTGTCTTGCCGACGCTCCCCGTAATCCCCACGACGCGCACGTCGAACTTCCGGCGCCAGAAACCGGCGGCGCGCTGCAAACCGCGTAACACATCGTCGACACGAATCACCACCGGCGTCGCCACACCCCGGAGATCATCCGGCAAGAGCGCGCCCCCCGCAGTCGAATCGATGACCGGAGCGTCGACCGGCACAGCGCGGCTCACAACTGCCGCGACGGCGCCACGCTGAAAGGCGTCGGCCACGTAATCATGACCGTCCACGTGTTCCCCGTTGAAAGCGAAGAAGACAGACTTTGTGTCTGCCTTGCGGGAATCAATGACGGGATGCACCGGCATCTCCAATCCCACGGGCCGCGCACCGGTCAGGCCAGCTATCAGATCCGCTAACGTCAGTTGCTTAACCATCACTCCCATTCCATGACCTTCTACGGCTGCGGTGGAATATGTAACAACACAAACAGCCGGGAGATGATTGTCTGAAAGACCGGCGCGGCCGTTCTGGTTCCCCAGCGCATGCTGGCCGGCACATTAGGCCTATCCAGCTTCACCATGACCAATACCTGTGGATCAGGAAGCGGGCCGAAACCGATGAACGAGGCCACCACCTGTTCCGGTTCATATCCTCCCACTCCGGGAATCTGCGCCGTACCGGATTTCCCGGCAATACGATATCCAGGCACCATGGCCTGGGGGATCGTCTCTTCGATGGCGCGCGACATCATCTCGGACAGGGTTTGGGCTGTCTCGGCGCGGATAGGTTGCCCGGCTGGCGTGGGCGGCGCCGCCACACTCCGCCCGTCCGGATAAATTCGCTCCGCCACAATATGGGGTTGCATCATGACCCCATCGTTAGCAATAGCCGCCACCGCCGTCGCCATTTGCAGCGGCGTCACCGCGATACCCTGGCCAAATGCGTTCGTTGCCAGGAATCCATCCTCCCAATTCCAGTCTGAAGGCATGTGAACCAGACCGGAGGCTTCGCCAAAGAGCTCCACGCCCGTCGTTTGCCCAAAGCCAAACGCACGAATGTACTCGTAAAATCGCTCGGCGCCCAGCACCCGCGTGGTCAATGTTGCAACGCCCACGTTGAGCGAATGCGCCAGGACGCCCTCCAAATCCTGCTGTCCATACGCCTGACGATCCCAGTTCTGAACCGGAACGCCGCCGTATTCCAACATACCTGTGTCGTTATAGGTCCACGAAAGATCAACCAGGCCAGAGTCCAATGCGGCTGCCGCTGTCACCAATTTGAACACGGAGCCGGGCTCGTATGCCTTGCTAATGGCCGGATCTTTGAACACCTCAGTCTCTCCGGCTTCCGCATACGCCGAATACCGGAAGGGCTCGTATGAAGGCCGGCTGGCCATCGCCAGAATCTCACCCGTCTGCGGATTCATGACAATGATAGTACCGCCTTCAGCATGATAGTCCACCAACGCCTTGTCCAATTCGCCTTCCACAAAAGCCTGGATGGTGCGATCCAGAGTCAAGCGCAAATCAGTGCCGGGATAGGGCATCCCCAATCCCCAGGCCACCTCACTTGGCAGCGGTTGGTTATCGATAGCGCCCACATCCCCCACACTCTGAACGCGATCGCCGCGTAACAACCGGAGTTGGTAGGCGTGAATGCCGTACCCGCGATTGTCCTGATTCACAAACCCCAACACGTGCGCAGCCAGCCCGCCCTCAGCATAGAACCGCTCCCACGTGGGAGAGAATGTCAGCCAGTCATAACCGAGTGTCTCGAGTTCCGCCGCGACCTCTTCGGAAATGCCCCGCGCCAGAGGTCGCCAGACGTAGGATAATTCCTCGCTGGGCGTGTAGGTCAAATCTTCAAGCAGGGCATCCTCAGGCCGGTTGAATAGCGGCGCCAGAAGCGCAGCTGCCTCGGCCAGGTCCGCAACCCGCTGAACTTCTGCCCCTACATCATAGACCGGGATGTTGCCGACGAGCAAATCCCCGTTCCGGTCCAGGATACAGCCCCAGGAGGGTTCCGGCAATG
>JAFGNR010000015.1 GCA_016926915.1 Anaerolineae bacterium
GGCTACCAAGAACGCCAAACTGAGAGTAGCTCGAAGATTCTTACACAGAGATGCACTGAGCAGATTCAGAGATACACAGAGGGGCAACATCTGTGTTCATCCATGTGTATCTGTGAGCCTCTGCGCGCCCAGATGAAGAATGATAAGACCCTGCTACTCATTTGTCCTGTTTCAAGGGGATCGCTAGATTCCCGTCTTTGAGAAAGTCACTTTGCCGCAGGGCGCGCAAAGGCAAAATTGAAGTCTTCTTTGCGCTCTTTGCGGTGAACTCGGGACGGTTACTTGACAGAAGGCCGGCTTCCGGTACGCTTTCCGCTATGGCAAGTAAATTCCGACCCTGGATGGTCGCGGCGGCCGTAGCCGTCATCTTGATCGTTGCGGGACTGGCGCTGATCCCATTCCCAATGCACGGTGCGGCCCGGCTGGTCTACGTCGCACCTGACTCGAACGGGATTGACCAGCTCTTCGCGATCGATCCGGCAGCCGGCGTCTCGCAGCAACTCACGCACAGCGACTCTGGCATCAAGGGGTATACCGTTGCCCCGGATGGCCGCGCGCTGGTCTTCATCGTGCAGCGCGCGGATGGGGGACACGACTTGTGGCGGGTCTCGCGCCGGGGCGCAGGGGAACGCCGCCTGGTCGCCTGCGCCCCCGCCGACTGCACAGGGCCCGCGTGGGCGCCGGATGGCGCGACGCTGGCTTTCGAGCGCCGCGAGACTCCGGACGCCTCCCCCTATCTCTGGCGGGTGGATACCCAGGGTCGCGATCCCGCGCCGCTCTTCGACGCTGCCCCTCCTTCCGGCTTCGGGGTGCGCTGGTCGCCCGGCGGCGATAAATTGGCCTATGTGGACCCGGAGGCTCGGGGGATTCAAATCCGTGATCTGGCTGCCGGTTCGACGTTGCTGCTGCCCCTGTTCATGGATGTCCCACCCGTGTGGGACCCTGCGGGCGAAGCCCTGATCGTCATGGACTTACAGCTGGGCCGTGGCGCCGTTAGCAATATCCTGCGGGTCGATAGCGAGACCGGCTGGTTTCTCAAACTGACGTCGGATACTGAGGTCGAGAACGACGCCCCGGCTTTCTCACCGGACGGCGCGTGGATCGCCTTCCGCCGCAAAGCCGGGGGGACGCCGATGGGCAAGCAGATCTGGCTGATGCATGCAGACGGCAGCGATGCGCGCCCCATCACGCAGGACGCCGACTTCTACCATGGCATCCCGGTCTGGTCGCCGGATGGCGCCACGCTGGCTTTCTCACGCCACGACATCCTGAACCCCGACAGCCCGCCCGCCGTCTGGCTTTTCGACCTGGACGGCGGCGCGCTCACCGAGTTGCTCAGTCCGGCACGCGGCCCTGCCTGGCTGCCCGCAACGCGCCCCTAATTCAAAAGGGAGCGTTTCATCTCAGTTGGGCGGAAAGGTGGGACGCACTTCTGCGTCTCATAGAAACACTCTCACAGCGTCAAACTCTGTGTTTTCCAGTCTAGCCGTGTAGATCCGTGAGCCTTTTTGCAGCAGGATTGGAGAATGATAAAACTCCGTCCGCGCGCTGGACATCGATCTGTTTGCAGGTACAATCTGAACACCAGACCAGGGTCACCTATTATCCGAAAGGAGCTGCCATGCCACTGACCAAGATCGTCTGCACTCTTGGGCCGGCGACAGAATCGCCGGAAACCATTCGCGCCATGATCCGCGCAGGAATGACCGTCGCTCGCCTCAACTTCTCCCACGGCGCCGCCGAGGACAAACGCATCATGACCGAGAGGGTGCGCAAAATTGCCAAGGAAGAACAGCGTTACGTCGCGCTCATGGGCGACCTGCAAGGGCCGAAAATCCGCGTGGGGATCATGCCCGGCGGTGGGATGAATCTGCAAGAGGGCGCCGAAGTCATCCTGACCGCCGGCGAAATCACCGATCCCGAACGCGAAATCCCCTTCCCCCATCCCGAAATCATCCCGGATTTACAGCTGCACGATCGCATTCTGCTGGATGATGGTTCACTCGAACTGGAAGTCATCGGCATCGTTCCTCCTGCCGTGCGCTGCCGCGTGCAGGTAGGCGGCCTCCTCACCTCGCGCAAAGGCGTCAACTTGCCCGGCGTCGCGCTGAAGATTCAGGCCATGACCGAGAAGGATTGCGCCGATGCCAGGGTTGCCATGGCGCTGCGCCTCGATTACCTGGCGCTGTCGTTCGTAAGAAATGCCCGGGAAGTGCAAACCCTACGCGGTTATTTGGACTCACTGGCGGAGGACAATGGGGTTCGAGAACCCGGCGAGAATCCTCACCACCGTCCGGGCATCGTGGCCAAGATCGAGAAACCGGAAGCGCTGGAAGACCTTGAGGCTATCGTCGATGCATCTGACGCTGTGATGGTCGCCCGGGGCGACTTGGGGGTCGAGACGGCGCCGGAACGTGTGCCCCTGGCGCAGAAAGAGATCATCCGCCTCTGCAACCGCCAGGGGAAACCAGTCATCACCGCCACCCAGATGCTGCAATCGATGATCGACAACCCTCGCCCCACGCGGGCCGAAGCCTCCGACGTCGCTAACGCTATCATCGACGGGAGCGATGCCGTCATGCTCTCCGGCGAGACCTCAGTGGGCAAATATCCGGTGGAGTCGGTGCGCATGATGGCCCGGATCGCGGAGAGCGTGGAACGCTCCGACTCGTTCCCCTATCACCAGCTGTTGGGCATCGTGGTGGACGAGCAAGAACTGCCCTCCCGGGCCTTGATCTCCCGCGCCATCAGCCGCGCCACCGTGGAGATCGCCCAAGAGGTCGGCGCGACCGCCATTCTTACATCAACAGAATCCGGGCGCACGGCCCGCACTGTGGCGCGCCACCGGCCCCACGTTCCCCTGCTCGCCTCGACGCCTTTCGAAGAAACGGCGCAGCGTTTGCAGCTGGTGTGGGGCGTGCACGCGGTCCTCGTTCCCCCCTTCGAAGACACCGATCAGATGATCCAGAAAATGATCGACGTCGCTGTTGCCCAGGGATTTGCCGAAGTGGGGAAACCCGTCGTCCTTACGGCCGGGATTCCCTTCGAGGTGCACGGCGTGACCAACATGCTCAAGGTTCACACCGTGCGCAAAGAAGACTTGGCCTGAACACCCTGAAC
>JAFGNR010000016.1 GCA_016926915.1 Anaerolineae bacterium
AAAACCGGCCTACTGATCCCGCCGCTGGGTATCGGAACGTGGCAATGGGGAGATCGACTTATGTGGGGGTATGGCAAAGGGGACTATACCGATGCCGATCTGCGGGCTGCGTTTGAGGCGGCTGTGGCTTCTGGGGCCGTTTTCTTTGATACGGCGGAAGTTTACGGTCTGGGACGTTCGGAGAGACTTCTGGGCCGGTTCATCGGCGAGACGGAAGCCGAGGTCATTGTTGCCACGAAGTTCATGCCGTTTCCCTGGCGATTGACGCGCCAGCAGTTGTTGTGGGCGTTGCATCGAAGCCTGCGCCGTCTGGGTCTTGATCACGTAGACCTTTACCAGATTCATTGGCCTCCGTTAGCCGGCTCGATCGCCCATTGGGCAGAAGCCCTTGCCGATGTTGTTGAGGCTGGACTCGCGCGACACGTTGGCGTTTCGAACTTCAGCGTTATGCAGATGGAAGAAGCCTTTGAGACACTTGCCCGGCGGGGCATTATATTGGCCTCCAACCAGGTCGAATACAATCTCTTGCACCGGACCCCTGAGAAAAACGGCCTTTTGCAAACGTGTAAGGATCTGGGCGTCACGTTGATTGCCTACAGTCCGCTGCGTAAAGGAATCTTGACCGGAAAATACACGCCGGACAATCTCCCCTCCGGCGCCCGCAGACGGCTCTTTGATGCCGCCTACCTGGTACGGATCAAGCCGCTAATCGACCTGCTGAAGGAAATGGGACGAAATCATGATGGCAAGACCCCTACACAGGTCGCCCTTAACTGGACGATTTGCAAAGGCGCGGTACCGATTCCCGGCGTCAAGACTCCCAAGCACGTGGCGTCGAATCTGGGGGCATTAGGTTGGCGCCTTACGGAGGACGAAATAGCGCAGTTGGATCAGGTAAGCGCGGAGGTTGCAGTTTGAAGGTTGCGCTCTGGTGGATTCGCCGCGACCTACGTCTGGCCGATAACCAGGCGTTACACGCTGCGCTCTCTCGGGCCGGTGCGGTCGTTCCTGTTTTCGTGCTGGACGAATCTCTCTGGGCTTCGCCCTACGTAGGGGAAAAACGGTTGGCATTTCTCGTGGCTGGATTGTCCGATCTGGATGGAGCCTTGAGAGCGCGGGGCAGCTATCTTGTCGTTCGACATGGACAGCCTGTGGAAGAAATCATCCGGTTATGCCGGGAAACCGGCGCCGAGGACGTTTTTGCAGAGGCGGATGTTTCTCCCTACGCTCGCAAACGGGATGCGCGGGTCTCTGAATCTGTGCCGTTGCACCTTATCAGAGGCCTGACTGTTTTCTCTCCGGATGCTGTGCTCAAAAATGATGGAACGCCTTATACCGTGTTTACTCCCTATAGCCGGCGGTGGCAGGCGTTGCCGCTGCCGGTCATGGGGGATCTTTTACCGCCCCCAGATAGCATCTCGACGCCCAGCGGCATTGCCACGTTGTCCCTCCCCGCTGCGCCTGCACTACCGTCGCCGCTGTCTTTTCCTGCCGGCGAGGTTGAAGCGCGGCGGCGGCTGAAACACTTCGTCGCTACTGCGATGTGCGCCTACGCCAGTGATAGGGAACGTATGGATCTGGAGGGAACTTCCAAGATTTCACCTTACCTTCGATTCGGGATGATCTCTGCCCGCGAGGCTGTCATCGCTGCCTTGCAAGCCCGAGAAGAGGCCCGGTTATGTGATCAAGCCAAAGGGGCGGATACCTGGCTAAACGAGCTCATCTGGCGCGAATTCTATCTATCCATCCTCTATCACTTCCCCGACGTGCGGAAGGAAAGCTTCCGCGCTAACCTTCAAAATATCGAATGGTCGAATGATGAGGATGATTTCCAGGCCTGGCAGGAAGGCCAAACGGGTTATCCGATCGTCGATGCTGCCATGCGACAGTTGAAAACGACCGGTTGGATGCATAACCGCGCGCGAATGATTGTGGCCTCGTTTTTGACCAAGGATCTGTTGATCGACTGGCGGTGGGGGGAACGTCATTTCATGCGTCACCTGGTCGATGGCGATCCGTCCGCGAACAACGGGGGCTGGCAGTGGGCCGCAGGTACCGGCGCGGATGCTGCTCCCTACTTCCGTATCTTTAATCCCGTTCTCCAGGGAGAGAAATATGATCCTGAAGGGGCCTATGTCAGGCGTTACGTACCGGAACTGCGTGCACTACCGGCGCGGTATATCCACCGGCCTTGGTCTATGCCGGAACCCTTTCAGAAACAGGCGGCGTGTGTGATAGGCGTAGACTATCCGGCGCCCATTGTCGATCATCGTTGGGCGCGACAACGCACCCTCGAGGTGTACAAACGCGCCCGGGATGTGTGACGTATTTTTTCCTTGGCGCAGTTTGTAAGAATGATTTGGAGGAATGCATGCTCAGAAAACGTCTAGGATTGCTTTTCGGCTTTGTGTTCATCGACCTGTTGGGGTATAGTCTCATTCTTCCGCTCCTTCCCTACTATGCGGAGGAGTTCGGGGCTACGTTGACCCTCATCGGGTTACTGGGAACCTCCAATGCCCTGGGGCAGCTGGTTGCCGCGCCGGTGATCGGACGTCTCTCCGACCGGTACGGCCGGCGCCCTTTGCTGATCGTCAGTATTGCCGGGACCTTCGTCGCTTTCTTGCTATTGGGGACGGCTCGCTCGCTCGTCATGTTGTTTGTGAGTCGTATCCTTGATGGCCTGTTGGGCGGGAACATCTCACTGGCGCGCGCCTACATTACCGATGTCACCGATGAGACCAACCGCGCTAAAGGATTAGGGATTATTGGCGCGGCTTTCGGTCTGGGTTTCATCATTGGTCCTGTGATGGGCGGGTTACTCAGCACCTTTGGTCTTAACGTGCCCGCCTTCGTGGCTGCCGGTCTTTCTTTGTTGAACTTGATCGCGGTTGTGCTCTGGTTGCCGGAATCCTTGACCGAAGAACACCGCGCCCAGATTGCGCGCGATAGTCCGCGGACGCGTTTCACCTTCCGGGCTCTTCAGGCTGCCCTGCAACGTCCCTGCGTCGGCCCTTTGCTGCACGTGAGTCTCTTCTATGCGTTGGCTTTTACACTGTTTCAGTCGAACTTCGCAGTCTTTGCCAAGACCCGGCTTGCGCTCACCGCTCAAGGGACCAGTTACGTGTTGACCTACGTTGGTCTATTGTCGGTGTTGGTTCAGGGCGTGGCGATTGGATGGATGACGAAACGTGTGCGCGAGAAGCGGTTGATCTTTGTGGCTACACTGGTGCTGGCAGTTTCTCTGTTGTCTTGGGCTTTTGTGCCGAACGTGGGCTTGCTGTTGGTCGTTCTGGCGCCGATTGCGCTGTCTGCGGGGGTGCTGGGCACCGTCTTGAGCAGTGTGATCACGAAGTCGGTCTATCGTGAAGAGATCGGGGGAACGCTGGGGTTGACGGCGTCGATCCAGACGTTGGCGCAGATTCTGATGCCGGGCTTGGGAGGAATCCTGTTGGATGCACTCGGCCCGTGGGCGCTGGGCGTCTTGGGCGGTGCATTGATGCTCTGGACGGCTTCGTTCGCCTGGCGCAACGTCGTAGCGACGCCGGATCTCAGTCCTGCGGAGTGTGCGATGACCGGTCAGCCATCGGCTACGGCATTGGACGGGGTGGTGTCGTGAAATGGGTGCGCATTCGCTGGCGGCTTGTCCTGCTGCTCGTTGTGGCGCTGGTCGCTGTAGGTTTCGTAATATGGGGCAGCACGCCGTTGGGACCTATGCCGGAAGCGCTTGATGCATTGCAGTCGACTTCCGGCGTTCAGGTCGAGGTGGGGACGTGGTTTGTTTTTCGACCGGTTGATTTTCAGCCTGATATTGGACTGATTTTTTATCCTGGCGGGCGCGTTGATCCAAGGTCCTATGCGCCTGCGGCGCAGGCCATCGCGGATGAAGGGTATCTGGTTGTAATCGTCCCCATGCCCTTGAATCTAGCCGTACTGGCAGCCGATCGTGCTGCGGATGTCATGGCCGTCTATCCTGAGATTTCTCTTTGGGCATTGGGCGGGCATTCTCTTGGCGGCGCTATGGCGGCGCGTTATGCAGATATGCACCCTGATGACGTCGCCGGACTGGTGTTGTGGGCATCCTACCCGGCAGAAAGCAATGACCTTTCCGACGACGGTTTGCGCGTTGCCTCGATCTATGGGGCGTTGGACGGCCTGGCGACTCTGGACAAGATCGCAGCCTCACGCGCGCTCTTGCCGGTAAATACGGTATGGGTTGAGATTCCGGGCGGCAACCATGCCCAATTCGGATGGTATGGCTCACAGGGAGGCGATAACCCGGCGCGCATTGATCGTGCAAGCCAGCAACAACAGATTGTAGAGGCAACGACGGCGCTGCTCGCTGTATTGCCGGAGAGGCCCTGATCTGTTGCCGGTTCTCCCCTATCCGGAATGCCTACTGGTCCGGTTATGATGAACTGGGCGTCTTTGATTTTTCTACGCGGTATCGCGAAATGTTTCATATGATCTGGCCGAACCGGTGCACATTCCACCAGGAGGTGATAGGATGTTAGGGAAATTCGCGGGGTTTCTCAACACTATACGTGTCCCGCTACGTCTGGCGTGTATTACACCCTCGGGCTGGCCCGTTGTTCTTTCGTTGTGGTATCTATATCAAGAGGGGCTGTTGTTTTGTGCTACTCCCGAGAGCGCCAAGGTGGTGTCATATCTCCGGGCAACTCCAAGGTGTGCTTTTGAGATTGCTTCGGAAGCGCCTCCTTATTGTGGGATACGTGGGCAGGGCCGCGTCTCTCTACTTCCGGAACTCGCGCTCGATTTCGATCTGTTGCCGAGGTTATTGACCCGGTATCTGGGGGATTTGGACAACACATTGTCTCGAAATCTGCTGGCCCGACGGTCCGGAGAGACCGCTTTGGTAATTGAACCGGTGCAAATTTACTCCTGGGATTTCACTTCTCGAATGCGTGACGTGGTCGCTCCTCCAAGTGGGAAAGTGTGCCCTTCCTAGACAGCTGTTCAGGTTTCCGCCTTTTTTACGGCCCCACGGCGCATAGTGGGGCCGTTTTGTATGGGTTTGGGGTGAATCTATACGAAAAAGGGGAAATTTCGGGAAAAACCTATACAAAATCCGGAAAAGGTCTTGACAAAACATATACATTCGTGTATACTATAGACAGTTAGCAGACAAGACAGTTCGTTAACTACAGAGAAAAATAGCGTTAGTAGAATTCAGTTGAATACCCAAATAAGGAGAGGTTTACAATGAAACGCTTTACAGTTGGTTTGCTCACGTTGGTTTTGGTTTTGGCGCTATCGGTACCGGCCCTGGCCGCCGATGGAAAAGCGCGTGTGCGTGTAGTGCACGCTTCCCCGGACGCTCCCGCAGTGGATGTTTGGGTGAATGATAGTATCATTGCTTTCAACAATGCTCCCTTCAAGGGAATCACGGGTTACGCGGAACTCGATCCGGCTACCTATAACGTGAAGGTTGTTCCTACCGGAGCGACGGAGCCTGTGGTCATCGAAGCGGATCTGGGACTCGCTGCTAACACCGATTACACCGTTGTAGCACTCAACACGCTGGCAAACATCGAACCCCTGGTTCTGGTCGATAACAACAGCCAGCCGGCCGCCGGTAAGGCCCACGTGCGCTTCGTTCACGCTTCACCGGATGCGCCTGCCGTTGACATCGCAGTAGCCGGCGGTGGACCGGTGCTCTTCAGCAACGTAGCCTTCAAGGAGATTGGCGATTACCTGCCCGTGGACGCCGGGACCTACGATCTGGAAGTGCGCGTTGCTGGCTCCGACACTGTAGCCTTGAGCGTTC
This sequence comes from Anaerolineae bacterium, assembly GCA_016926915.1. GTDB lineage: Bacteria > Chloroflexota > Anaerolineae > B4-G1 > SLSP01 > JAFGNR01. The sequence goes on from JAFGNR010000016.1 coordinate 5,786, forward strand.
CTGGTCTGGCCTTGGCTGACGGCACAGTCTACACGGTCTTTGCCATGGGGCTGGCAGGTGGAGAACCGGCGTTGACCGCGATTCCTAGTGTAGATATGGCCTACGGTTCCAGCATGATGTTGCCGGAAAGCGGCGGCGAGATCAACTGGACCTACGCGCTGCTGATTGGCTTCATCGGTCTGGCCGGTATCGCGGCTGGTTTCGGAATGCGCTTTGCGCACGCCAGGGTAGCGCGCTAGTCATCGCGGAAACATAGATATCACTGAAGGGAGAGATGTACCCCACATCTCTCCCTGATCCATGAAAGACAAAGTACAAGGAGAGAAAGATGAATACCAAGGTAGAGGCGACCGAAAAGACCTTCAAGGGTCTGCGACGATTTAACCTGATCATGGCCGCGCTGCACTTCGTGCAAGGATTGCTCATGATCCTCATCAGCAACGATGTAACCTATCCACTCACGACGGCTTATCTTAAGTTCGACCTGGAAAACTTCCGTGTCTTTTCCGATCTGCAAGAGGTTGGCGGATTGCGGTACGGCCCTGCTGTAGCAGCGTTCCTGCTGATTTCCTCCATCGCACACTTCAGCCTGGCAACGTTCGGTTACAAATGGTACGTGAAGAATTTGAAGAAGGGCATGAATCCGGCGCGCTTCTACGAGTACGCGCTTAGTTCATCCTGGATGATTGTGTTGATCGCCATGTTGGTAGGGATGTACGACATTCCCAGCCTCGTGTTGATCTTCTCACTCAACGCTATGATGAACCTGTTCGGCGTGGTGATGGAGTTGCACAATCAGACGACGGAGAAGACCGATTGGACTTCTTACATCTACGGGGTAATCGCCGGCATCATCCCCTGGATCGTCATCGGGATGTATTTCGTCGGTGCACTGAGTTCATCCGATGCCCGCCCGCCCGCCTTCGTTTACGGGATCATCGCCTCAATCTTCGTCTTCTTCAACATCTTCGCCATCAACATGCTGTTGCAGTATAAGAAAGTTGGCCCCTGGAAGAACTACCTCTTTGGCGAGCGGATGTATATCATTCTGAGTTTGGCGGCCAAGACGGCGTTGGCGTGGCAAATTTTCGCGGGAACGCTCCGGCCTATGTAAGGCCGCCGGCGCATGGAACGTTTATCTTGATTGCCGCGCTTGATAGGATCACAAGATGAAACCCGTTGTTCGTGGTCTATTGATTGGAATAGGGATTCTGATCCTCCTGGTGGTGGTGGGACCGCTGGTTATCCCGGTCCCCCCTCTTAACAATGTGGTTCCCGCTGCTACTTTAGCCGATCCCGATAGCCAGTTTACCGAAGTGGCCGGCATCGAAATCCATTTCAAGCAATCTGGTGAGGGAGACCCAACCTTTCTATTGCTCCATGGCTTTGGAGCGAGTGTGTTCTCCTGGCGCAGTGTTCTCGACCCCTTGGGGAAGATGGGAACGGCTATTGCCTACGATCGACCGGCATTCGGCCTCACCGAACGTCCTCTGGCGTGGGAGGGGGCGAATCCCTATAGTACCGGCGTGCAGCCGGATATTGCCGTGGGGCTACTGGATTTTCTGGGACGCGAACAGGCGATTCTTGTTGGCAACTCTGCGGGGGGAACCACGGCGGTCTATACCGCATTACGCTATCCGGAGCGGGTCAAGGCTCTGGTGTTGATCTCTCCGGCGATCTACACCGGAGGCGGCGCTCCTGACTTCGTGCGTCCTCTCTTGAAGACGCCGCAATTGCAGCGTCTTGGTCCGCTCGTGTCAAGGATGTTCCTTTCTAACGGGCGCACTTTTCTCGAAACTGCCTGGCATGACCCTGGTAAATTGACGCCGGAGATTGTGGCAGGATACGAGATTCCTACACAGGTGGAGAATTGGGACGTGGCTCTGTGGCAGATGACGTTGGCGACCGAATACCCGGATCTGGTGGCGCGTCTGGATGAGTTGGAGCTTCCGGTTCTCGTCATTACCGGGGATGATGACCGTATTGTGCCCACCGAAGATAGTGTGCGCCTTGCATCGGCGTTGCCGAATGCTGATTTGTTGGTTATTCCGGAGTGCGGTCATCTGGCTCAAGAAGAGTGTTCCGAACCGGTTATGGAGGCGATTCGGGATTTTGTGGGCGGGCTACCTTGATGCCAACGATCTGCCTCCCTGTATTGTGTTCAGGTATTGTATAAGTCAATTCCAAGGAGAGTTAACATGAAAAAGTTTTCGACTTTGCAGGTTGCTAATATCGCTGTGACCCTTGTTACGATAGCGGTCAATTCCCTGGCCACTCTGCTCCCCCTCAATGGGCAAACGACGGGCGAAATCTCCGATCGGTTCGCGATCTATTTCGTGCCGGCAGGATACGTCTTTTCCATTTGGAGCGTGATCTACCTTGGGCTTATCGCCTTTACTGCCTACCAGGCGTTGCCCGCGCAACGGGACAATCCCTTTGTCAGGCGCATCGGATATGCCTATCTCGTCAGCGGGGTGGCAAACTCGATTTGGATTTTTATGTGGCACTATGAGGTTTTCCCGTTGACTCTGGTGTTCATGCTCGTGATCCTGGCATCGCTCATCTATATCTTCCTGCAACTTGAGCGTCTTCGGGAGCAGGCCTCAGCACGTGATACCTGGTTCATCCGTATCCCGTTCAGCATCTATCTGGGATGGATTAGTGTTGCGACGGTGGCCAATGTGACCCAATTGCTCTATTCCCTGGGCTGGAACGGCTTTGGGATTTCCGCTGAGCTTTGGGCTTTGATCATGCTGGTGGTGGCCGCGGGGATTTCCATTGCGATGAGTTTGCGTCACGGAAATATCGCCTACGTGCTCGTATTCGTGTGGGCCTACGTTGGCATCGCCGTCAAACACTGGGCGACGCCCAGTGTCGGTATTGCCGCGTTAGCGTTAGCTATTCTGATCGGCGGGACCCTGGCGCTGGGAAGACGGGGCGCCGGTCAGGCTGGCGCGTAGGAAAGAACTCTCTCAGGTCTGCAGATGAACAGGCGGGAGAAACCATTTCTCCCGCCTGTTTTCTATGGAATGCCAGGGGATCAGGCGATCAGGGATTTTGCCAGTGCAACAGCGCGACTGGCATCCGGCGCATACCCATCTGCCCCGATCTGATCCGCATATGCCTGGGTGATGGGGGCGCCGCCGATGATGACCTTGACTTTGTCCCGAACGCCGGCTCTCTCCAGCGCGGTCACCGTCTCTTTCATATTTGTCATTGTAGTAGTCAACAGCGCCGACATAGCGATGATGTCAACGGCGCCTCCTTTGGCAGCTTCGGTAAACGCTTCCGGTGCGACGTCAACGCCCAGATCTTGGATCTCGAACCCGGCGCCTTCCAGCATGATGCTTACCAGATTTTTGCCGATATCGTGTAAGTCTCCTTTGACGGTCCCAATGGCGACTTTTCCGGCAGGTTTGACGTCGGCTTCGGCCAGGTACGGCCTCAGCAGCTCCAGGCCGGCTTTCATGGCCCGGGCCGCGATCAGCATTTCGGGAACGAAGTACTCGCCCTCTTCAAAGAGCTGGCCCACTTCACCCATGGCGGCGATCATGGCATCGTTTAGAATGTCGCCGGGCGCGGTACCCTCAGCCAGAGCTGCCTGGACGTTTTCGACGACGAGATCTCTATCGCCGTCCATGATACCTTCGTGAATTGCGGTCAGAACTGGGTTCATGTATCCATATCCTCCTCGTAGTTGATAATCCACAGATTGCGCAGATTGTGTTGATCACCGAGATCATCCAGATTGATCAACGGGGTTTTTCTCTCAAACTGAGCAGGTAGGTCATATCGACTGCTGCCACGTGGTCCTTGACCAATCGCTCTACTGCCTGGGGATTTTCTTGCTCCAGGGCCTCCCGGGCTACTTTTTGCGCCTCTTCCATTGTGATCGCGCGGATAATTTGTTTGGCGATGGGAATGGCGGGCGGATTCATGCTGAACTCATCAAGTCCCAACCCCAACAGGATCGGGATGGCCAGCGGTTCACCTGCCAACTCGCCGCACATGCCGACCCACTTACCCTTATTGTGCGCGGCATGAATGACCAGGCTCACCAACCGCAGGACTGCCGGTTGTAACCCGTGGAGTAGATGCGCGACCGCAGCATTGCCACGGTCAGCTGCCATGGTGTATTGCGTGAGATCATTGGTGCCGATAGAGAAGAAATCGACTTCCTCGGCCAGACGATCTGCCATAATGGCAGCGGCGGGAATCTCGACCATGATGCCGATTTCCATAACATCTGGCACCGGATGTCCTTCCGAGATCAGCTCGGCCCGGCACTCGCCCAGCTTGGCGCGCACGGCCCGGACTTCTCCAACGGTTGCCACCATAGGAAACATGACCTTGAGATTGCGTCCTGCCGCGACCCGCAGGGCAGCGCGTAACTGCGGCTTTAATAGGGTCTCGGGTTGGTGCATGGCGAGACGCAGGGCGCGCACGCCCAGGAAGGGGTTCATTTCCTTGGGTAGGTTCATCCACGGCAGCGCTTTGTCGCCGCCGATGTCCAGCGTACGCAGGATTACCGGCGCATCCTCGAAGACATCGAGAATCTCCGTGTAGACGGTATATTGCTCGTCTTCGGTCGGCAGGTCGGAGCGCTCGAGGTAGAGAAATTCGGTCCGCAGCAGTCCGGCGCCTTCCGCGCCATAAGCCACGGCATCCCTGGCCCCCGCGACATCCCCGATATTGGCGACAACTTCGACCCTTGTGCCATCCGCCGTGATGGCCGGCTCGTGGGCGCGCGCGTTAGCCCATGCGCGGACGGATGCTATCGTCATCTGTTTGGCTTTGTAATTGCTGGCGAGCTGGTCATCCGGGTCTACCAATACGACGCCGTCGGCGCCGTCGACGATGAGGCGGTTGCCGTCGGTCAATTCGTAGACCTCTGGACCGATGCCCAGCACGGCAGGCAAGCTAAGGGCGCGGGCCAGGATTGCCGTGTGTGAGGTTGCCCCACCCTCGGCTGTCACAAATCCGAGCACCAGTTTCTTGTCCAATCCGGCGGTGTCCGACGGCGTGAGATCCTGTGCGACGACAATGGAGGGTTCGCGAAGCTTTTCTGCCGGCGATTCGATCTTTCCCAGTAAAATGCGCAGAACGCGGCGTCCGATGTCACGAATGTCTACCGCGCGCGCCCGTAGGTATGGATCTTCCAGCGCCTCCAACATTTCCGCGTAGTGCTCGGTTGCGCGGGTCAATGCAGCCTCTGCATTGATGCATTCTTCAGCGATCGAGGTCTGAATCGCATCCAGCAACTCGGGATCTTCCAACATCATCATGTGCGCTTCGAAGATGGCGGCTTCTTCTTCCCCTATTTCGGCGCAGGTTTTCTCATACAGGGCTGTGCATTCCTCGCGTGCGGTGGCGAAGGCCGTCTCGATACGTTCCCATTCACTCACCGTATCTTCGATGGTACAGGTGTCGAAGGAGAGGTCGGCGGTTTCGTACTTGAAGATCCGCCCGATGGCTATGCCGGGCGAGGCCGCAATGCCTTTCAGTTTCTTCATTGCTTCTCCCCGAAATTGTTCTCGATCAGGGCCTGTAATCCGGCGATGGCTGCGTCTTCATCTTCTCCTGTAGCGGTAATGGTGATCACTGCCCCTTGGTTGACCCCCAATGTCAGGACACTCAACATACTTTTGGCGTTCGCCGTGCGCTCACCGTGTTGGACGGTGACTTTGCTGCGATATTTGCCAGCCTCTTTGACGAAGAGGGATGCTGGTCGGGCATGTAGTCCTGCTGCGTGGTGAACCGTCAGTGTAATTTCCGACATTATACTCCTCCCAATTTGGATATATGCTCCGGTTCGCCTGGCTTGCCAGACGTAATTCCTGTTGTTAACCTGGTGAAGCCAGCAGGCATTCGAACACCTCTGCTGGCAAGTCATTCAAACTCTCGACGATGACATCGGCTTGCCCCAGACGGTCGGCGGCATGGGTCGTGGTCACTGCAATGGTTTTCATTCCTGCACGTCGGGCAGCTTCTATGCCCGCTATGGAATCCTCGATGACGATACAGTGTTCCGGCATGACGTGGAGTTGGCGCGCTGCCTCCAGAAAGACAGAGGGATTGGGTTTCCCCGGCATGTCGGCCCCCGACACCACGGCGTTGAAATAGGAGCGTAGCGCTAGGGTGTCCAGCAAGGCGTCAATATTGGGCCAGGGCGCCGACGAGGCGACGGCTTGCCGCACAGCGTGGCTTTGCAGCTGTTGCAGCCACCGAATTACGCCGGGCAATGGCGTTACCTGGCCTTGAATACTTTGGCGAAAAAGCTGCTCCTTGGCGTCGCTAATTTCCGCCAGGACTTCCGGTGAAGGACGGCGCCCCAGGAAGTGTGTCAGGGTTGCCAGGTTGTTCATGCCAAAAGCGTGCCGGAACAGCTCTCTATCGAGCGAAATGCCGTAGTTTTCCAGGGTGCATCTCCAGGCTGTGTAGTGGAAAGGGCCAGTGTCCACCAGGACGCCGTCCATATCCCAGAGCACGCCTGTGGGCCAGTCGGTGGATGGTTTGGCATTCACGGATGTCTGCATGTCATGTCTGTAAATCGCTGAAGGACCGGGATAGATGACCTGCCAGTGCACATTTTTCCCATCATTCTACGTAGGATTCGTTGGCCTGTCAAGTCATTGGATTGCAAGGTGAATTTCATAACAGGGGTGATTTCTCCTGTAAGACTTGATGTTATCCGGAGCGCCGCATGCTAGTCCGGCATAGGGAATGCATGTTACTACCACCGCGATCACGTATGCGGTGTGGTACATCCCCCTTCCAACTATGCTGCGGCGAAGGTTGTGGTGGGCGAGCTTGTTCCTGCGGTGCGTATGCGCGAATCCAAAGATGCAACACCCAGCGTGGCTGCGGGCCTCGCCGTTTTAATGGCGCTCTAATGTCAAATCTCCACCACATTGCGGGCACTTGTACAATGCCTGTTTGACGCTGAACTCGCTGCCGCAATAGGGGCAACGCCGTACCACCAGACTCGGTTGCAGCCCTGGGAAGACGTAGACTTCACGGTCCTCGCGGACATCACGCTGGCATTCGCCGCGACGTTCGAGCGTGTTGAGCGCAGCAATGGCGGCGTCGTGGGGGACAGTTAACTCGGCGACAATCTGCGGCAGCGTGACCTCTGCATTACCGGCCCGCGCAAGCGCCGTGATCCGTTCTGCTAGCACCTCCGGCGTCTGGCTGCGTAGCCGTTGCAATGTGCGCCCACTCCAGAACGCGCCCGCGCCGCCCAATCCCAGCAGGATCATGGTCAAGGGCAGCCGGCGTGGTTCTCGAATGGCTGCACACAGGAAGAGCAGGCCCAGCCCCAGCAGCAGAGCTGAAACGATAAGAATGATAGTGACCCAGGTTCGCTTCATGGTTACCCCCATTGTTGTGTTGTGGCTTGATTCAGCGCCGCGCCCAGGGATTCGAACGTGGCTTTAATGGCGTCATCCCCGGCGCTGGCGATGAATTCCGCCGCCAACTTCGAAAATATGACTGGCCGGTCGCGGAAAGCTGCGGGATTCTGTACTGCCTGATATAGTGTCGTGAACTGCTGGAAGAAGCGACCAATGGAGGCGGGTACGGAAATGCGGAGGGGTTTGAGATACGCGCTGTATTGCTTCTGCTGTTGCATCAGTTTCTCCAGGCTCTCAATGAATTTCGTGACCCCCTGGCCGATACCCTGCAACAGGCCCAAGAGGTGCGACACTTTCTTCAGGGCCTCCTGGTATTGATCCCGGGCTACATTGAGGGCTGCCAGATCGTTCACGGAGGATTCCAGATCGGGGAGCGGACTGGTTACCGGTTCGCGTAATTCATCGAGCACGTACCGAACGGCGCGTTGCCGGGCGAGTTGTTCGCGTTGTGCGGCGTCATCAAGATAATCCAACTCCGCCTGCCAGCGGGATCGTTTCTGAAGGGCCGCCTGGACTTCTTGTTGCTGTGTGTTCTCTTGCGCGCCCATCTGCATTTCCGATGTCCGCCAGTCGCTCCGCACGTCGCGAATTTCAGCCTGCAGGCGCGCCAATTCTTTCAGCACTTCGCTGCGGCGTCCGGTGAGCCGGCGAAGCTTACCGAAGTGGCGAATGACGCCGAGCCGGCGCGCCTGTGCTTGAATCTCGGCATTGAGCTGATCGAGTTCCGCTTCAAAGCGCTGTACCAGGGCTTTGAGTTCCTCCTCACGGTCGTCTTCTATGACGCTGGTCCGGTGGCGCCTGGTACGATCTGTCTGGCTGCGTTTGACGAGGGAATCGATCTGCGCTTGTAACTCGGGAAGCAGCCGGTCGCGGAGTACACGACGCCGGGTTTCGATCAGATCGACTTCCTCAATACGCCGCGTCTGAACCGGCTCGAACAGGTCGGCCCCCATTGCTTGCCAGGCGTCTACCAGCCGGTCTACCAGCTCGCCAATAGTGGCCTGATAAGTCTGCTCGCGTTGTCCATAAGCCTCCGTGTAGATATCACGGATTGTGGAAAGCCTGGGGGTGAGCACCGAAAGGGTCTGGTTCTGGTCTTGTAGCGCCTTGCGCAGTGCCGCGAGATCCATGCTCATTTTGCTTTTACTCCTACCCCTTGCACCTGTCCCAGGTAGCGGCGTTTGAGGCGCCAGGTTAGACGTCCCCAGGCGGTGCTGTGTTGAAAACTCGGATGAATTTCTTCGAATGTACCCTGTTCATCCCAATAGAGCGGGCAGGCGCCGCAACAGAGGTCTGCGTGTTCGCACTGCCGGCATCCAGGCGGTAGAAACTCTTTGTTCCGCCAGTAGCGCGCCGCGCGCCGCTGCCAGATGGTGGCGAAATCCTCATGCAGTAAGTTCCCGATGCCGTGCTCGAAACTGGAGCATGGCAATACCTCTCCATCCGGCGCGACGGAAAGTAAGCCATCGGCGGCGGCGCACGATTTAGCGCCCAGGCCATGGGCGACGGTGTTGAAAAGGCACATGGGTACAGGCGAGTACCACACAAATCGCATGCCTCGATTTTCTGTGCGTTGCTTGAGTTGGAGCACGATCTCGCCAATCTCACTATAGGAAATATCCTCTACACCTACCGAGCCGCCGGTGTGGATCAGCATGTTCATTGAGAGATAGGGCTGTCCCATGTCCGCCAGTAGATCGATCAGGCCCGGTAGCGCCTCCAGATTCCGGCGATTGATAGTCGTGTTGGTATGCGTGTGGATGCCGGCGGCTACGAGGGTGCGTACGCCTTCCAATGTGTGCTCAAAAGCGCCCGGATTGCCTACGACGTCATCGTGGACAGCGGCCTCTCCAGCTTCGACACTCACCTGGGCTGAATGGAGACCGGCTTCAACCAATTGCGCCACGTAAGCCCGGTCTGCGCAGCGAATACCATTGGTGATGAGGTTGGTGCGCATATCGCGGCCTCGGGCATAGGCGATGAGCTCGGGGAGATCGCGGCGCAGGGTCGGTTCGCCGCCGGTAAAAGAGATCATCGGCACGCGGGCCTGGTCGCTGATCTTGTCGATGATGTGGTTGACCTCTCCCGTCGTCATCTCTGGCACCTGTCGACCGCGGTCCGGGGCGCTGGCATAACAGAAGAAGCAGCGATTCTGACAACGGTAAGTGAGCGCGATTTCCGAAATGACCGGGTACTTCCGTCTATGCGTGCCAAAGGCCATAGTCCGTACTGCTGGCGCGTTGCCGGGCCGGTTTTGCATGATGGTCTGTAAGCTGTGCAACAGCCGTTCCAGATCGCCAACGACCTGGGATTCAGGGATCCCGTATTGTTCTGTAAATTCGGCAACGATGGCGCGCACATCCGGCTTCGCCGGAGTATAGAGGGCTTGTAGCATTTCTGCGGCCGTCGTGTTGAGATATTGGACGCGATTAGGGCGTAGGATCAGGAGACTATCCTCGGGACGCACGAAGACGTGTTCACGCGTGTTGGCGACGAACTGTTCGACGAAGTGAATGAAAACGTCGTTCATAGCAAGGTTGCAGCGCTAGAACTGGCTCACGCACGCACTGTGGCAGGCCGAGTGGCAGGCGTCATGAACGCAGGCGCTATGACACGCGCTGTGGCAGGCATCGTGGACGCAGGCTGAATGGCACGCGTCATGCACACAGGCACTGTGACAGGCGCTATGGCAGGCCGAGTGGCAGGCGTCGTACCCTTCCGGCGCGTCCTTGCCCGCGATTTTGTCCACAAGGTTCGCTGCCGAAACTGCCAATCCTTCGGCTTTCCGCGTGACGTCGGCAGCAACCCCCTCCATCAAGCCGGCCATGGCGCCGGCCGAGCGCACTACCGATGAATCGCGCGCGGCATCCATGAAGTTATCTTCACGAGGACTACCGGATTTGCGCGCGCCGCTGCTCTCACTGCTTCCCCACTCCCGGGATAGCGGGCGATAGTTTCGTGAAAGCATCTGCCACTGCCAGAAAGGATCGGCAAGCACCGGACGCGGGCGGATCACCGTGGGCCTGGCTCGGTCCTCTTCCCACGCGCGTTCGAAGTCTGACCAGGCATCGTCGGCTTTGCGCTGGTAGGTCTCACGTGTGGCCTGGGGATCGGCATTCCAGATCTTGGTCTGCAGTTGCGCCGAGAGTAGCTTCAATACCCGGTCGACGGCTGCCTGGGGCAAAGTGCCATCATCGGCAATGCCGTCGATCAAGGCCCGTTCATAGTCGGCAAGTTCCTGATGGGGATCGCTGACTTCCAGCTGCAGGGGGTTGCGATTGACCACGTTGAGCACCCCGCGCCGCATCAGCGCCATGATGATCAGGGTAAGCACTTTGGTCGAATCTCCGATGTAGAGCGCAGCCTCGATGACGTCCAAATCGGGCACCAATCCCGGCGTCTCGAACGTCTCGATTTCGATCTCGGGGGCTTCGTACGCTTTCGGCGGCGCTTTGGGCTTGGTCCAGTTGGCAGCTGCCAGGGCCAGCCCACCGGCAGCTATAACGCCGCCGCCTGCGAATAGCCAGACCCAACCGCCGCCTCCCTCGGACAGCGTTTCTTCTTCGCCGGGCTGCGAAGAGAGCGTACTTTCCATCTCGTCATCTCCCGGGGGAACTTCGGCGGCGACTTCCGGGATGTCCAGGTACTTTTCTGGGATATAGAGCTGAATGGTGAATGGCGCCTGGGGCGGCAGATTCTCACTGGAGACATAGACGGATAGCCAAACCTTTCCCGTGGTCTCATCCGGCGTCGGGTAGTAGACCCAGCGGTCAAACGACGCGATAACGTTATCGTTGACGATCAATCCCGTCTCATTGACCAGCGCACCGGTCACTTGTTCCGGTTGGGTGATCTCTGCGGGTAATTCGATGGGCAGGATCACGGTCACGACCTGTTCCTGGATGTCCAGGGACCATTGAATCGGCGCCCAGGCCAGCACGCGATAGACCTCACTGTTATAGGTCGTGGCATTCATGGCCGAAGGCGCCACATAGTGCACCTGGACGGTGTATACCTCTCCAGCCTGGGTACTGAAACCGAAATCGACGCCGTAGAAACCGCCGCCATTATTCTTGAGATCCACAGCTGCGATCTCCCCGGCGTGCTCAAGATGTGCATCGAGCATCCGGTGTCCGGGATCGAACGGCCCCATACTGGTGATGCCCTGCCGTGATTCGGTCTCAAGAAAAGTGAGGTGATATTTGACATCCAACTCGCCGTCGCTGAGCACGGCAACCTGGGCGTTGATCCCGGTGATGATCGGCGGCGCGGCAGCTCGGGCCTCTGGCGTTGTGCCCGGCCCCACAATGATGATCACTAACCAGATTACCATTCCCCAACGAATGATCTGTTTCATCACTCTCTCCCCTCAGTCTGGATACAGCTACCGTTTCCTTAATTCTATGTGATAGATGAAGAATCGCAACTACTCCATTCCTTGTTGGGCATTCGTCACCTGGCTGCTTTTGCGGTACAATCTCAGCGTTGTCGCATAGGCCGTCGTTTTCTGGTGTACGGGTACGGTGGAAAGCCTTCATGCTTTCTGCTTGTGGGGCGCCGTGACGCTGTTTCACGATCATGTCGATGAGGAGATCATGGGAGCTGTCAGAGTTTTGTTGGCCGATGATCACGCGATTGTGCGCGCCGGGTTACGTAACGCGCTATCCAGCCTTCCGGAGCTGGAAATCGTGGGTGAAGTGGGGGACGGGCCGGCTTTGTTACAAGCGCTTGAAACCGTCTATCCTGATTTCCTGGTGGTGGACGTCAATATGCCGGAGTTCGAACCGCTTGCGGCGGTGCGCCGGATTCGTGAGGAGTATCCGGCGCTCAAGATCCTGGTGGTGAGCGCCTATGACGATCAGGCTTACGTCGTCGGGTTGCTCAATGCCGGTGTGGACGGCTATCATCTGAAAGATCAACCGTTGTCGGATTTGCAGTTTGCAGTGCGCAAGATCTTGTCCGGCGACCGGTGGATTTCCGGCCCGCTGGTCAACCGGCTGCTCACTGAACATACGTCGGCGATCGACTCCCCTGTCCTGACGCTGGCCGTGGTTCTGACCCGCCGCCAGCGTGAGTTGTTGCGTCTGTTGACGCTGGGCTACGACAACCGGTCGATGGCCCAGGAGCTGGGGATCAGTGTCAAGACAGTAGAGAACCACCTTACCGCTCTCTACCGGGCGATTGACGTAAGTAGTCGTCTCGAAGCTCACAACTATGCCATACACCACCCGGAAGTCTTGGCTACGCCTGGCCATGAGATGGTTCAAGCCCGGGCTACAACGCGTACGGCCACAACATTGGCCGTGTTGTTGGTAGACGATAACGTGCGATACCGCACACAGCTGGGCAAGTTAATCGGCAAGGCATGTCCGGCTGCGTCGCTCTATGAGGCTGAGGACTGTGCGGAGGCTGCGCGTCTGGTCAGGCAAGTGCGGCCGCAATTGGCTTTCATCGACGTGGTATTGCCCGAAGAGGATGGCATCCAGTGCGCGCGTCGTATCAAGTCAATCTCTCCTGCAACGCGCATCATCTTGATCAGCGCCTACCCAGACCGGGAGTTTCGGCGTTTGGGAGGAAATGCCGGCGCCGTGGCATTTCTGGACAAGAAAGACATCGACGCTTTGACGGTTCGCCAGGTCGTCGGAGATGTATTGGATAGCTGGGTCAATGAGTGATGAAAGGATAGGGATTGGGGATTTCGATCTCGATGGCGAGACCGCCTTCTGGCGGAGATTCAACCTTCAGCGTTCCATCCAACAGCGATACCCGCTCACTGATGCCCACTAACCCGAAATGTTTCTGCTCCGCCAACGCGGCCAGGTTCATGGGTTGGGCCAATCCCAGGCCGTTGTCGATGATGCGTACGACCAGGCTCGCTGTCGGTGTGCGCTGTAATTCCAGCTGCACCCGCGTTGCCACGGCGTGTTTTTGGACGTTGCGCAGGCCCTCTTGAATGATACGAAAGACTGACAGTTCGATAGGTTCCGGTAAGCGCCCCAGCGCCGGGTCGATTCTCAGATCGATGGGAATACCGGTTTGCTCGGACCATTGGCTCGCCAGCGAGCGTATCGCCGCCGAGAGGCCATGATGGTCGATGGTTGGGGGGCGCAAGTCGCTGCACATCTGGCGCAGACTGCCCACCACCTGCCGGATGCCGCCGCGAATTTGGACAATCTCCTTGCGCCGGTGCTCCTCGGTGATTTTACTCTCTGCTTCTTCCAGCTCGAAGTTATAGCTCAGTAAATCCTGGATGATCTGGTCGTGCAGTTCCCGCGCCAGCGCTTTGCGCTCGGCTTCGCGCTCGGTGAATAGCCGCCGCCCGGCCTCTTGTAGGGCTTGATTCAGACGGTCAAGCGCTGCTACCTGGTTGTCCAGACGCTCAATCAACTGGCGATTGAGCGAATCTTGTTCTTCCAGACTCTGGCGAAGGTACGCTTGTGAGCGACGCAGATCCTCTGCCTGTTGTTGGGCTGTATAGTAGTTTTCGAAAGCCCAGATCACCGGGGTGATCCGTTCCTGCCTGTTGGAGCCGACGATTAGTTCTACGATCTCCCGGGGCGTGGTTTCGGAGGTGCGTCGCAGGCTGATCTGCCGGCCCTGGTAGAGTACCAGAATGCGGTCGGTGACGGCGAAGATATGCTTCAGGTCATCGCTGCTGATGATCACGGCAACGCCCTCTGCTGCCGCCGCGCGGATGCGATCGAGCAGGACTTGTTGCCGGGCGAAACTGAGCGCCGAAAGGGCATCATCCAGAAGTAACACACGACTGGGCCGACATAAGGCGCGCGCCAGCGCTACAACTTGCCTTTGCTCATCGGAAAGATTGGCGGCGAGTTCGGTGACCGATTCGAAAGGCATGTCAAAAGCGGCCAATAGTTCCCGGGTGATTCTTACCATCTGCTCGTCGTTAGGGAACAGCGGCAGCCATCTCGGCCCACAGATCTCCCGGCCCAGGAAGACATTGTGGAAGACGCCCATCTCGTTAACCATTTGGGGCTGTTGGCGTACCGCGACGATACCCTGGCGCTGCGTGTGGTAGACGCTGCGCAACACAACCGGCTGCCCGTCCAGCAGAATCTCGCCGCTGGTCGGCGTATAGACGCCGCTGAGTAAGTGAAACAAGGTGGATTTACCCGCACCGCGCTGGCCCACGACGCCGAGAACTTCTCCCGGCTCGATCGCAAACGTCACATCTACCAGGGCCGGTACGTTCCCAAAGTATTGGGTCAGGTTGGTTACGCTTAATAGGGTCATCGCTTATCATAATGACGAAAAGGCGGTAAGTCTACGGCAAGGCCTCACTTACACGCCTTTTCGCACGTGTACTGATGACGGACACGCTCGGATGCGGTCTACTTCCCCTGGCTGCGGGTGGCAACGTCGAAGACTACGGCTGCGACCAGGACGGCGCCGCGTACCACGTATTGGTAGGCGATGTCAATATTCATCAAGTTCATGCCGCTGGTCAGCGACATGTAGACGATGGCGCCAATCAGAGACCCCATGACCTGGCCCACACCACCCGCCGCAGAGACGCCACCGATGTATGCAGCGGCGATGGCATCCAACTCGAAGAGGGTGCCGGCGGTGGTGGTGGCGGATTGCAGACGTGAGGCAAACAGAATGCCCGACAACGCCGAGAGCATGCCCATGGATCCGAAGACCACGTAGGTCAATTTCTTGACGCTGATGCCGCTCAGTTCCGCCGCCTCGGGACTGCCGCCGATAGCGTAGATGTGCCGCCCCAGGACCGTCTGCGTCGTCACGAAGTGGTAGATACCCACAACCAGCAAGACGACGACCACTGTCCAGGATAGGCCATTGTATCCGGCCAGCACCCATGTAATCAGCGCGATCAAGACCGAGACGAAGACCATCTTGAGGACGAACATATCCATCGGGAGGACTTCGAAATCGTACGCTTGCTTCTTCTTGCGACTATTCAGTTCATTGACGATGAAGAACGCAATGGCGATCAGGCCCAAGAGCAGCGTGACCTTGTGAACGCCTGGCAAAAAGCCCATGTCGGGTAGGTCGGGAATGTAGCCGTTGCCGATAGCGTTGAACGCATCATCTTGAATGATGATGGTGCCCGTCCCGGCTGTGACCAGGAGTAGCGCGCCTCGATAAATCAGCCATCCTGCCAGCGAGGCCACGAAGGACGGAATACCCAGCTGCGCGACGGGGAATGCCGTGATCAACCCGGCAACCACACCCAGGGCCAGGATCAGGGGGATCACCACGTAGATCGGCAGGCCCCAGAACTGTAGCGCAATGGCTGCGACCGCGCCCAGGAAGCCGGCGAGGAAGCCCACCGACAGGTCGATGTGCCGGATGACGATCACCAGGGTCATGCCAACCGCCAACACAGCGATGTAACCTGTCTGGTTTAGCAGGTTGCTGATGTTCCGCGATGAAATGAAAATCCCCTCTGTCGTGAGCGTGAAAATCGCCATGATGACGAACAGGGCGATGTACATGCCGTATTCACGGATATTTTGCTTCAAGACTTTCTGTAAATTCTTCAAAAACATCCTGCGCCTCCTCAGTAATCCGTCGCCAGATCCATGATCTTTTCTTGGGTCGCTTCCGCAACGGGCATCTCTCCCGCAATTCGGCCGCCTGAAACCACGTACACGCGATCGCTCATGCCCAGAACTTCGGGTAACTCGG
Source organism: Anaerolineae bacterium (assembly GCA_016926915.1). Lineage (GTDB taxonomy): Bacteria > Chloroflexota > Anaerolineae > B4-G1 > SLSP01 > JAFGNR01. The sequence continues at coordinate 21,871 of JAFGNR010000016.1, forward strand.
ATGAAATCATGATGATGCTCATCCCCTGGGCGACCAGCCGATTCATGATGTTGTAGATCTCGTATTTCGCGCCTACGTCGATGCCG
>JAFGNR010000382.1 GCA_016926915.1 Anaerolineae bacterium
CGCTATCATTATGGCAGCTCGGTTGAGGATGCTCGCAACAAGCTGGAGTATGATCTCTATTACATCAAGCACGCCGGTCTGTTGCAAGATTTAATCATTTTCCTTCAGACTATGCCAGCCATGTTGAAACTTGAGGGGCGTTGAAAATGGCGCGTGTTTTGTTCCTGACCCAGGTGTTACCCTATCCGTTGAATGCCGGTCCCAAGATTCGTGCTTACCACGTGTTACAGCACCTTGCACAACGTCACGAGATTACCTTGGTTTCTTTCGTGCGGGCTGACGACCATCCGGAAAGCGTGCGGCATTTGGAAACTCTCTGTGCGGCAGTGCATACGGTTCCCATGCGCCGGTCTCTGGCGCTCAATGTCCGCGCGGGGATCAAGGCTGCGATCACTGGACTTCCGGGGATCATTGTGCGTGATGAGATCGCAGAGATGTTTCGTCTGTTGCGCCGACTGACCTCTGAAATTCCGTTCGATGTCGTTCATGTGGACCAGACTTCGATGACAGCGTACGGCAAATATGCTCGGACACAGTCCGCTCGGACACAGTCCGCTCGCGCCGGCAGCGCGGCTCCAAAGGCTGTTTTCGATGCCCACAACGCGCTTTACCGGATTTTCGGGCAGATGGCAGAGGATGAGCCGGCCTTCATCCGGCGGCAGCTCTTTGCCAGGGAAAGCCGCGCCTTGCGTCGCTACGAAACCAGATTGCTTTCCGGCTTCGACCATGTGGTTTTCGTGACCGATGAAGACCGGAAGGCCTTGGGGGCTCCTGAGCCGACCACGGACAATGGTTTCACAGTGATTCCGATCTGCGTGGATCCTGAAGAGAAGCCGCTGGTCTCTGCGGTTTCTGAACCCCGCGCGATCACGCACCTGGGCACCATGTTTTGGCCGCCCAACGTCGCGGGTGTGCTCTGGTTTGCGCGGGAGGTGTTCCCCCGCGTGCTGGACAAGGCGCCCGACGCGCGATTTGTCATCGTTGGGAAAGACCCCCCTCCTGAAGTTGAAGCGTTGTCGCTTCAGGTGCGCAATATTCGGGTGACCGGATACGTACCTGATCCGCGCCCTTATCTTGCCGAGACGGCAGCATTCATCGTCCCACTCCATGCCGGCGCCGGGATGCGGGTGAAGATCATCGATGCGTGGTGTTGGGGGATGCCCATTGTGTCGACGCCTCTTGGGATTGAGGGGATCGAGAGCCTCCCGGGGGAACAGGCCCTCGTTGCTGGCGAGCCGGCCGCGTTCGCGGAGGCCGTGATTGCCTTACTCACCGATTCCGGTCTTCGGGAAAAGCTCCGGATCCAGGGGCGCCGGTGGGTTGAGGAGCAGTATAATTGGCGTACGGTCTACACCCGCTGGGATGACGTCTATGCGGCGTGTCTCTCCGGGCTTGCTTCCCGATCGTGAGGTTCCCATCTCCCGGTGTGCGAATTCGGAGTCTCCCCTTGTGTGGGATGGGTCTTCTAGTGTAGGCAGGGCGTATGCGTATTGCGTTTGTCGGCGACAGTTTGACAGAGGGGATTCCGGGCAGTCCCTTTTTTGAGCTTCTCCGCTATCGCTTTGCTTCGCATACCCTGGTCAACCTGGGGCGGGCCAATGATACGGTCATCAGCCTGTTGCGCCGTATAAAACGTTGCCGGTTCAGACGGCCATTCGATCTGGCTTTTCTTTGGGTTGGGGTCAATGACGTGCCTGGGCCGCGCAGTTCCTGGTCCTTGCGACTCTTCGATGAACTCTTCAGCTGGCAGCGAGCGAGTATCCCCCAAGAATTCCGCAAAGTTTATCGCGAGACGCTCACCCTTCTTTGTGCACACGCGGACCGGGTGGTGGCGGTGTCGCCGCTGCTCAAAGGAGAACGGCTGGATACGCCCTGGAACCGCGAACTTGGTGTTGTCTGTTCGGTCATCGAGAGTTTAGCGGCTCAGGATCCTCAAGTGGTCTACCTGGATCTCCGCACTCCCATCCTTGAGCGCCTGAAGGTTCTCCCCTCCTCCGGTTATCTTCCAAAAAGTGTGTTTGGGGTTCTTCGCGACGCGTTTACGCTGCGCAGCGATATGCAGGTTGACCGTGTGGCCGCCAAGCGGGAGTTATTCTTCACGTTGGATGGCATACACTTGAACAGCGCCGGGGCGCGATTGGTAGCGGATGCCTACACCCGTGTCATCGAGGCCTATCTTCTTTCGGATGAGGTTTTCGTCAACGGCGGTGCAATCCGGCCCCCGGCTACCCAGTTGTCATTGCCCCTATGGCATACTTCAGAGTAGGTGCAATGCCCTGGCCCGCGCGACGGCCTCGGTGCGCCGGTGGACATCCAGTTTCCCGTAGATATTATTGAGATGGCGCTTGACAGTGCCTTGAGAGATGAAGAGCGTTTCCGCAATCTCGCGATTGGATAGACCGTTGGCAACGAGCGTGAGCACCTCTATTTCCCGTCCGGACAGAGGATCCACGGGCTGCGGCAAAGTCGATATGCCCACCTCGATAGCAGCAGCATAGCAGGTCAGCAACCGGTGCACAAAGTCTGGCGCTATGGGACGGACTGCGGGAAGGAGTATTTCCAGTTGCCGGTCTTCGTCCAGGAACGCACGCACATAGTCTTCGGGCGCCGCGATGTATAGCGCTTTTGCCAGGATTTGTTGCGCCCTGGGTCGATCTCCGGTCCTCAATGTCAAAAGGGCCTGCTGTACGTGAACCGAAATCAGCCAGCGATACAATTGCCGGTTCCGGGTGAACATTTCCAGCCGCCCAAGCCAGCGCTGTGCCTCTGCCCAGCGTTCCTGAACAAGCAGCAGCCGCGAGAAAATAAGGCCTTCTTCGATGTGTAAATAATCGGGCGCAGCGTCAGGAGACAGTGCTGCTTCCGCTGCCCATTCTGCCGCGAAGGCGATATCCCCTTCCTGCATGCGGATATTGGCTTCCCAGGCCTGAAACCAATCAGGGCCGATCAGGTTGGTACGCCCGGCAGACTGCATGGAACGTCTTAACAGGGTCAGGGCTGCCTCGCGATCACCCAACGCATATGAAACGGGCGCCGCAAGCCCGAAGGCAAAGGCAACCGTATCTCCTAGTGCAAAGTGCGCCAGTAGCTCCTGGCTGTGTTTATGGTAGCGTTGCGCGCGTTCCAGGTCGTTGGCTTCGTAGCAGAGCGTTCCCATCCGACTGAGGAGCAGTCCGGCGATGGGCGCCGGACGATTTTCCGACCCCATGTGGCGGATGATGGCTTCCTCGCAGGTATCGACAGCTTCTCTGCGTCGTCCATAGCTGTTCAAGGCCGTCACGAGGGCCATTTCAGCCATGGCTGTGGAGACCTGGTTACTCAACCTCCGGCCGGTGTGTTGGGCATCGTGGAAGGTGGCGATGGCTTCGGTGATCGGTCTGGTTCGTTCTTGCGATTCAGCCAAAGCCCACAATGCGATCACGCGCCATTGTGGATATTGATCCGCCAAACACGCAAGGGCTTCTTTCGCCAGTGCAATGGCGCCGGCGTAGTCTTTTCGATAGAGGACCGTGATGAACGCGCGCAGGGTCAACACGCGCCCGAGTGCTGCATTGCGGCGAACTGGGGCGGTTTCAGGTGTGGGGAACCGGACCGGCGGCGTTGTCTCCTGGCGTCGCAGACAGCTCTCTGCGATGCGTGCATAGGATGCGGCTTTCGCCATGTCCCCGGTCAACGCCAACAGCCACCCTTTGTAGGTTGCGAGGTCTCCTTTCGCCAGGATGCGTTCTTCTGGCAAATCATCTAACCACCGTCTCGCGGTGACCAGATTGCCCAGGTGAATGGTTTCCTCCGCTATGCTCTGAATCAGGCGCTCTGCCATGGCGTAGTCTCCGCACCAGGCCCCGTAAGCAAGGGCATGGCGAACGGCAGATGAGGGGAGGTCGTGGGTTTCATACCAGGCTGCCGCGCGCCGGTGGGTTGTTGCAGCCATCTCTGGCGCTACCAGGGCGCGCAGGGATTCGGCGAACAGCCGGTGGTAACGATACCAGGTGTGGTGGTCATCCAGGACAACGAGGAACAGGTTGGCCTCGTACAGGGAATCCAGGAAGTCAACACTGTCATTCCGGCCCGTTACTGCGTCGCAAAGCCCGGCGCAGAACTGTTCGAGAATTGAGGTTTGCAGTAAGAAGGTGCGCACTGCCCCGGGTTGGCGCTGTAGCACTTCGGTAACCAGATAGTCTTTGATATGGCGATCATCACCGGAAAATGCGTGAATAAAACGCTCGAGATTTCCAGAACCTTCTTCTAGCGTCAACAGGGCCAACTGGAGCCCGGCAGCCCACCCCTCGGTGCGCGCCCGAAATGCTTCGGCCTGGTCCTCGTCTAGGGATCGTGCCTGCGCTTGCCGAAAGAAGGTGATCACTTCATCCCTGGTGAATTGCAGATCGCGCTCTCGTATCTCCGTGAGTTGTCGTCGCACGCGCCACCGGTTCAGCGGCAGTGGTGGATCGGCCCGCGTGTTGAGGACGATGTGCATCGTTGCCGGTTGGCGCTCGATCAGAAAGGCGGCCATCTCGTGGACTGTCGCCGCTGTGATGACGTGGTAGTCTTCCAAGACAAGGGTGAAGGGCGTAGTAACCGGCGCAAGGTCGTGAATGAGCGAGGTAACCAGGTGCTCCGCGCCGGGGATGCCGTTGCCGGCAAAGTTCGTGGCATCGAGCAAGTGTTTGAAGCTGCTCCCGATGGTCCCTTCGATTTGTTGCAAGGCTGCAATCAGGTATCTCAAGAACTGGATGGGGTCGTTGTCTCCCTCGTCCAGAGAAAGCCAGGCGATGTCGCGGCTGCTGGTGTAAACCCACATGGCACTCAGCGTGGTCTTCCCGAACCCTGCGGGTGCAGAGATCAGTGAGAGTTTATGTCCCTCGCTCATGCCCTGGTCCAACTGTTGTAGCAACCGTGGCCGTGAAACCAGGTTGCGATACGGCGATGGAATGTATAACTTGGCCGTGAGTAAAGGTATCTCAGATGTTCGGTTCATGAGAGACTCGTTTTCATCTTGTCCACGCGACTTCATTCAATTGGCAACCCTGATGTGGATTTGTCACTAACGGTATGATAATGGCTTTGTCGAAATGTGCGAATTTTACAGGGGTATTTCAGAGCGCTTTCCATGCCGTCGGCTGTTTGTCAGAATCGTATCTCGCGGTATTCTTATGCTTGATCCGCAGAGGTAACCCTCGGCGCCACGGTCGATATCACCCTGATAGGAGGCAGATGGATGGAAGACAAAATCAAGGATATCTTGCAGCAGATGACCCTGGAAGAAAAGGCGGCGCTGTGTACCGGCGCTACGCCCTGGAAAACGACGGCGATTGAACGCCTTGGTGTGCCGGCCATTATTATGTCCGATGGTCCCCACGGCGTCAGGCGCGTCGCGGACCCCGACACTCTAATGAGCGAGAGTCTACCGGCGACCTGTTTCCCTACTGCGTCGGCGTTGGCAGCGTCCTGGAACGTGGAGGTTCCCCGCCGTCTGGGTGAGGCCCTGGGCGAGGAATGTCTGGCGTTGGGCGTAGACATCATTCTGGGCCCCGGCAATAACATGAAACGTACGCCCTTGTGCGGGCGCAATTTCGAATACTTCTCGGAGGACCCGTTTCTCGGCGGGGAAATGGCGGCGGCGCTTATCGACGGCGTACAAAGCAAGGGTATTGGAACGTCCCTCAAGCACTATGCCGCCAACAACCAGGAATATCAACGTTTCCGCATCGATGCTCAGGTAGATGAGCGCGCGCTGCGTGAGATCTATCTGGCGGGGTTCGAGAAAGCGGTGAAGCAGGCCAAGCCTTGGACCGTGATGTGCGCCTACAACCGGGTGAACGGCGCCTTTGCCTCTGAACACAAGCCGCTTCTGGTGGATATTCTCAAAGCTGCCTGGGGATATGAAGGGTTTGTGGTGTCTGACTGGGGGGCAGTGCATGATCGGGTAGCCGCGTTGGCCGGCGGGCTCGATCTGGAGATGCCGGGCCCGCGCCCGGCCCGCGTCCAGAGCGTCATCGATGCGGTGCACGATGGGAGTCTGGATGAAGCAATCCTCGACGCAGCCGTGGAGCGGCTGTTGCGTGTGATCTTCAAGGCTGCGGAAACCCCGAAAGATCGGGAGGACTTCGACGTCGCGGGCCACCATGCCCTGGCACGCGAGATCGCGGCTGAGACCATCGTGCTGCTGAAGAACAAGGACAATCTCCTGCCGCTCCGGGGTATCGCGAAGCTGGCGGTTATCGGGCGTTCGGCCCGTGAGGCTTATATTCAAGGGGGTGGGAGTTCTCACATCAATCCCACGCGCGTCGATGTGCCGCTCGATGAATTGCAGAAACTGGCCGGCGACATTGAACTGCATTACGCTGAAGGGTACCGCATGGAAGCGGGATTCGATCAGACCTTGATCGATGAGGCGGTCGTGCTGGCTCAAGAAGCGGACTTGGCCTTGCTTTACGTGGCGCTGCCCGGTTACAAGGAGTCTGAGGGCTACGATCGCCCCGACCTGGATCTCACCGAACAACAGGTTGCACTGATCAAGGCCGTTGCTGCTGTTCAGCCTAAATCGGTGGTGATTCTCAACAACGGATCTGCCGTGGCGATGGCCGATTGGATCGACGGCGTGGGGGCAGTATTGGAGGCGTGGATGATGGGGCAGGCCGGCGGCGGCGCTATTGCCGACGTGCTCTTTGGCAAGGTCAATCCTTCCGGCAAGCTGGCCGAAACTTTCCCTGTGCGCCTTCAGGATACGCCCGCCTATCTCAACTTCCCAGGCGAGAACGGCGTTGTGCGTTACGGCGAGGGGTTGTTTATCGGTTATCGTTTTTACGATATGCGCGACCTGACCGTACAATTCCCCTTTGGCTTTGGTTTGAGCTATACCACTTTCGCATTCAGCAATCTGAAGCTTTCCGCCATCAGCCTGACCGACAAAGAGGTGTTTCGGGTAAGCGTTGACGTGACCAACACGGGGAAGGTATCGGGACAGGAGGTCGTCCAGGTTTATGTCCACGATCAGGCGTCCCGGTTGGTCCGGCCTCCTAAAGAACTGAAGGGCTTTGCTAAAGTGGCTCTCGAACCGGGCGAGACCAAGACGGCGACGATTGACCTGGATGCACGGGCCTTCGCCTACTACAATCCGGTCTACGGTCAGTGGGTGGTCGAAAGTGGCGCGTTCGATATCCTAGTGGGGCGCTCGTCTGCCGATATTTTGGCCCAGGAGACTGTCCACATGGAATCGACGCAAGTTCTACCCTGCGTTCTCGATCGTGAAAGCACAGTCGGCGAGTGGCTGGAAGATCCCCGTGGCGCGGCAGTATTGCAGCCTTTGATGCAGCAGATGCAAGCGCAGATGACGGCGGGGATGGATACCGAGACCGGCGGCATCGGCATGGAGATCATGTCCTTCCTCAAGGACATGCCGCTGCTTTCGATTCTGGAACTTTTCGGGGTGCCTTTGCCGTTACCTGCGGCGCAGTTTGTCGACGGTCTGGTAGCGCAACTGCATCAGGAGCACTAGCACAGGTCGCAACCTGGCTCGGTTTGGCGATCCGGTTCGGCGTGCATGCACGCCGAACCGGATCGCCGGCGAGGGTGAGACGATGTGGGGATACATCGTGCAAGGGCTGTTGTTGGGATTCTACCTCACGAAGGTGCTTTGCCGGGTTGCTTAGCCTGTTCGGCGCTGCCCGCTGCTGGGGATCCCGGGTGCGCCTGGGACTGCTTGGAGTATAGCGGCCCTGGCATTGGCAATTTTCGGGTTTTACCAGATTGTCGGGGGGGGGGAAGGCCAATGTGGCGTTTTAGCTGGAACCTGGCGTTGAAAATCGCCCTGGGTTTCCTGGTGATTGCAGCGGGTCTCGGCGCATTGGGCGCACTTTTCACCGGCGGCTGGGGGACGGTGCTGGCCTTGCTGTTTATCGCCGGGGTCGCTTGCTGGGGGTTGAGGAAATTGGGCCTCGAACGCCCGGGAGGACCTCCGTAAGTTTTCCGTTTGTTAACCCGCTGCTAACACACTGTTCACAGGTACTCGTTACAATGAAGACGTCAATGGAGAGTCGTAGCTACATAGCTCCAACATTCGGTTGCAAGAGGTTGATACATGCACGTGACACAACGAACGGATAGCCAGTTGATCCTGCAGGGGAAGTCTATGGGCTTCATCCTGGCGCTTATGGGTGTTGTCTTTGCCGTTGTTGGTTTGGCGGCCTTTGTGTTCCTGGGGCAAACGGCAACGCTTTCGTGCGACCGGTCCTGGACCCCCGATCCTTGTCGTATTGACCGCACGCTCCTGGGTGTGACCTTGAAAACGGAATCTCTGAACAGCCTCTTGCAGGCGTATATCAATGAGAGTAGAGATAGCGATGGCGATTTGACCTATCAAGTGGTGTTGGTCACGCTGGAGGGTGATGTTCCCTTGACCAGTTATACCAGCTCCGGCTACAGCAAGCATCTACGTATCGTGAACGAAATCAACGCGTTTCTTGAGAACCGGGAGCAGCGCAGTCTGAAGGTCGATGAGTCTGGCGGCCTGGGCATGATCTTCGGCGGCGTTTTTGCGGTTGTCGGCATTGGCTTGTTGCTTGCAGGGCTCAATACCATCGGGCTGACCTGGGTTTTCGATAGTTCGGAGGGCTTGGCCATCAAGGAACGACGTGGACTGGGTGGGACTCGGCAGGAGACGTATCCCCTTTCGGACATTGTCCGCGTATACGTCGACGAGAGCCGGGACAGCGACGGCGATTACACCTACCGGGTAGAGCTGGGGATGGCGAACGGGGATGTGATTCCTTTGACCGGATTCTATTCCAGCGGCAGGAGCGGGAAAGAGGATACGGCGCAAGCCATACGAGAATTTCTGGGGCTTTGAGAACCGGCAAGGGGGCGCCGAAGCGCCCCCTCTTACGATACGACTCTTGAGTCTTTACAGTGCTTTGACCGCGATCCTGCGCGTGGTTGGCACTGCCTTGGGCAGCGTCAACCGAAGGACGCCGTCTTTGACCGTTGCCGCGATCTTCTCTTCGTCGATCTCGTTGGAGATGCTAAAGCTGCGCTGGTAGTCGCCGACGCGGTATTCGGCGTAGGCCAGGTTGTAGCCCTGGATGGGGTCCGGTTCGACGATGCCGGTGATCGTGAGAATGCTCTTCTCCAGGGTGATATCGATAGTCTCGGCGGTCACACCAGGCATATCGGCGACCAGAACGATGTCGGTGTTCGTCTCGTAAATATCCACCCGGGGCAAGAAGGTGATGCGTTCGCGCATCCGTTCGGCGCCTTCCTCGACGATCTCTTGCTTTTCTGTTTCCTGAACCTGAAGTTCGGTAGATTGCTCAGTCATTGTTTTTCCTCCCTGCTTCTCGCGTGTCTGAAAAGGCCCTTGATCAGGCGTTCTTGACCTTGATCTTGCGCGGTTTGTCTTCCTCTGCGCGCGGCAGCTCGATGTGCAGCACACCGTTGTTGAATATGGCATCCACCTTTGTGGGGTCGATGGCAAATGGCAGGCGGAAGCTGCGCGTGAACGTGCCGCAGCTGCGCTCGCGCCGGTGATACTGCGCCTCTTCAGGCAGTTCTTCTGGCTCCACGGCGCCGGTAATGGTCAGGGTGTCTCCCACCACCGAGATATCGATGTTTTCCGGGGAGCAGCCAGGCAACTCACTGGTTACTACTGCACCCTCTTCATTGGTCCACACGTTCATTGCGGGATAGCCGCGTACGGGAGCGGTCCACTGCTTGGGGAAATCAGCGAACAGACGGTTCATCTCGCGCTGAAGACGATCCATCTCCCGCCACATTGATCCAGGACGATAGGTCCTTAGCCACGTCATAGTCTGTTCCTCCTTTACTCATGATTTTGGATTACTTTTAGTCTACGCTGACATCGTAAGAAAGAAATTAGCGTCGCATTAGAAATTCATTAGCACGGCGCGGCTTTCACCAGATTCCGCGATCGGCGGGATCTAGTGGCGCCATGATCCGTAAGGGTTCCCGGCAACGCTGCGTCGTAGAAAGGAGGGGGGGAAACCATGATAAACCAACACGTATCCAGGCGTCCGGCGAGCGTCAGTAGAGAATCGCGGCGTCGTTTCCTGAAGCAGTTGGCGATGGGGCTGGCTTCGGGATGTGTGCTGGCAGCTTGCGCGCCGCTTCTCAATGCGAGTGTCCCGGAGGAAGTCGGGGTAAAGATGCCGACGGGCGCACCGGAAGATGTCCCCGCTCGTGAAGATTCGTCGGGCTGGCAGCCGCCGGAGCCGCGGACCGGCGACCTCCCTGCCGGCGCTGGCGCTATTGACGTGTGGGGCGTGGGGACGTTGCTGTTCGATACTTCGGGGATCACGAGCGTCAGGCCCGACATCTTCCGGTCAGGCCACTTCTCTCTATTCGATGCGCTGATGCAACTGGACCGGCAAGGCGATGTCACGCTCGATTACCATTTTGACGAGACCATGGATACCCACGTCATTGACGCGCTCAATGGTAAATCGGACTGGTGGTACCGGGCGCATTATGCTGCCGGCTGGCCGGAGCCCAACGCCTTCCGGATGGATATGTACCCGTACAAGAATCGGATGTGGATCCAGCTCATCCAGGGGGAGGAGGAATGGCGCGCGCGGGTGCACCGCACATTCCGGCAGGAAGTGGCGCGCTGGAATCGCGAGGGCCAACGGGCTATCATTCCTGATTTCACGATCCGTACCCCCATTGAAACCTGGACCTTCAAGGATGTGGAAGCGACCGCGCACAACGCGCGTTCGGATGTGCTGCAGCCGGGCGTGGCGACGGCGTTGGATGCTCTGATTAGCCTGACGGAGCGCGGGGATTTGCCCGGCCTTGGTCTGACCTGGTACGAATCCATCGGCGCAGCCGATCCCGTGGATAGCTACTGGGTCGAGGAACTGGGGGCGTCAGTCGCCTCCGGCGGCTGTGGCTTTGTGTACGAGACGGGTCCCCGTGGCTTTGTGGGATTCTCAGGTAGCCACATTCACATTCCGGCAGATGTGCGCGTTATTCGCTCGCCGGAGTATGCGCTCTGGTTTTGGATTTGTTTGTAACCCTCGCGTAAACTGCAAAACCGGCCAACTGTCACGCAGACGGTTGGCCGGTTCGGTTGTTCATTGCGCGCGGTCTACAACAATCCCACCTGGCTGTAGTCGCCCAGCGTGAGCTTCAGGGCCTTGGGACGCATGGGGGAGCGCGCCAGGGTCACGTGACGCCCGATGAGGCTGTCCTGGACGCGTGCGGGCAGAGCGTCCAGGGTGCTGTTTTCCAGAACGATAGAGTGTTCGATTTCGCTGTCCTGGATCAGGCAGTCGGGACCGATTGACGTGAAGGGGCCGATATAGGAATTGACGATGCGGGTATTTTCCCCGATGATTGTTGGCCCGCGCACGATGCTGTTGATGATCTCTGCGCCTTTCTCGATGGTTACCCGGCGATCGACTTCCGAATCCCGGTCTACGTAACCGGCAACGTCGGGCGTCAGCTCTTCCAATACCATGCTGTTGGCGTCGAGCATGTCGCCTGGACGTCCCGTGTCGATCCACCAGCCACGATGGATGTAAGGGAAGACCCGGAACTGATTCTCCACCAGCCATTGAATCGCGTCGGTGATCTCCAATTCGCCTCGCCAGGAGGGTTTGATGGCATCGACGGCCTCGAAGACGTGGTGGTCGAACATGTAGATGCCCACCAGAGCCAGATTCGAGGGCGGAACCTTGGGTTTCTCGATCAGGCGGATGATCTGGCTTTTGTCGTCCAACTCTGCCACGCCGTACTGCTCGGGTTGCGCTACCTCGGTGAGGACAATCTGGCTATTCCAATCAGAATCGGCGAACTGGCGGATGAGGGGGGAAATGCCGCCTTCGATGACGTTGTCGCCCAGGAACATCACGAAGCGGTCGTCCCCGAGGAATTCTTGACTGACCTTGACGGCGTGCGCGAGACCGAGGGGGGCATCTTGCTGGATATAGGTAATGTCGACGCCCCATTTGTTTCCGCGCCGCACGGCTTGTTTGATGTCGTTGGCAGTGTCGCCCACCACGATGCCGATATCGGTAATGCCGGCGTCGCGGATGGCTTCGATGACGCGGAAAAGCACCGGTTTGTTGGCCACCGGAATCAATTGCTTGGCGCTGGTGAAGGTCAAGGGCCACAAGCGCGTGCCCTTGCCTCCACTGAGGATTAAGCCCTTCATCGAACCTCCTTACAGGAATGGCGAATAGTGAATCTGCGAATGGTGAATCTCCCATTCGTCATAGGTCACTGTCTTGCGGTCAATTTCCGGCCATGAGACCGCCGTCCGGCGCGTCGGTTAGGACTGCGCCCAGCAGGTTGACGTCAAAACTTGCCAGGATCTCCTGGGCCTCTTCGATGCGGTCGCGTCGCGTCCGTCCTGATCGTACGATCAGGAGGAAGCCATCGACCTTGGTTCCTAAAACGGCAGCGTCTACCACCGAGGTCACCGGCGGGGCCAACAAAATGACGATATCGGCTTGCGCAGTGAGTCGCTCCAACAGCAGGTCCATTTTGTTTGAGCTGAGAATATCTGCCGGATTGGGGGGAGCCTTGCCCACGGTAAGCAGCCGCAATCCGGGGATATTTGTCCCCAGGAGAGGTAGGGTGCCATCTTCGTCCAGTTTGAGGATCGCTTGGGTGAGACCCCCGGCATTAGGTACGCCGAACACTTCGTGGAGCTGGGGGTCCCGCAGATTTGCGTCGACCAGGATGACACGTTGCCTGGCCTGCGCCATGACAATGGCCAGATTGGCCGCCACTTCCCAGAAAGCGGGATTGCCTTTTTCCGGCGCCGGAGCCGCAAAGACGAGAGTCTTGAGCGATGTATCCAGGGTGGCGTATTGTAAATTGATGCGCAGCGCCCGGTAGGCTTCGGCGGCCGGGGATTGGGGATCTGACATCGCGACCAGGTTCTTTTCCATACTCGATCTCCTTAGGACTGCTTCGCCGGCGTAGTTTTCACGACGACAGCAGGAATCACACCAATGACACTCAGCTCCGTCTGGAGTTCCAGGTCTCTGGCGTTACGGATTAACCCGGCATCTAACCACTCCATCACCAGCACGACGACCGCGCCGAGAATCAGGCCGAAAATACCGCCTGCGGCGGTGTTGATCTTCCATTTCGGGCGTAAAAGCCGGTAGGTAGGTTCTTCGAGGATGGTCGCAAAGACGCGGTCCTCTTTGAGCTGTTTCTGATTTTCGCTGTCTCGCCATTGGAGCATGAATTCCGCCCATTTCTGAGCGATGCGGTTGGCCTGTTCCCCATCGTTGGCATCCACGTCGATTTGAATGGTCAGGTTTTGGCTGTCGGAGGCCATGATGACGTCTCCCAGCAACGTGTCGGGTTTCATCATCAGTCCCAGATCGTCAATGACGCGTTGTGACCAGGGGCGCGTGTGCATGACAGTCACGTAGGAGTCGAGCAGGATTTTGACGACTTGCGCCTGTCCCCAATCGATCCGCGCGGCCTGGAATCCAATGGCTATGCTGGATCGATAGACGGGGGTCTGAAATTGGCTGAATGTAAAGGCGCTGATGGCGGTAATCGCTGCGATCAGCAAGATAATCCAGCCGCGGCGCCGAAGGACCTCTATATAGTCCTGTACGTTCACGTAGTCCTCCTGATTCCGGATGTGCTATAAAACGCGAGGCTATTGCCCTCGCAGGCGGTAACGAACCTCACGACAATAAGGACACGAGGATTCTGTATACTCCCGCCCGCACGTGTGGCAGACCTGTACCTCCGCCGGGCGGTCCGTTTCCGTGGCGACCAACATCAAGCTGATGTCCTCATTTTCGTGACGTTGGAACCATTCATTGAGAGGGATGCCGCCGACCATCCACCGTCCGTCTTCCGGGCGCCGGTGCAGGGTGCCCTCGACGACGTTGCCGTTCAACCGGTATACTTCCGACACCAGATGCCGGATGTTTGCTTTTCGATATGCAGTCATATCACCTCCCGTGGCAATTATAAAGGGAATGGACGGGAGCGCAACGATGATCCCCGGTTCATTCTTGGAAAGACGGCGCGGCCCACAAGATGACGCGGGTCTGTTCCAACGAAATGGGGGTACGGCGGTAGAAGTACCAGGCAAACCAATCCTTGCAGACAGGAGGTAGGTAGTCGCTACAACCGGGAACCGGGCCTCCGGTGCGTTCACTCACCACGAAGCCGGCGCCTTGCAAGTTCCCATTGGTTACCGGTACGTCATCCTCGTGTGCAATGACAACGTCCGGCGGCGATATGGGCCAGCTCTCTGCAATCGTGAGTCTGGAGAAGTCGCGCAGCACCCACGCCAGGGTCGCCGTTACTGCCGGATCGCCTTGCACCAGCGTAATTTCGAAAGTGTCGGGCCCTTTACCGGATGCCACCCGCCGGTCCTCGACGGCGCGGTGGAGGTTGTTCAGATCGAGGGTGGGTGCATCGGCGATAACCGGCTCTGCCGCATTGGCGGCGGGCCCATAGGCCAGATCGCTTCCGAATGCGACCTGGATCAATGCCAGAAAGATGACAGTTCCTGCCAGAAGCGCCCGCGCCGATTTCTGGACGCCGGCTAGGGTCCCCAGTGCGCCGAAGATCAGCCCTTGAATGACGCAGACCAGGAGCGCCAGGGGGATTTCCAGGCCGTTGCCCAGATATGCCGTTTGGCGAATCAGGACCACGACGATGAATACCCAAAGCACGAAGTGGACGGCGATTTCTACAGGTAACCCCCACTCCCGAATCCACCTGGGCGTTTCCGGGAGGGTTTTGAGACCGCCGTCAGTAGTTGCTATAAGGCTGTAAGCGGCCCAACCCGCTAATACCGTGATCGGTATCTGGGCTGCCAGCAGTGTTGTCGGGCCTGCTCCCACGCGGATCAATCCTAACATGCAGGCAATGAGGCTCCAGAGCGCCAGCGACACCGGGAACGGTTGGCCCCGCTTCAGGGCGATGCCCAGTCCAACGACCGCGAGCAACACGGAGGCCGGCTCGTAGAGGAGCAGTAGCGCAGGATTGCAGGGGAGGGACCCGGCAACCGTCCACCCGTGGATCCAGGAGGTCAATCCCTCAAAGGGGCCTGACCATCCCTGCCACCGGAATCCCGCTGCCGTGGAGATCAGGAAAGCGATCCCGCCGCCCCAGGCCAGGACGTGTAGCCAAAACGAGGGCGCAAATTTGGGCAACTCTCGCGTCATCCATTTGAAGGCGCCCCACGCCAGTAAGCCTGGGAGCATTACATCGTAGAAGACGGCGCCGCCGGTAAGCCCCAAGACCAGGCCGGCGCTGGCAACTGCAAGGCTCAGATTCAGAGGCAATAAGGTGTGCGTGAACAGGGTGGTCACGAGCAACGCGCCGCCCAAGGCCCCCAGGATGGCGCTATCGAGATGCCGCGACGCGAAAAGCCCCAGGGGAGAGAGGGCAAGCAAGAATGCGGCGACCAGCGCCCCACGGTCGCCCAGTAAGCGGCGCCAAAGCCAGGGCAGCAACAGCAGACCGGCGCCGGCCAGAGCGGGAATGAGTCTGGCGATGGCGTTGTGTGTACTCATCGTGGCGAAGAGCAGGGCGTTGCCCACGAGGAGGAACGGGCTGCCGGACGTCTCCGGCCAAGAGGTGTTCGTGGCTGCTTCCCAGGCGGGCAGCGCCGTCAGCGCTTCATCATAGCCTAACGGATGCATACCCAGTGAGATGAGGCGCATCGCCAATCCGATGCCGGTCAGGGCCAGCCAGGCCCATTTCGCGCGTTTTACCAGTGCTTCATCCATAAAACGATCACTCCCCGGAGTGCTCGGGCTCTCCGTCGACGCGATAGATTGCCACACCGGAGTTCTGGTAAACGACCGGATACCGCGTTGTGAACTTGTCCAGCGCTTCCTGAGGGTATTTCTGTCGTTCTAGCGGGCCGATGTAGACGTAAGCAATGTGATACTTTTCCAGCAACAAGTCTGTCATCAGTGGGTCGGTTGAGGTAAACAGGATTTCCAGATCCGACTCCCGGCGCGCTTGTTCCTCGTAATTGCCGCGCCACTGGTGTTCATGCCCGGCCCATCC
>JAFGNR010000088.1 GCA_016926915.1 Anaerolineae bacterium
ATGGAAAGCAAGCCCGCGCGCCCACGTATGATCGTTCTTGTCGGGACGGGCTCTACATACCGGCCGTATATTGTCAACGCCTGCAAACAGTAAGCCGTCTCTTCCGCAGTGGGTACATCATAGTGTCCCCAGGTTCCATCCGCGCGCTGCGTCTCCAAAATCCATTCAACCGCAGATCTGGCCAAATCGTGGTCGTTGCCCATCAGCGCGATCACGGCATGGGCCGTCGGATAATACGGAGAGGCGTGCCATTTGTCCATCCAATAGCGCCCTTCGATCCGGGTATTCTTCAACCAGCGCAGAATCTTGGCAGAAGCCTCCGCATCCACGCCTTTGAGCGCTTCCAGAACCCGGATGTTGGTACTGGTACTGGGGTCCCGCTCAAATGGATGGCAAATGAAATGATCAGGTCCTTCAAACCGGTACAGCGGCTCCGGATCGGGATCCAGCCCCGCCAGGCGCAGCACACGGAAAACCATGGCCGAATCATCGGCATTGACCACCGAGAAGAAGGAGGAAGAGCTGGTGCCACGTCCCTCGTCCCATTTCGGTTTGAGGGCCAGAGCATGGCGCACGATACGGCGTTGCACTTCGTCGCCGCCAACCAGAAACAGATTCCACAATGACCAGGACGTTTCGAACATGTCGAAGGGAAACATCTGGGACGCCGCGCCGCCATACGCTTGCGCTACCTGATCGACATACCGGCGCGCAGTAGCGCAATCCGGGCACTGCGTCAGGAAGAAGCTGGTTGCTGAAGGCGAAACTGCGATGCTACCATTGGGTTCCTGTATGGTCTTCGCCCGCTCGATATCCAGATGCTTGCCCAGAAATTCCAAAGAGAACGCAACACTCGTCGTTGGAGAGTAGATCATATCTTTGGGTATCCGCGCCAACTTGGCCTCCCGCAGTGTACGATAGCGGGCAAAGGGTTCCATAGGAATATGAAGCCCCAGCGCGGTACATTCATCCAACAACGTAGGTAGGATCATCTCGAAACCGATGGTTTCCTGCTCTCCAGACAGGTCGCCAACATGTTTGCGGACGTAGTTCACGCCCCGTGAGATCGCAAAAGCATCGTCGTCGCCAAGAGTTGCCCGATGGTTCCAACGCGCCAGAGCTAACACGGCAGCCAGCGTCGAGATAATACGATCATGTCCGTAGTTTATCGACGATCCCCAGCTGCCATCCGGTCGCTGGTGAACTCTGAGCCACTGCAATGCCTGTGGATAGGCAGGCCGGTCCGCGTTAGCCTCAGGAACTCTGGCCAACCAGGCCGTATCATAGGCTGTCGCATCCATCAAGCCACAGCCCCCTACACCAATGGTGTCGGTAATCGCATCCAACTGAGTCAGGAGACCAATCTCCTCAGCCATGTTGCCCCCTCGAGATCTGCGGTGATGTCACATTCATACGAGTCAGTTGTCGATTGATGGCCATTTGCTGGCCGCGATGGGCCCCAATGAAACCTCCTTTTCCCCAACGCCGAAGTGCCTGGATGCCCAACAACTCTCCCGGCACACTGGTCACTACGGGCGAAAACATTTCCGGCACAGGACCAACATCGAATACAAAATCGGCTACGCGACCAACTCGCCCTGATTCGCCCGTGGTTACGGCTGCCGTATGCGCCCCGGCCTGCCGGAACCCAGCCATGAGATCCAGCCCACGCTGCAAATTCGCCCCTGAAGGCGCCAGCACCCACACTTGGGCCTGACGCGAGGGTCGCAGTAAATAGAATTGTTCGTGAACGAATTCCTCCAAATGCGCGGCATACACGGGACGTTGCACCTGCTCAAAGAACTTGGCCTGGTAAAAGAGCGCCACACCATAGCTGGGGCCCGCCCCCAAAAAGAAAACGTCCGTGGCCTCATCCACTTGTTCCAGATAGTCGCCAAGCTCCGGTGCAAGGGCCACGACGCGCCCCGCCGCGCCCGGCAAACGCTGCAACTCCGCAGCATAACGGGTCGCATCCGGCGCCGCCAATGTCCCCAGCTGCTGGCCTAAATGCATTGCCATCACGTAAAGCGCCAACAGATTGAAACTGAAGTTCCCCAAAATGCGCCCGGCTTGAGCAGCAAAATCTTCGCGGGCTATGCAGGGGGCGCTCACGACGGCAGGTGCGACCCGCGCCAACGAACTCTCACCCGATCCCGTGAGCGCCACAACCTGTGCACCGGCCTCCTGCGCGGTCTGCGCAGCAGCCACCGTCATGGCGACCTCGCCACTATTGGAGATGGCAATCACCAGCGCAGTCTCCGGCACAAGGCTATAGCGCGCCAGATCCAGCGATTCAACGACAGAAACCGGGATTCCGGTCAGGCGTTCGAACGCGAATCGCGCTGCCAGGCCCGCAAACAAGGAATCTCCGCAACCCACGAGATAGACGCGATCACAGGTCGCCCCTCGTAACACCGTCGGTAGTTGCGCTGCCACGCGAGCTAGAACAGCGTCTAGCAAGGTCTCGCGCTGTGAAACCCCGGCAAGGCCGATTTCTACCAGCTGCTCGACCGGAATCGACTCCAAATGCGCATAGATATTCTCAGCCATGACGACGCCCATCTCCCAACAGCCAGTTACCCACAAGTTCGTGCGCGACACTGCGGAATAATCCCCAGGCCGCCAGATCGTGAAATGCCTCGTTTTTCCCCGATAACCGGCGCCAATGCTGCGCCAGAGTGACCAGGTTCTCCCCACCAACAGCCTTGAAATCCAGAATTGCTTCATCACAACTCAAGACCGGCGCCACACCACGCGGCGCATCCAAAAGGAAAACGTAAGAGACAAAACCCGGTAGGTCCGTAAAGCCGGTCTCAGACGCTTGTGGCAAATAACGGATCAACGCCAAAAACCGGCGGACCTGGAGTGGGAAGCCCGTCTCTTCTTGCAGCTCCCGCGCCAAGGCCGCCCAAATTCCTTCGCCGGGGCGGATGCCGCCGGTCGGAAGGCTATACAACCCAATTGGAAAACTCGACTTGGTCATCACCCATACCCTGGCGTCCTCAGGACGCAACAGCACCATCACCACCTCACCCCAGCGGTTAGCAAAGAAAGCCTGCACCGCCGCCGGATCCAGGCCGGGCGAAATCGGAATCACAATATCGGAACGTAACGGAGTACCCCACCGGGCCTCCAGGGCTGCAACCTCCGTCAGCAAGACGTTCATGCTTTGCTCTTTTCCCATTCGGGAGGCAACTGCACCTGGGGCAACGGGTGCCACACGCCGCCCGCCTCGAAACGCTCGCCCAATCCCAGCACGTTTTCACGGTTGAGAGCGTAATAGGCCCGCAACTGTGCAAAGGCTTCCGGCGTCAACGTCTCATAGGCGCGGTGACGCGACTTGCGGGCGAACAGGCGATCATACAGGATACGGCGGAATACCGGCGCGCTCAAGTCCATCGACAATCCTACTGTGAAATAGAGATCGGCGTTATCCCCCAGCAGCGGCGGCATTAAAACCGAAATCCGCGTGCGGTTGAACCCGATCATCAAATCCACCGGTTTGACCGGGATGCCATAGTAAAGCGGAATGAGTTCATCCCGCGTCGGAGCGCGACCGTGTATCTCGTAAAATTGGACGGCCAGTTTCACAATATCCGATGTTTGATCGGGATGAGACACAAATCCCCAACAAATCAAGTGTTGATCGTGATGGGC
>JAFGNR010000383.1 GCA_016926915.1 Anaerolineae bacterium
CCCTGCCAATAACAGCTTTCAGGATGCCGAGGACATGGTGGTCTACTATTATCTCGGTATTCCAGATGACATATCTGAATGTCAGGGTAATCTCTCTCCCAGTTGCCCGTTTGGCTCGATCGAGCAAAACGGTGACACTTTTGGTGAAGAGATTGGGACCCCAGGCTCGTCCTATACCTACGAGTGGAAAGCGGACATCAGCGGCGCCGCGAACTGGTCGGCCTGCCTGGGCGAGATCAACGTACAGTTTGCTTCCCTAAATGGCTTTTCTGAGGTCGATTCCACGCCATGGAGTCAGGGGGGGTACAGCATCCCCACCTCTGTCATGCTGGCAGGCATTGCCGCTCAAGGCCAAGTCATACCTGCGGTCGCTATCATACTCGGCGCCGTTGTCTTGGGTGGCCTCTTTCTGATCCAGCGGAGAAAGGCAAAATAGGACACAAAACGTAGCTTCTCAATAAGTAGAGAAAGATGGAGGGGGTAAGGGCGGCTGTGCCCCCCTTTCCGGATTATTGAGATACCCACAAAACCTAGAATGATTCAAAACAGAGGAGATAAAGATGGATAAACAATACCAAGCCCCGGAAATCATCTACGAAGGCAACCTGGAGATCCAGGCGGGTAGCCCGTTGGGTGTCCCCGACTTGCTGGAGCTGGATGAGTTCGAGTTTTAAGCTCGAAAACGCGAATGAAACATTCTCAATCAAAGTGAGCTTTGCACCACTCGCAAGTGTAGCCGCCGAAGGACACGCCGCCGAAGGCGCGTCCTTCGCGGCGCTTTATAAGCATCGAAAAGTCACTACCCCACTCTCCTGGAAAGGCCCAAAACTGAAGGCGTGTTATGCGAACTAAACATATCGTTATAGGGATCATCCTCCTGACTTTGATACTGAGCGGCTGTGCAACGCGACGCGCTGCCGACTTCGAGCTTACTCTTTATCAAGGCGGCGACGTGTTCGGCGCCGAAGTACTCATGTTCTCCGACGTGTTGGCCCAGGGAAGGCCCGTCGTGCTGGCGATGTGGGCCGCGACCTGTCCCACGTGTCTCGCCGATATGGCGCTGCTGGAGCAGGTCAGCGCCGACTATGACGGCGAGGTGTTGTTTGTCGGCTTGCACATTGGGGATTTTGTAGATTTAGGCACCGAGGAAGGCGCACTGGCTTTTCTGAAAGACGAAGGAATCACGTTTCCCAATGGGTTCACTCCTAAAGTCATGGTCATACGGGAGTATGAAGTGCTGGAAGTGCCCTCCATTTACTATATCAAATCCAACGGTAGGATTCTGGATCAGTCCTATGGTCTGATACGGGATGCTGCCCTGCGCGAGCACATAGATGCGCTGCTAACAGCGGGCGATTGACCAAGCACCGAGGCGAAGGGGAATCGATGAAACGTATCCTGTCTACGGAGGCCGTGTGGCCTTCAAAAAACGCTGGCCCGCAGACGAAGGAGAACCGCCGGATTTTAGTCGCTACGTTTGTCGTTCCGGCGCTGCTCGTGGTGGGCGTGCTGTTCCTCCTGGTCAGTTTCCACGGCGGGATCGAGAACGCCATAGCCGACTTGGCTCACCTGCTGCCGGTAGGGTATGCTTTCGCTGCCGGTATGGTCGCCAGCGTCAATCCCTGCGGCATCATTGTGCTGACTTCTTACGCGTTCTACCAGGTACGGGAAGAAGCGGCCGATTCGCCGGTTGCCCGGCGCGTGCTCTGGGGCATCATCGTTTCTGGCGCGATCGTGTTGGGCTTTGTGCTGATCTTTGCGTTTGTTGGAGGCGCTATCGCTGTCGGGGGGCAGTGGTTGGCCGAGGTTTTTCCCTATGCCGGACTCAGTATCGGCGCCGGAATGATCCTGCTGGGGGTCTGGCTCCTGGCAACACGCCAGACCGTGGGGCTTGCGCCGGTCAAAGGTGTGACCGTGAACCCCAAGCGCAGCCTCGGCAACGCGTTTCTATTCGGCATCACCTATGCGCTGGCCTCCCTGGGGTGTACGCTGCCGGTGTTTTTGGTCGTCGTTGGCGGCGGACTGATAGGAGAAGGGATGGGCGCTTCTCTTGCCCAGTTCGCCGGCTATGCGCTCGGTATGGGGGCGGTGATCTTCGTTGTAAACGTCGGAGCGGTATTGTTCAGACGGGCGCTGGCGCGCTGGCTGCGGGCGTTGACCCCGCACGTCCACCGCCTAAGCGCGATGTTCCTGATCGGGGCGGGGGCTTACCTGATCTACTATTGGCTTATGTGAGGGAGACTTTCTTTACCGGATCCGGTGAGCGGCCAAGGTCGTTTTTTTGCAGATAGGTCAAAATCAACTTTGCCAACTTTACCAACCAATTCCCATAATTTTAGTAGAGAGGAGGACGAAATGCCCCTAAAACGAGTCTCTAGCCTAGTCCTGATAGTTCTGACATTTGGCTTATTGAGCTTCAGTGTCGTGGCGCAGGCAACACCATCGGTAGCGGTGATCGATGACCCGCTGGTCCGTATGCCGGGCACGCAGCCAAACCCGGAGAACAACGTGGACATCAAGGATGCCGCGCAATGCCTCCGCTGTCACAGCGGCTACGATCTTGACATCTCGCCGGGAGATAGCTGGCACGGGTCGATGATGGCTCAAGCCGGGCGCGATTTCCTGCTCTGGCCCGCGTTGACTGTAGCGGCACAAGATGCGATGTGGGCCGTGGATAGCCCCAACGCGACGGACATCTGCGAACGCTGCCATTTCCCCACTGGCTGGCTGGAGGGACGTTCAGACCCCACCAACGCCTCGGCTATGGTGGCCGATGATTTCGACGGCCTCAGTTGCGACTTCTGCCACCGCCTCTACGATCCCTTTTTCGAGGATACCCATGCGGGCCTCCGCGAGGGCAACGAGTGGCTCACCTACTGGGACGAGACCAACACCGTCGTCCCCTCTTCGAGCACTCAGGCGGATACCACCTATGCCGAGGACGCTTCGCAGGCCGCGCAGATCCTGCTCTTCAACGGCGATCCCTTCTTCATAAGTAACCGCCCCTTCAGCCCGCTCTACACGGAGAACGGCGGCGGCCAGTACTTCGTCAGCGACAGTGAAGAGCGGCGCGCCCCCTTCGCTGACATCGCAGAGGAAGCCCACGACAACCTCTACAGCCGCTATCACAAAAGTCGCTACTTCTGTGCCACCTGCCACGACGTCTCCAATCCCGTCCTGGCCAATTTAGGCGCCGATCCCGCTAATCCCTTGCCCACCGAAGTGAACCCCGCCTATGCTTACTACCACGTCGAACGTACCTGGTCCGAGTTTGCGCTGTCGGCCTATGGGCAACAGGGCGGCGCCGGGGGCGAAGGCCCCTTTGACCCGGCGATCTTCGAGACTTCATACGCTAACAACAACATCGCCAAGTGCCAGGACTGCCATATGCGTGACGTCGTGGGGCAGGCAGCAAGCCACCAAGATGCCGTCGTGCGTCCCACCGAGAGCGTCGAACATCCCCAGAGCGGGATGCCTATGCACGATCTGACCGGTGGCAACGTCTGGGTCTCCTGGGTCCTCGCCAGCACCATCCCCGGCGCGCCGAACTACGACCAGACCAACCACGATTTGCTCTTCCAGGATCCGCTCAGCATTACCCTCGACCTGAGCCAGGGACTGGGCATCACGCCCACGCTCCTGCTGAGCGGCACCGAACGGGCCAAGGAACAACTCGAGATGGCGGCGACCATCCAGAAAGTGACCTACGATCCCGATACCGGCGCGCTGAGTTTCCGCATCCAGAACCAGACGGGGCACAAGCTCATCAGCGGCTATCCTGAGGGGCGGCGAATGTTCGTCAACATCCGGGCCTACGCGAGCGGCGCCTTGATGCACGAGATAAACCCCTACGAGGACGTGACGGGCACCCTCAAGAGCATGCCCGGCGCGCCGCTGGGCGCCAACGAGACGTACACGGACGTCCTGGTCTACGAGATGAAGACCTCTTCAACCCTCACAGGCGAGGACAAGAGCTTCCACTTCGTCCTGTCCGATGGTCGCTACAAAGACAACCGCATTCCGCCCAAGGGCTTCAATATCGCCGCCGCCGCCGACCGGCTCATCGTACCGGTGTGGGAGGCGACGGTGGATCCCGACTACTTCACAGCAGAGGAGTACGCGGGCGGCTACGACGACGTGAGCATCACCATCCCGGCAGGCGCCGATGCTCTCGAGGTCGATCTCTACTACCAGACCACCAGCCGGGAATACATCGCCTTCCTGCGCGATGAGATCAACGGCACGGTTCAGACCCTGCCTGCCGGCGCTTACGTGGCGCAGACCGATCCCTTCTTCGACCAGTTGCGGGTCTGGGGCGATACCATCTGGGAACTGTGGGAGCATAACAAGGACGTGCCAGGAGCAGCGCCGTATCTGATGGACCAGAGCACCCTGGACATCGTGACAATCACGGGAACCGGTCCCTACAGCGGCGACCGGACGGGGGCGGAGATCGACGTGCTTGACCGGGGGCCGGGTGACTGCCTGGAAGAGATCCACATCCGGCGCACCAGCAGCCACCATCCGGAGGCGATCAACGACAACCTGCGGACCGGCGTCTACTGGAATCTATTACAGGATGCGTGCGCGCCGGGCACCTTCACCGTCACGCTGGGCCTGCCCTACGTCAACGGCACCGTCACCGGGGATGAACGACTCTGTCGCTGGACAGGTAGCAACTGGGATTGTGGGGAGAGTGACGCACACCTCTACGGCGCCACCACCATCAGCCGCACCAACGTCCACGAGTTCTCCGACTGGACGGTGGGCGACGGGGTGGGACCGAACTCGGTCGCCCTTAGCTCCCTGGGCATAGAGAGGCGCAGTACGTTCGTGGCGCTGGGGTTGGTACTCATCACCATGGCTGCGGTCATCGTCTGGCGCAAGCGTGTATAAGGCTTGCCCCGCACGCAGTGGCAGCACCCACCAGCCCTGCACCATTCTGGTAGCTGGCGCTTCGGCCTGGACACTGGCGCATGCTCGGTGAGCTTCAATTTCTAGGTATTGTTATGGTTCAAACGGGCCTTTTCTAGCAACAGCAGCCAGGCAGCCGCTACGCCTTGAAGATATAGCCTGCTCCCCGCACGTTCAGGATGTGCCGAGGGGAGGATGGTTTAGGCTCCACCTTGCTCCGCAGTCGGTAGATATACCACTTGATGACGTCGCGGGCCTCCTGTAAATAATCACATTCGTACCCCCGCACAACTTTTACCAGCTCCGGCGGGGGAACCGGACGGTTGTCGTTTTCCATCAAATAGATCAAAAGCTCGTACTCGCTGTCCGTGAGATCCAGAGGGTGGCCACGCAGTTCGGCCTGCCGCTTCTCAAGGTCTACCAAAAAATCGCCCCGTCGCAGCACATTTGGGGATTCTTCTTGGGACAACGGGTCGGAAGACTTGCTCTCCACGGCCTGCTGCCGCCGCTTCTTCAATACTTCGGCCACGATCGTGCGCACTTCGTCAGCCGTGACCGGCTTGATCAGGTAGGCATCCAATCCTTCCAGGATGGCTTCCCTGGCCGATTCGAGTGTTCCATGGCCAGTCAAGATGACCGTCGCCGTCTGCGGCCAGCGCCAACTGACCGCCTGCAGGATACGCAAGCCATCTATCCGCCCTCCCAATCTCAGATCCAGCAGAACCAGGTCGAAGGCAATATCGCGCAAGTATTCCAACGCCTCTTCGCCGCTAGATGCCGTGGTGATGGCGTGCCCCTCCCCCGACAACGCGCCGGTCAGGAAAAGCCGGATACCTTCTTCATCATCTACGACAAGGGTTTTTATCTGTTCATCCATGTACCTCACCTCGCCTTTGATCATTGAGCCGGCCCCCCGACACTTTTCGGGTAGATTCTTCCCATAGTTTGAATGACATCGCCAAGAGACCTATGCCGGCAACCAGACAGTGAAGGTTGTGCCCTCTCCCTCCTGGCTCTGCACCTCGATCCGTCCATCGTGTTGCTGCACGATGTCTCGGCTGATGAACAGCCCCACACCCAGGCTGTCTCTCTTGGTCGTGTAAAACGGCTCGAAGATATGCATCTGTTCCTCAGCAGAAATGCCGGTACCCACATCGACAAACGCAACCTGGACGCCATAAGGTTCGGTAGTCTTGGAAACGCGTACCTGTAATTGACCACCCTCGGGCATAGCGTCCAGCGCGTTGAGCACTAGATTGAGGAAAACCTGCTGTATAGCATCGAGCACCATCTCCAGCATCGGCAGATCATCCGCTGTCGCCAAGATCACCTCCACGCCACAGTCCTGGCACTTCTTCTGGGTCAGGACCAACACGTTCCTCAACAAGGCATTCAAATCCACCATCTCCTTGTTCTGGGAAACATCCACGCGCCGGTGCAAATTCCGTAACTGCTTCACTATCCGGGAGGTCCGCTGCAAGGCTTCGAAGGTTACGGTGAGATACTCACTTGCATCGTCTCCTTTTTCTAATTGTTCCAGCGCCAGGTTCAAACAGCCGACGGCTGACTGCAAAGGATTGTTGATCTCGTGGGCCAGGAAAGCGGCCATTTTGCCGGCGCCGGCCAACCGCTCGGCACCGAGAAGAGCGGCCAGAGTCTGCTTCTGCTCGGTGATATCCTCGGCGATACCGACCAGACGATATAGTTGTCCCGACTCATCTTGGATGGGAAAAACGCGGGCCCGAACCCAACGCACATCACCATTGGGCCTGATAATGCGGAACTCCGTCCCCTGCCCCTCCCGAATGTGAGAGAGCTGCTGGCGATCTTCTGGATGCACGTCGGCCAAGATCTCCTGCGCGTTCTCGGGCAAGTTTCCGACAGAACGTCCCCGGATTTTCTCGTAGGCCGGATTGATATAGAGCAACCGGCCGCTGCCAGGCTCCGCCAGCCACAGGATCTCGTCGATGTTCTCCGCCACCTGACGGAACCGCTCCTCACTGGTCCGCAGCTCCGCCTCCACCCGCCGGCGATCGGCGATCTCGCCACGTAACGCCACATTGACCCCCAATAGCTCGGCAGTACGCTCTCGAACGCGCATCTCCAATTCGTCCCGGGCCTGGCGCAATGCCGCCTCCGCCTGCTTCTGACGGGTGATGTCGGCTGTGGTGATAATGACGCGCCAATCGGCAAAAGGCAAGGGAACGGCGCTGACGTCGGTCCATATCCGGTCGCCGTCCCGTTTCACAATCTCGATCTCCACATCGTGGATGGGCTGCTGCTCACGGAAAGCCCGGCTGCTGGGGAACTCGTCGGGTGACATCTCGCTGCCATCGCTCCGCAAATAAGTGCGCTTCTCATACTCACCGGTTTGTAGCTGCTCCGGTGAGAGATCCAGGATTTTCGCCAACACTGGATTCGAAAGCTGGATGTGCCGCGCATCATCCAGGATCGAGACGCCGATAGGTAGAATGTCGAACAGCGCACGCAGCTTTTGCTCCCTGTCAGACAGTGACTGCTCGGCTTGCTTGCGATCGGTGACGTCCCGGTTGCTGCTGCGATAGCCTAACCAGACTCCAGCGGCATTATAGACCGGCTGGCAGACATGGTTGATCCAGCGCTCTCTGCCGTCACGGGTCACAATGCGAAAGTCAACGCCCCGTACCTGATGAGCTCGGTGGCTCTCATGCAAATGCTCTTCCAGTATAAACTGGTCGTTGGGATGGACAATGCGGCGCAGCAAATCGGGATCGTCGTAGAACCTCTTGGGCGGATAGCCCGTAATCCGCTCACACGCAGGGGAGATATAAAGATGCTCGCCGTTCGGGCTGGTCCAATACTCCCAATCGTGAGTATAGTCGGCCACTAACCGGAGCCGTTCCTCACTGGCCCGCAACGCCTCTTCGGCTTGTTTACGCGTCGTTATATTCAGCCCATAGAGGTTGGCGTAGCCTTTTTCTGTGATGGGTGCTATGGTGAGTGAGAAGATACGCTCATCACACGGCGCCTCAATCACCTGTACCTCACCGGCGTCAAGCGCCTTGGCAACGTGATGCTGCCATTCGGCAGGCCCCTTCTCTCCAACCCGAGCATCACAGCAGGAGAGCAAGAAAGCACTGCCTGCGTTAGCATAGAGGATTGTCCCATCCTTTGCCATCCTGAGCACTGGATTGGGGTTTTCGCCTGGGAAGCGGGACAGATTCTCGATCTCCGCCTGCGCCCGCATCTGCTCCGTCACATCAAAAAGCGAAAACGCCAATCCTTGTATCTCGCCATTCTCATTTTTTACCGGCGTCAGCGTCCAATCCCAATACGTAGTACCCCACTCGGGATGATCCGGGAACTCGAAGGGTTTGGCGTGAAACTTGACCGGTTCGCCGATGTCCCTGACGTGCTCGAAAATAGCCTGATTCTCCTCGTCAGGGAATCGCTCAAAATGGTTGTGACCAATCAACGCCTCTCGACTGTGGCCACAACCCCGAACATACGTGGAGTTGACCTCTACAAAATTAAACTCCGGATCCAGGTAAGCCAGATGAGCAGGGGTGTTCTCCATAATGACTTGCAGAATGTTCCGCTCGCTCTGCACCGTCGCCGCAAGATCCTCCATCTGCTTGCGTTGGAGAACTTGTTCGGTGACCTCACTGGTTAGGATTAACACGCTCTCGACGTCACCCTCCTGGTTGCGCAGTGGGACATGATCCACGTTCCAGTACGTCTGCTCGCGCCCCGGCCCCAATGATGTCTCACGTTCACGGATGCTCACCGTCTGCCCCGTGCGGTACACGGTCTCAATAAACTCGAGCGCCCCCCTGGTCACGATATCAGGGAAAACCTCGGCAATCGTGTGACCAACCATGGGCATCCCTGGTACGCCAGAAGCAGCCTGATAGTAGGGGGTGACCATCTCGTAGCGATGGTCTGGACCACGCACAATGGCAATGCCAACCGGAACCTGGTCTATCAATCGTTCCAGGAGTTCACGCTGGCTACAGTTGTCGGCCAAAAGACACTTTATTTCTTCCTCAGCCTGCTTATGCGCAGTGATATCCTGGAAAACCGCTACTGCGCTGACTATATCGCCTGTATCATCAGTCACAGGCGCCGCTCCAGCCAAGATCGCACGCTCTCGACCATCCGGCCAACGAACCAGGATCTCAACGCCCTTAACAACCTGTCCAGTTTTCAGGGTCTGTACCAACGGCATCTCCTCCACTGGAAAGAGCGAGCCGTCGAGTCGGTAGGTCGTATGGACACGCGCCGGGTGGTGCACGTCCCCGGCGAGACCCCCGTCCAGGATCGACTTGGCTGCCGGATTATTCATCAGGACTGTGCCATCCCCATCGCAGACAATCACACCTACCGGCATCACGTCGAGAAGAGAGCGCAGCAGGTTATTCGCCATCTGGGTTTCTACCTGCTTCTCGCGCTGTCGCCGCAACGCCTCGCCAGCCTCCCGAATCTCGGCCAGGATTGCAGAGAATTCGTCTCGTAATCCAGCAAAATCCTCCTGCTGTTCCGCAG
This sequence comes from Anaerolineae bacterium, assembly GCA_016926915.1. Taxonomy (GTDB): domain Bacteria; phylum Chloroflexota; class Anaerolineae; order B4-G1; family SLSP01; genus JAFGNR01. The sequence goes on from JAFGNR010000383.1 coordinate 9,439, forward strand.
GTAGGTCCTCTAGCCGCTTCTCTACAGCCCTGATCCGTTGCTCAAGATCTTGTTCCATACTAACCCGCCTCTACCGGTTGGCTCGTCTAGCTCAGCCCAATTATACACAAGGAACAAAACTCGCACTAGTCACGACATTCATCGGTGCAAAATATTATCGGAGTTGAGCCCAATACTGTCGGCCCCATTCTACCATCTCACGCAGACTGCTTTCGCCATTCAAGGCAGCCAAGATCAGCAGCTAATAAGCACGCCAACGGATGGATCCGCCCTTGTCGCCGGCACGCACCAAGTACTTTCTGGTACTGCTGTAGCAAATTGATGGTAGGGCTTCTCGTAAATATACAGTCCCTAAGCTAGACAAGACGAATTCTTACGCCGAGTTGGTTTCGGCAACACAACCCGATGCAGGAAGGGCAAACCGATGCCGTGATTGTGTCCAGGATCACTGGATGCCTTTCTTTATCTCCGTCTATCCCGCGGGCGGCGGCGTGGAAAACGGCTTTCACGAACTCCCGATTCTCGCCAATGGACAACGTTTGTTTGTTCAGACAATTTCCTAATGTTCGACGTCAGGTGATCTCTTGGATCAGGGCCTTTTCCGCATGGCTGTACGGTGTGCCATCCGGGCGCAGGATGTCGTGAAACCACAATGGCGGTTC
>JAFGNR010000384.1 GCA_016926915.1 Anaerolineae bacterium
AGTGCGTCCCACCTGATTGAAACCCATAAGGCGCCAGATCAGACCTCGACCACCGGCTCTGTCATGGGGGGAACGTCCCCATTCGTCTTTTCCGGCATGGGATGCGTCCGGTACGGCTGCCGGGTCAGCGCCCACACGATCAGGATGGCGCCGATGCCGATCAGGACGAGGGGGCCCAGCAGCTGGAAGACCCACCAGCGCGCCATGAAGATGGTGCTCATGCCGACGAAGCCCAATCCCGCGATGCCGCAGAGGATCAGCGCTGCCAGCAGCAGGCCGGGAGAGCGATGCTTGAGATAGAGCGCCAGCAGCGCCAGCCCTACCGAGAGAGGTTCGATGGCCCACAACACGGCCCAGGCTTCCCAGAACCCTGTGACGGCGCAGAACTGGAACACCAGACCGTTCAGCCCGATGATGATCGCCGGAACCATCAGCCCGACCACGCGCATGTAGAGCGCCGCGAACAGGAATCCCAGCGCCACCGAGATCACCTCCAAGGGCCAGAGCCATTCCCACGCGCCCCAATGGTTCGTGATGCTGGCGAAGAACAGGATGCCGCCTGTCGTCGCCACAGGCAATCCGGGGATGAACAGGGCGCCCAGCCCGCGCTTGCCCCGCACGAGAAACGGCGGGATCACGAAGAGCAGTCCCCCGGCGATCACGAAGACCGGCCAGAGCCGCCACGGTTGCAGCTGCCACATGCCGATGCCCAGCAACGGCAGGAGCACGGTAAAGACCCCGGATACGACGCCCAGCAAAATCAGCAAACCGCCTAGTAAAATCGAAATTTCCTTTTTCATGGTTCCTCCGAAATAGTCCTATGATGTAGGTTTGATGATAGGTGTTTTTCTCTGTGTAACTCCGTGTTCCCAGCGTCTCCGTGGTGCAAAAAGAGAAACCACAGAGGTGCAGAGTTCGCGGAGGATGTCTCCCCTGCTAGGGGGCGATGATCGCGGCGAGGGCCACCAACCCGCTTAGCGCAAACGAGGCGATGGCTAACGCGCTGCCGATGCTCTGCACGATCTTGCTGTCGTCTTGCCCCCGGAAAGGCCAGTAGATCGTGATCCCGAGCGTAATCATGATGAGAATCGGCTCCAGCGGCCAGAAGAATTCCCAGAGTTCCCAATTGTGGGTGACGGCGTAATATGAGAAGATGATGCCGTTGCCGATGATGATACCGACAGGAATCAGCAGCCAGCGATTGCGGGTTGTGATCATGATGATGCACAGGCCAATGCCGCCCACGAGCAGTTGGATAGGCCAGCCGTTGGTGTAAAGCTTCCACCGCGTGATGCCGCTGAACATCACCGCTAGCAAGTTGTAGGTAGTGACCAGCATCAGCGCCGTGAAGATGGCCCGTCCGACGCCTTTTCTCTCTTCTCGTGGGGCGCGTTCCGGCTTTTCTTTGTTCCTCGCCTGGGGGCCTCGCGGGTTTTGTGTGCCTGTTTCCTGCGCCACTGCCAGCCGCTTGCCCAGGGTGATGTCGGTTGCGTCGTCTGCGAATCCGGCATCCTGCAGCTTCTGGCGTGCAGCGCCCGAAATGACCGTCACGTGCTCTGCCGGCGCATCCCGCGTCGTGAACGAAAGCGGCTGCGAAATGCGGTCGACCAGCGCGATGCCGGCTTCCCGCGCTGCGTCGCGCAGCGCCTGCGCCATCTCGGCAGCGCTCTGGTAGCGATCCTCTGCCCGTTTCGCTAACGCCTTGAGCACGATGCGCTCGAAGGCCTCTGGGATTTCAGGATCGATCTGGCGCGGCAGCGGCAGTGGGTCGCTGACGTGTTTCATCAAAATCGCCAACGGGGTGTCGCCCTCGAAGGGCGGGTGCTGCGTTAGCATTTCGTAGAAGACGATGCCCAGCGAATAGAGGTCGCTGCGGGCGTCGCTTTCCCCCTCCAGCCCCTGTTCCGGAGCGATGTAGCTCACGGTGCCCATCAGCGCGCCGGAAAGCGTGTACCGCGTGCCGCCGACCATGCGGGCAATCCCGAAGTCCCCGATAACCGCCTGCCCGCGTTTGGTCAGCATGATGTTCGCCGGTTTGATGTCGCGGTGCACCATGCCCTCGCTGTGGGCGTAGTCCAACCCGTCCAGGACGTCCAGCAGGATGCGCACGATCTCGCCCCAGGGCATCCGCTCGCCGCGCACGCGGTAATCGTTGAGCCGCGCCTTGAGCGTGTCGCCTTCCAACAGTTCCATGACCATGTAGTAGAGGTCGCCCTCGACATCGGAATCGAAGATTTGCACGATGTTGGCGTGTCGGAGCGTCGCCACGTGACGCGCCTCGCGCTGGAACCGGGTAGGGAAATCTTCCTCCTCGACGAGGTCGGGGCGCAGCACTTTGATCGCCACGTACCGGTCGAGCTGTGGGTGGTAGGCGCGGTAGACTCTCGCCATTCCTCCGCGTCCTAATGGTTCCAGAATCCGGTATTTCCCCAGGGTTTGCCCTTCAAGTGAAAGCTGCATGGTCATGTCCTTTGTGGTAGTGTTGGGTGTTATTGATTAATTACCCCTCGATGGCGCGGACGCGGCCCGATCCGGTGACGCGACTTTCGACAGCGGGCGTCCCCACGTAGCGAACCGATCCGCTGCCGGCAATGCTGGCGTTGAGGGTCTCGCGAACCCGCACCGTCGTATTGCCGCCGCCGGTGATGTGGATGGTAGCCCGGTCGCTTTGCAGGGCTGTGGCCCGGAAGTTGCCCGATCCGGTAAGCGTCACGTCCTGCTCGGTCACAGTTCCTCCCGCGATGTCGATGTCGCCGGAACCGGAGCTGCGCGCCCGCAGTGCGGCGGCGGTAAGCGTTGCGATCTCGATGTTGCCCGACCCGTTGATAGCTACGATCGCGTGGTCTGCCTCCAGGGCCGCCATCACGAGTTTGCCGGAGCCGTTTAGCCGGGCATGAAACGTCTGCGCCTCCAGGTCTTTCACGATGATGTCCCCGCTGCCCGCCAGGGTCAGGTCTTCCAACGCCTTGACGGTTAGAAAGAAGTTAATGGGGCGCGTGGGACGGATGTGCGTGAACTCCTGGAAACGGATGGTCAGGGCGCCGTTGTGAATCTCCGTCTCGATGTAGGGGATCAGGTTATCTTCGGCTTCGACGCGCAGCTGCTCCGTCTCGCCCTGCTCGATGCTGAGCGTGCCGATGCCTGCCAGCGTCACGCCGGTGAAATCCTGCACCTCGAACGTTTCTTCGACCACGTGTCCCGATCCACGAATGAATCCCAGACTGCCCAGGGTGCAGCCTGCGGCGCCCATCATGATGAACGATGCCAACAACACAAGTATGCCTGTCCCTTTCATGTACTGCCTCCTCTGATAGGGTGTTATGCCTCACCGTGGATACCTTATCATGAAGGAGGACGCGGCGCCTATCGGAAAACTAACATCCCCCTAACAGCCTTCTACCAGAGTGCACCTGCGTGATGTTAGGGGACTGGTGAGGCGCGTTTCTCTTGGGGAAAGAGGTGGACAAATCGCCCGGTCAATCGCGCGTGACCAGCTTGTAGCCCAGGCCGCGAACCGTAACCAGGAGTTGGGGATCGGTGGGATCGGGTTCCAGCTTGGTGCGCAGCCGGCGGACCAGGTTCTCGATCTGGTAATCGTAAACGCTGCCCTCATATTCAGGCCAGACGGCAATGCCGATGTCGTCTTTCGAGCAAACCTGCCCCCGCATCTCGTACAGATAGGCCAGAAGATCGAATTCTTTTGAAGAGAGCGGTACTATATGCCGGTCGACCCGCACTACACCGCCGGCAATGTCTATCTCCAGTTCGGGGAAGGGGGTAGCGCATACCGTGATGTCCGGATCGTGGTAGACCAGTTCGACATCGCCTACCAGGACGCGATCTCCGTCGTGCAATTCCACGGAAGAAAGCACCCGCTCGCCGTTGAGGAAGGTGCCGTTGGTGCTGTTGAGATCTTCCAGGATGCGCCGCCAGCCGTCGCGCTGCACGCTGGCGTGAGAACGGGAGATTCGTTTGCTGGTGATGACGATGGTGTTCTCCACGGCGCGGCCGATGGTGATATGCTCTTCTTCCAGCAGGTGCTCGCGCCCTGTCGGGTCGATGAAGTACGGGCTTTGTCTACTCGACGATTCGGTCATACGTCAACCTCTGGCTCACAGGTTCGGAAGGTGCGCCCACTCGCGCTACGTGCATACTGTACACGATCTATACACTTTTGCAAGACCTGTTTTCACCACGGAGGCGCGGAGAACACGAAGAGGATATACAGAGGCTTCTACAGCAACCGGTTTGACGATGGGCGGGTCTTTCCCGTATAATCTAACTTAATACCGCCTTGCGGTGAGAAAATGGTTAATTTCGCCGGGCGGCGTTCATGTACCCCTACCGGTAGTGCCTGCCGGCGTCTCCCCTACAACGAGTCGGCGCCCGGCGACTTGCAGAACGCAGACCGGTACCTCGTAGGTGCGCGAGAGATTCTCCGATGTGAAGACCTCATCCAGGGCGCCGGCAGCTAGCGTCTCGCCGGCGTGCATCAGCACTACGTAATCTGCTACAGATGCGGCGAGCTCGGGTTCGTGGGTGGTGAAGATCGAGGTCACCCCGTCGTTTGCCAGCTGCCGGATGACGTTCAGCACGCGGCCCTTGTTACTCAGGTCCAGGTGCGACGTCGGTTCGTCCAGCAGCAGGATGCGCGGTTGTTGGGCCAGCGCCCGCGCGATCATCACCAGCTGCCGTTCCCCGCCGCTGAGCGCCTGAATCGGTCGCGACGCCATCTCGACGGCGCCAACCTGGGCCAGGGCCCGGCGCGCGACCTCGAAGTCTTGGGCGCCCGGCGTTTCCAGAAAGCTGAGGTGGGGGGCGCGTCCCAATAAGACGTATTCCAGCACCGTGAAGCTGAAAGGGATGGTTTCTTCCTGCGATACCAACCCCACCAACTGCCCCAGCTCCCGGCGTGAGAAGGCGCGGCGCGGGCGCTGTTCCAGCAGGATCTCCCCGGCTGCGGGCGCCAGCAGGCCCAGAATCAGGTGCAGGAGCGTGGATTTCCCGGCGCCGTTCGGTCCCAAGACCGCTGTGACGGACCGGGCGGGAATCGCCAGCGAGAGCGCTTCGAAGACGGTGCGCGTGTGCCCGTTGTAGCTGAACCGGATATTGGAAAGCGTGACCGCCGGAGTGTGTGAAGTCATCATACCATCGTTCTCAGCGCTGGAGGGCGCGCGCGTCGAAACGGGGGCGTCCCATCATCAGGAGGCTGAACGCCAGGGCCCCGATCAACGAGGTTAGAATCCCCAGGGGGATTTCTCCCGAAAGCGCCGCGCGGGCGATGGAGTCGCACACAACCGCGAAGGCGCCGCCCAGCAGCAGCGATCCGGGAAGGGCGTATTGCGTATCGGCCCCCAACAGACGCCGGGCGAGGTGGGGCACGATGAGGCCGATCCATCCTACGACGCCTGCGACGGAGACGACTACCGAGGTGGCGGTCACGGCGGCGACCAGCAGCAACAGCCGTTCCCGCGCGGGGGCCGTGCCGAGCGAAAGGGCCGTGGCGTCATCCAAGGCCAGGAGATTGAGCCGCCAGCGCATCAGGAGCAGCACGCCCAGCGAAAGCGCCGTCACCGGCAGGATGTAAAGCGTGTCCGTCCAGGTGACGCTGGAGAGCGCGCCCAACATCCAGAAGACCAGCTCCGGCAGCTGTGTGAGGGGGTCGGCGATGTACTTGAGGATGCCAACCCCTGCAGAGAACAGCGCCGAAACGGCAATGCCCGCCAACACCAGGCGCAGCGTCCAGCCGCCATACCGCATCCTCCGGGCCAGCAGGTAGGAAAAGGCCAGCCCGAGACAGCCAAACGCCGCCGCGCTCGCCTGGATGACGGGACCGGGGGCCTGCAGCGCCACGATACTCAGCGCCGCGCCAAAGGCCGCGCCCTGGGAGACGCCGAGAAAACCGGGCTCCACCAGGGGGTTATGGAAGATCATCTGCAGCACCGTGCCTGCCCCTGCCAGCGACATGCCCAGCAGCAGAGCCGCCAGGATGCGGGGCAGCCGCAGGTTCATCACCAGCCGTTGGGCCAGCGGATCCTCGAACAGCAGCCGGAACGGCATCCAGACCGGCGCCGGATACCGTCCCGTGAAGATGGCCAGGCCGGTGACTGCCAATAGCAGGAGTCCCAGCCCCCATAACGTTTGCCGCCGCTGCCGGTTGGTGATCAAGGGTAGGCCAGATCGCCGGTGCGCGAGAGGATCTCGGCCTCGATGACGTCCCGCTCCAGGCCGTAGAGCGTCTCGAAGAAGTGGAGCGTCTCCGCTTCCATGTCGATTGCCGCGAAGGCGTCCGGTTGGATACGCTGCGCCAGCCATAGCAGCCCCAATCCCCAGCGGGTATCCGGCTGATCCCAGCTGTGAAAATCACTTGCGAAGCCGAAAAGCTGTTCGTTGCGGACCGCCGCCAACTCGGACCATTGTGGGTCAGCCTGGAGTTGCGCCACGATCTCGGCGGCGCTGCCGAAGTAGTTGATCACATAGACCTGCTCGGGATTCCAGGCTGCGATCTGCTCGAGGTTCACCACCGCCCAACCGCCGCCCTGGGCTGCTTCCTTCCAGATCGGAATGCCCCCGGCTAGCTCCACCATCTGGGTTTGAATCCAACTAACCGGTGGGACCTTGAACGCCACCTCGCCGCCGGATTCGCTGTATTGCAGCAGGAGCACCCGGGGCTTGTCGGCAGCGGTCAAGTTCGCCGTCCCTTCCGCCATACGATCCATGATATCGCGATAATAGGTCCAGATTTCGGCGGCGCGCTCGGCATTTCCCAGGGCCTGGCCCAAGATGCCCAGATCGCGTTCATACTGCTCCGGCGTCTCGAAATCGAAATAGAGCACCGGGATGCCCAACTGTTCCAGGGGGGCGCCGAGCGCTTCCTGCATGTAGCTCTTGAGCAACACCAGGTCCGGGTCTGCCGCGGCGATTTCCTCGGCGGCGGCGTCCGCCATGAACCGGATTTTCGCTTCGGCCTCGGGATCCAGGAGCGTCACAAAGGCGGTCGCGGCCTGGTTGGCTTTGGTGAGCGCCAGCACCCGTTCCGGCGCGTCGGGGAAGAGATAGATGGCGTCGTTGAGCATGAAGTTCGCCCGTCCCCCGATGATGATACGTTGGGGGAGCGCCGCCAGCGTCACCTCGCGGCCTAGCGCGTCGGTGACCACCACCGTCTGCTCTCCACTCGCAGGCGCCGCATTGCCTTGGCAGGCGACCAGCCCGAACATACTCAGTAGTACCAGACCCCAGAGAAGCCGCCGTTTTCCCATTGCTATCCCTCCATGTAATCTTCGGTTTGTGCAAGAATGCGCTCGCTGGTATCCAGCCACTCCAACATTGCCTCGATCTGCCCCAGGCGGAAGGTATAGACTAAATGCTCGAACAGCTCCTGCTCCTGGGCTTCGCGTTCGGCTTCCAATTCCTCGCGCCAGCGGCGGCACGCGCTGCGCTGGGCCGTGAAAAGCGCTTGCCGTACCGCCGGATTGCGGGCCTGCGCGAAGTAGACCTTTGCCAGGAATTCCAGGCGGAAATCCCGTCCCCGTTCCACCGGGGACCGCAGCCAGCTTTCGAACGCAGCGGCGCCTTCCGGCGTCAACGCGTAGACCTTCCGGGGCGGGCGCGGCTCCTGCGGCTCCAGCGTGTAGGCCACGTACCCGCGCTTCTCGAGGCGGGCCAGCAGCGCGTACAGCTGGCTCTGCTTGAGATGCCACACAATTCCCAACCCGGCAGCCTCCGACATCCGCTGGTGAATCTCATACCCGTGCATCGGCCGCTCCGCCAGGAATCCTAGCAGACTCCACTCAATCGTTAGGGGCGATCTCGTCAGTGGGCTCATAGACCTGACTCATAGACTGAATACTCATTTAATGAGTATACCTCCATTTGATGGGATGTCAATAGGGAG
>JAFGNR010000089.1 GCA_016926915.1 Anaerolineae bacterium
CCGAAAACAACGTCATGCGCCGCTAAAATCCGAGGAAGCAACTGGGGGAGATCTTCAACCAGCGGCAAATCAAGCAGCCGGTCGCGTGGTATCCACTCTACCACACCCTCTTCGGAAGCGAGAATCGATCCCGGGGGCGCTTCACCAACGAAAACGAACAATATGACCCCCGGCGGCTCAGGCAGGGTTACATGCACCACAGCACGCAAAGTCAGATCCGTGACTACCAGGCCGGCCTCTTCAAAGACCTCGCGGCGCGCAGCCTCGTCGGGCGACTCTCCAGGTTTGATATGCCCTCCCAGGCCGTTGTATTTCCCGGCCCATAGCCGTTTCGTGGGCGCCCCCTTGAGGAGCAAGAGCTGCCCCTCGCGCTTCAAGAAAACCAGGGTACGCGGAATCACCGTATAGGGTTTTCGCGTCGCATCCCGTTGTTCGTCAGGTCGCATACGTGTTTCCACCATAGGTCAAGATCAAAGTATGAACGGCTGCGAATGTGAGCCAGCGACTCGGAAAACGGCTTCTCTCGACTTGAATCGTACATGGCGACAGCTGAGCTTTCAACCAACGCCCTTCGGCAGTCTGTTCTGAAACTATCCGCTGAAGATATTCCTGGAAATATGGATGGTTGGTCTTGCCGGCGCGGGCCAGGACGTGACAGAATTCCAGGAGATCTGAGTCGTGGTACCGTGGGAAGCGAAACGCCAGCCACCCGGCGTCCCGTCCCTCGAAATCGAAGCGGTGCGCCACAATGCTCTCGGCGAGAAACTGAAGGGCCTGCTCATCCTCGGCTTCGCGAAGGGATTCTGGAATCGCCAGCAGACCGTCCAGAGCCTTGAGTAAACAGGCAATCATCTCGCTGCCGGCCACCCCTGAATGACGCATCCCTTCAAAATGATGAAGAATCGTTTGCCGGAGTGCCGCGCGCGCAGATTGGGTGCGCGCATCTTCACCGTATCCAAAATGCCAGAGCAAACGCAACGCCATTCCTGTCGCCGCTAACCGCCCACCGGGAGGGCCATCTTCAGGCGCAATATGCCCATCAATATGACGTCCTTGAGCCAGTAGACTCTCACACGCGTGTTTAGCAACCGGAAACGCCGGCACTGCCATCTGAGCGAGAGCATTCAAGGTTCCAAAGGTTCCAAGAGGCCCGCCGAAAAATGGGTTTTCAGCCCTACCCCAGAAATTCTGGCTGTCAGCCCGGGAAATGAGCGTCTGCAATGGGGACCAGGCCCGTACCAGCGCGACTTCAGTTCCCAGACTCTGTTCGGTGCGCCCAAAGATATCGCGCAGAGTCAGAAGGCGCGCCGGCGGGTTCACCGGATCAAGAAGCCAGGGAACCGGGTCGCGTTTAAGGTACGTCAACCACGTCATCGCATATTGGCGCCTGGAAGTAACACACCTAGAATTTGTAACCGATCGTTCTCAAGAAGCCTTTTCGCCACGCGATGCCGTCCTCATCCTCGATACCCTTGGTAAGAACGCCATCGATCACCCCCAGAACGCCTCGTCCCAGCCCGGTCTCTGCGATGACGACTTCGGTCGGGTTAGCAGTCGCGCAGAAGATGCCAACGACTTCAGGCACTCGCTTGATCGTCGACAACACGTTGATAGGGTAGAAGCCTTCGCCCAAGAACACGACAAAGGTATGGCCGGCGCTCAACGCCAGCGCGTTCTTCCGGGCCAAGTCGATCATCGCCTCGTCGGTTCCGGACCAGCGCACGAGGGCTTTTCCCGAAGCCTCACAAAAGGCCAGCCCAAACCGGATGTCGGGAACCGCGCCGACCAGCGCCTCGTGAATATCCTCAACCGTCTTGATGAAATGGGATTGGCCCAGAATGAAGTTCACCGATTCCGGCTTCTCGATACGCACAACCTTCAACTGTAGTTCCATTGCTTACCTCCCAGAAACTGACTTCACGCCTTGAGGGCCGGTATGACCGGGATGCCGGCCCGCGCCAATTCTGTTTCCAACGCAGCTTTCGCCATCTGAACGCGGTCATACGTCGCCTCCGCATCCTCCGCCCGGGCGGCGACGACGATCGTCAATTCAGCACTCTGAGCTTCCGGAAACGGGCGCGCCAGCGATTTGAAATAGAGATCAGGATAACGAGCAGCAACCGTCCGCAGTGACAGCGTCACGTCGGCCTCATCCTCACACCGCGCGACCAGGTGTTCCTCCACCCAGATCCCCGGATGAAACCGCACGGTCAACAGCGGCCTCAGAGAGGCAGCGAAGATAGCCTCCAGTTCAGCGGGCACTCCGGGCAAACAGACGACCAGCGTATCCTGGTGCTCCAGCAGAACGCCCGGGGCGACACCGATCGGATTCGGCAATGGTATGGCGCCCTGGGGCAACGTCGCCATCTTCACCCGCGCGGGCAACGGGCCGCGTCGCGGCACATACCCCAATGCGAGCAGCCGGTCATAGTGCGCTTCCACCATATCCCGCGCAGACGGGTGCGTTTGCAAAGGACGTCCCAGGGCTTCTGCCACCGCAGCCAACGTCAAATCATCATCGGTGGGTCCGAGCCCCCCACTCACGACCAATAGCTGCGGACCGCGCTGTAGGAATTGGACGCACAAAGCGGCGATGCGTTCGGGATCATCCCGGACTATCGCCGCTTCTTCAACGACCCAACCCAGCCGCGTCAGCTCACGCGCCAGGAGATAAAGATTACGATCCTGTACCTCGCCATTCAGCAACTCGTTCCCGATCGCTAGCAGTACAGCCCCATTCACTCCCCACGCCCCAACACCTTGTTGACGCTATTCAACAACTCCTGGGGCCCAAAGGGCTTGGTCACGTAATCATCCACCTTTGCAATATGCAAACCGAGCACTTTGTCGATGCTTTGAGCCTTCGCTGTGACGACGATGACGGGGATGGTTCGCAGTTCCTTATCAGCCTTCATCTGCTGATAGACTTCCCAACCATCCATATCGGGCATCATCAAGTCCAGCAAGACCAGGTCGGGTTTGAGCTCGCGCACCGTCTTCAAACCCTCCTCGCCTCCCACTGCACCAATCAATTCGAAATCGCCGCGCTCCAAAATGAGCCGGATGAGCTCAATCATCTCGGGTTCATCTTCGATGCATACGACCAGTCGCTTGGCCTTTTCGTTCATGTGATACCTCCGAGGATCTATGCAACCTCAGTTTAACATAAGCGGCCCACGATGTCAATTAACCTTGGACTGTAACTAGACGTCCAGAATCGCCGTGAGTCTTTGATCAGTTTGCAATGATTTTGACGAAGCGGCGCTTGCCAACCTGCAGCACCTGCTCGGCAGGCTCGACGATGGCATCGACATCCTCGACCATCACATCATCGAGTCTCACGCCCCCCTGCTGAATCAACCGCCGCGCCTGGCTTTTGCTGGGCGCGACACCGGCCGCGTGCATCAGATCGATCAACCGCAGGGGCTCAACCAGGGCAAACTCCGCCATATTCTTCGGCAACTCGCGCTGCTGGTGAACGCGAGAGAAATGCTGCGCCGCACGATCCGCAGCCTGAGCGCCATAAAAGATATCGGTGATCTCCCAGGCCAATTGTTTCTTGGCCTCCATAGGATGGAGCGCCTCCGAGGCCATGGCATCAAGTAGCTCCTGGATTTTTCCAGGGGGCCAACGTGTAACCAGATTGAAGTAGTTAGGCATCGCTTCGTCAGGCAAACTCATGGTTTTCCCATACATCGTTTCGGGCGGTTCACTGATACCAATGTAGTTGCCGATACTCTTCGACATTCGAATATGCCCATCGGTTCCGACGAGAATGGGCAGCGTAATCGCGATCTGGGGTTGCTGTCCGAAGGCTTCCTGCAACTTTCGGCCCGCCATCAAGTTGAAGAGTTGCTCCGTGGCCCCCAGCTGAACGTCCGCTTCCAGCGCAACCGCATCATATCCTTGCATGAGTGCATAGAAGAACTCATGGAGCCAGATCGGGTCATTGCGATCGTAGCGTTTCGCGAAGTTGTCCCGAACCAAGAACTGCTGGACCGTGAAATGGGCGGCCAGATTGATGAGATCCTCAAAGCCCAGTTGGCTGAGCCACTCTCCGTTCTGGCGCACTTCTGTGCGCTCAGGATCGAGGATCCTGAATGCTTGCTCGGTATAGGTGCGGGCATTCTGTTGCACTTGTTCGGCCGAGGGTCTGGGACGTGCCTTATCGCGATCCGAGGGATCGCCAATGAGCGCCGTGTAGGTGCCAATCAAGAAAATCGCCTGGTGGCCCAGGTCTTGAAATTGGCGCAACTTGCGCATGGTTACGGTATGTCCCAGATGCAGGTCAGGGGCGGTAGGATCATAACCACAATAGACGCGTAGCGGTTTGCCTGTGCGCACCGAGGTCGCGAGCCGCTCACCCAGTTCTGCGCGCATGTTTTCATACGTCTGGGGGTCGCCGTATTCGACACCACGCATGAGGATATCAAGCTGCTGATCAATGGAAAGCGTCATCGCTGCCTCCACGCTCTGAATGTTAAGGAAATTATAAAAGGATTAGGGAGAAAGTCCAGTGAACCAGCAAAGAAAACGATGAAGGTGCGATGTTCGTCATGATGTTTTCCAGATAACTGGTGCTAGAATGAGTATAGAGGGTAGAGATCACCCCACGACCTTTGAGAAATTTCGAATACTGCCTTGGATGCTTTGCCGTGGGGCGACAGTGTGGATGAGGAGCGCAAGATGTATACCTGGGAACGGCGCGTAGTAGCAGTGTGGTTAAGCCTATCGATCATGATCCTGGGATTTCCAGGCCCCCTACGGGCAACTGGGCCCATAACAACCTTATCCCTGGTACCGGCATGGTTCCTTGCCCCGGCAGCGTCAGCACCTCCCCCGGGCAAAATAGACCCCGACCTGCTCCGCGCCATGGCGCTTCCAGAAGACCTACCTGTCCGCGTCATTGTCATTTTGCAAACCGAAGAAAAGGCGACGCCAATCCACCTTACACCTCAGGGGCAGCCCCTGGATGCGCGCCGCAGCCTGGTCAAGGCCCTACAAGCGCGCTTCGAGGCGTCGCGAATGCCTCTGGCGCCGCTCTTGGACGAAGCCGGCCGCCAGGAAAGACTACGAGAGGTAACGGAACTGTGGAGCATCAACGGCCTGGCGCTCACAACGTATCCGGATGTAATCTTCAAACTAGCCCTTTCCCCCTGGGTTGCGGCCCTGCACCTTGATCACGCGCGATCCTATGTCGCACCCGATTTCATTTCCGAGAGCAGTCTGCATACGACACCGAACCCCGTCTGGGGCATTGTTCGCCTCGGAGTCCCCGAAGTCTGGGAAACCCTGGCAATTTCCGGCACCGGCGCTCTGGTGGCCAGCATGGACACCGGCGTCGATTGGTTGCATCCGGCCTTGAATGCAAACTACCTGGGCAATCTGGGACATGGCATTGTAGTACATCAGGGTGCGTGGTTCGACGCGGTCAGCGGCGGGGTATACCCGTATGACGACCATGGGCATGGAACCCACACTACCGGCACCGCAGTCGGAAGCGAGGGGATTGGGGTCGCGCCTGGGGCGCGCTGGCAGGCCGTCAAAGTTCTGAACAGCAGCGGCGCCGGGTTCGATTCCGACATCCACGCCGGATTTCAGTGGTTGTTGGCGCCTGACGGCGATCCGGCCCTGGCGCCGGACGTTGTGGTCTGCTCGTGGGGCATGAGAGACGCATACCTGACCACCTTCCAGGGAGACCTCGAAACGCTAGAAGCTGCCGGAATTCTGGCGGTTTTCGCCGCAGGAAACGAGGGCCCCGATTCAGCAACGCTGCGATCTCCGGCGAGCCTGCCCGGTGTGTTCGCCGTAGGCGCCAGCGACCCTTATGAGCACATCGCCCCGTTTTCCAGCCGCGGGCCATCCCCCTGGGGGGAAATCAAGCCTTACGTCGTAGCGCCAGGGGTAACTATCGAATCAGCTATGCCAGGAGGGACATACGCGTACCAGGAGGGAACATCCATGGCCACCCCACACGTCGCGGGCGTTGCGGCGCTCCTGCGCAGCATCAGTGACACCCTCAGCGTTTCCGACATGGTGCACGTGATCACCCAGACGGCACTTCCCTTGACCGCGACGGTACCGAACAACGAAATGGGCTGGGGCAGGTTGGATGCCTACGCCGCCGTTATCGTCGTGGACCAACCGGGCATCCTCGCCGGCATCGTAAGAAATGCAAGCGGCA
>JAFGNR010000385.1 GCA_016926915.1 Anaerolineae bacterium
GGTTTCTCGCTATTTCGGGGGCGGGCGGTTGAAAACACACTGCGACTGCCCTATGGATTGCTGCGTGATGTTTTCGCCTTGTTGTTTGCGATTCACGAAAGCGATACTTCTGAACTGGCGCGTGAGAAGCTGGTTGCGGGTGTTGTGGGGATGATGCCCCATGACACACATGCCACAGAGAAGGCGCATTTCATTGGTCACCTGCTTGGCCTGGATTTCTCGAGCAGCGCTTTTCTGCGGGGAATCCTGGAGGACGCCCGGCAGATTCATGATCGTGCTTTACACTATCTGGGGCAGTTCTTACACGCGGCAGCAGCTTCGGGACCGGTGGTGGTGTTGCTCGAAGACCTTCATTGGGCGGATGTGGCTTCACTGGATGCTTTGGTCGACCTGCTTCCCCACGTTAGCGAGTTGCCCATGCTTGTGGTCGCCGTCGCCCGTCCGACATTGTTCGAACGCTATCCCCAGTGGGGTACCGCCTACGCAGCACATCAGCGGGTGGAACTCTCCCTGCTTTCGGAAGATGCAAGCCGGCAACTGGTATCGGAAATCCTGAAGCGTGCGGAGAGCGTACCGGTTGCACTGCGTGATATGGTGGTGCGCCAGGCGGAAGGCAATCCCTTCTACCTTGAGGAATTAATCAAGGTGTTGATCAGTGATCGGGTCATTCTTACGGATTCCACAAGGTGGAGCATCAATGTCTCGCGGCTAGATGCTATTCGCGTACCTCCGACGCTTACCGGCGTTTTGCAGGCGCATCTCGATAGTCTACCTTCTGAGGAACGCGTGGTGTTGCAACAGGCATCCGTGGTGGGCCGGGTCTTCTGGGATGAGGCTGTACGGGCTCTGCAAACGGGGGATACAATGGCTGCGCATGTGGACGATGATCTTGCCGCGATTCTGCGTGCTCTCGAGGCGCGGGAGCTCATTTTTGAACGCGCGCATGCCGGTTCACAGGAGATGTTGGCTCTTGTCGGCGGCAAGGAGTATGCTTTCAAGCACGCTTTGTTCCGCGCAGTGACTTACGAGACGGTTCTCAAGCGCGAGCGCAGTCTCTATCATGCCCGGGCTGCGGCGTGGCTCGAGGCGCATAGCGGTGCGCGTGTGGGAGAGGTCGCGGGTTTGATCGGCGAGCATGCTGAACGCGCCGGTGAAGCGCGTGAGGCGGCCCTGTGGTATGGACGCGCCGGCAAACAAGCACTCGAAGCCTATGCCCCCGAAACTGCGATTGCATTTTTCCGCCGGGCGTTGGAAATCGCTGTGGATCAGCCGGATCTTGGCGCAGACAGTATTCCCTGGTATGCGGGTCTGGCGAAAGTCCTCTGGATGCGCGCCCGATACCCGGAAGCCATCCAGACCTACAGTGCGATGTGCGCGCGTGCTGAGGCCATGGCAGACTGCGATGCGCAAGCGCGCGCCTGGAACGGTCTTGCGGGTGTACACGAGCGCCGGGGGGATTACCGGGCGATGTTTGAGAGTACACAGCATGCCGAAGCGCTGGCGTTGCGCGCCGGAGATGTGGGCAGCGAAGCGCTGGCTACAGCCTATTTTGGTCAAGGGCTGGCGCTTTACCGTCTGGGGGATGCGCAGGGCGCCCTGGCTCTGGGAGAACAATTGCTTGCTTTGAGCGATTCTTTGGGAGATAACGCCGCCTATATGCGCGCGCTAAGTCTAAAAATGCTCGGCGCTGCCTACGATATGTTGGGCCGATTTGAGGAAGCCACGCAATGTCAGGAACAGGCCTTGACCCTGGCGCGCGCCCTGGGCGATCGCCGTAACGAGGGGGCCATGTTGAACAACCTGGGGGAAAGTGCACGCTTGCGAGGAGATCCGGTTGCCGTTGAACGACTTCTGGCAGCCCTGGATGTGGCCCATGAGATCGGGGATCGTGATGGTGAGATTGCACGGCTCAGCAACTTGGGCGGGGCGCGTCTCCTGCAGGAGGATTATGTGACGGCGGAAGCGGACCTGCGCCGCGTTCTCGAGATGGTGGGCAATGGCAACTGGTTTGGTCTTTCCGAAACCTACCGTTTTCTGGCTGAGGCTTGCCTGGGACAGGGGAAACTGGAAGAGGCGCTTTCGGCTGCGCGGCGGGCGCTAGATCTGGCGCGGGAGATTGGTTATCAGGAGCTTTTAGGGGGGGGCTGGCGTGTGTTAGGCGCCTGTGCAGCGCGCCTTGAGCAAGAAGGCCAGAGAGAGTCCGGTGCTTCTGTGCCGGACCCGCGCAGTTGTTTTGCTGCCAGTTTGGGCATTTTTATCGAGATTGGCGCGGAGGCGGAACGGGCGCGCACCCTCCGGGAATGGGGGCGTTACGAGATCATCCAGGGGGATCCCCAGAAAGGGGTGTCGTTCTGGGAAGAGGCGCGCGCTATCTTTGAGACACACCAGATGCCCTGTGAACTCGCACGGACGGCGCAGTTCACATAAATCGCACACTGGTCGAAAATATGGATGCCTGCAAAGAGTACTGGATGACGTGAAGACGCAGCTGCTTTCCCTCACAGGCTGGCTGTATCTCGTCTACCTGGGATTGCTTCCGGCTCTGGCAACCTTCGCCACCCTGGTAGTCTATGGTAGCCAGGCCACATTTGTAGTTTTTCTCGGCGGGCTCGTCGGCGTTAGTGTGTATCTGGCGGTGATCGCTGGTTACACGCAATTACCGGAGTCGTTATGGGGACGCCTGTTTATCTTGATCGATGGTCCCTTATGGGTGCTTCTCTTCGCCGCGCGGCGCTGGAGCCCATTTGCCTATGCAGTAGAGAGCTATCTGGTAGAGGGTACGGCGCTTTGGTTGGCGATTTTGGCGCTCGCAGTGCGCTCACCGCTCCCCACCCGGGAGCAACGAGGGATGTCGGTCGCGTTCATGGTGGTAGCGGTAGCAGTGGGCGTCTTCACCTACTGGCCCTATGTGCAAGCGGTGTTGTGTGGGGATTGGTACAGAACGGGTTGGCTGGCGCTGGGCGTGGTTGAGGGCGCAGCCACGCAATACCGGCTCCTGGACCGCGATCAGGTGCTGCGGGATGGCGACGATACCCTGGGCTACTTGCTGATCATGATCATGCTCTGGGTAGCATTTACGATCACCGGCAGCGCACTCCATGATTCGCGATTTCACCCGGTGTTATTCTCCTGACATAGGAGTTTAGTCGCTATTCCAGGCGAGGTGTTATCGATGGAAAGCAAGCAGATCGCAGGGTTGACCCTTTATTACAATGTGGATGAGGCGCAGGCAGCCGAACTCATAGGCGCCGCCTGCGTGCGCAGTGTCCACATTATCGAATCCTTGTGGCAGTTGCCGGTCCCTGAGGTGTTGCGCGTTTACGTGATGACCGGATGGATGCAGTTCGTGTTCCATTCGGCGCCCTGGCATTGGCGTCTCCTGTTGATGGCCTCATTCCCATTGTGGGCGCTACGTGTGCGTCATCTGTGGCGTTTCGCGGGAGGGTGGGCCCAGTGTTACGGAAAGCGTCATGCTATTGGCATCAAGCCCCCGCGTCTCTATGCGGAGAGTGATCGCAGTCTGGGCGAACGCATTTTCGTGTCCATCGATGATGTGAACCAGAAGGTTCAGCACGTCACGTGTCACGAGCTCACACATGGTTTCTCGTCCTATCTCAAGTTGCCGAGCTGGCTCAATGAAGGACTGGCAATGGTGACCGTGGATCGCTTTGCCGGAGATGCCACGGTCAAGCCCGCCACGCTTGAGGTACTCCGGACTCAGTCACAAGGACAGCGTCCGCAGGGCTACCGCAGGTTGAGCATGCGTGATCCCGACGCGCTGGTTTATCATTACGTGCGGGGTTATTGGATCACGCGCTATCTTGTCGAGGCTTATCCCGATTCCTTGCGGGGTCTGCTACGTGAGCGCCAGGGTCACAAGAGTTTGGAAGCATCGCTTGCCGGGGATTTGGGACTGTCGCCGGTGACCTTCTGGAGTGAGATCGACGCTCTCACCGCGGCCTGGTTTTCCACAAACCTGACAACATCCGGCGGGTGAGGGTAACCTTCTGCTCCACAGGAGCGTTCATAACACACTGCCGCCCGGAATCTCTCCGGGCGGCAGTGTGTGTATCTTGGGCTAACGAGCCTGGTTATACATGAGTAGGGGTAAATAGATGCGGTAAGCATCTTCCCCCAACAGCGCGAACTCTCCGGTGTTTGCCAGCGCCAGCGTTAGGGTGTCGGCATCCAGATTGCGCGTCTGGAGTGCTACCGGCGCCCACAGCCCATTCCAGTAGTACAAATTGATGGTTTGTTCTCCGAGCGGCGCCGGTATCTGTGCGCTATCGTAATGCAGCGTCAGATTCAAGGGCGGCGCGAACGTCGTCACGGGGTTGCCGAGTGTGTTCCACGCGGAAAGGTCAAAGGCGAAACCGGCGTAGGTCAACGCGCCGGCAGCGTGCGCCGGAGCGAGGCGGGGGGTGTAAGAGATGACCAGTGTTTCCCCGAGCTCTACCGGCGCCGCGAAGGCGAGCCGGCCATCGAACGTGGTCACGGCTCCGCCGCCGGGTAGCAAGACGAGTTTCTGGTAAACGTGAACACGTGTGGTGACGGAGACCTCGCTCACACCATTGGTGGCGGTGACCACTACGGTATAGTAATCGGGAACGGCGTAGGTATGTGCAGTCTGGGCGCCGGCGCCGGTTGCGCCATCTCCGAACGTCCACGCGTAGACGACGTTGCTGCCGGTTGTGATGACGGCTTCGAATGTCGTAGGATCGCCCAGCGCATTTGGACTGTTGGTGTTGATAGCTAACCCGGTGATGGCGGCATCTTCGATGATGACCTCTGTGGTGGTCGTGGTGATGTTGACGGTGTTGGCCGCCGTGACTACGGCCGTATACCTGCCGATTGTCGTGTAAGCATGCGTGACTGTGGCGCCGGTTCCGGTAGCGCCATCCCCGAAATCCCACGTGTAACTGATGCCGGTTCCCGTTTCCACGCTGGCCGAGAACTGGGTGGTGTTCCCCAATGGGGTCGGGCTGTTATTGATAGCGGTGAGGCCCGTGATAGGATCGTTGATGTGCCGGTATTCGTCCGCACCAATATCGTAGCGTAGGCCCAAAGGACGGGCGTCGCCATCGATGTCGTGCGCTACCTCGCTATCGATACCGGCTTCGATTGCGCCTGAGCCGGGCGACAGGTGATAGTCGCCGCCCGGCGCATCTACAAACACCGGATCCTCCCAGATATTGACGGTTCCGGTCAGCACGGTGCTGCCGGGAACGATCTGGACATCTGCGCCGTTAGCCCACGCGCCAGTTCCCCACAGGGTGCTCTCTATGGTCACGTCGCTGGTGACGTCAATGTCCAATCCGACGGCATGCCCCGCCAGGATGGTGTTCATAGCATCGAGGTCAGCGTTGTTGATGTACACTCCTTGCCCGTTGCCGCCCTGGTTGCCTGCAATGGTGTTGTGCAGCATAGCGACATTGAAGGACTGGAGAGCCATCCCTGCACCGTTGCCGGTGGTCTGAATGATATTGCCGGCGATGATATTGTTGATCAGGCTGCCTTCGCCGCTCGGCCCCAGATAGATGCCCCCGCCATCGCCTTCACTGACTTCGTTGTGACGGATTACGTTTTCATGCAAGGTGAGATGCTGCCCTGAAAACGCGAGTCCTCCGGCGCGTTGCGTCGCCGTGTTGGAAGCGATGAGATTTTGCTCTATCGTGGCGTCGTCGGAGCTGTTGAGCATCATGGCGCCGCCGTAGCCTCCGGCGATATTGCCGGTAAAGGTATTCGCAGAAATCGTTAACCCGTGGCTTCCGTTGTGCGCGTAAAGCCCGCCGCCATGATATTGGGCGGTATTGTTGGAAATCTGGTTGTTGTAAAGGAGTACATCGGATCCTGCTGAGATAGCGATGCCCCCGCCTCTCCCTACGTTCAGGCCCAATCCCATAGCCATGTTATTCGTGATCTGGCAGTCGCTGATCGTGGGGTGTGCGTTGAGAACGTAAATCCCACCGCCATTGGCGCCGTCATAGAAACCGTTGGTAATGTGGAAACTCTCTATACGTGGGGCGATGTTTCCTGTGATCAGCAGCGCGCGCCCCGCACTGGCGGCATCCAGCGTTGTGGGATAAGCGATGGGATCGCGGGCGCCGAAGTCGGCCCGGTAACCTCCGCGCAGCTCGATTGTTTTCGTCAGGTAAACGATTTGCTGGGTTCCTCCCCGGGTGTTGATGTCCGAGCAGACGCCGGCTACCTTGACCACGTCCGTGGCCTGCGTGCTGGCATCGACTGCGGCCTGCACCGTGTCGTAGCGTGTGGGACCATTGTTCAGTTGGGCGACACAGCCTGGCGTAATCTCAACGGTAGTCGTAGCTGTGACAAAGTTTACGCTGTTGCTGGCGGTGACCACGGCGGTATAGGCGCCCATCGTGGGGTAGAGGTGGGAGACCATCTCCTCAAGCACGACACCTGAGGGGGTGTTTGTTCTCCGGAGATCATACATCTCCTCATCACCAAAAGTCCACGTATAGATCACATTGGTGCCCTCAGCCACCGTGGCAGTGAGGTTTGTCAGGATACCAAGGGGCGTAGGTCCATCATTACCGGCGACCAGTCCGGCGATGGGGACATCGTTGACGTCGATGGTGGTGGCGGCCGTCATCACGCTAACTTCATTGCTGGCGGTCACGATGGCAGTGTAGTTGCCGATTGCCGCATAGGTATGGGCAACCACAGGACCTGTGGCGAAGTTCCCATCCCCCAGATCCCATACGTAGGTCACGTCGGTGCCGGCTGTGATGGTTGCGGTCAGGTTGGTGGGGTCGCCGAGGAGAGTGGGGCTGTCATTCTCGGCGACCAGACCAGCAATGCTTTCCTGGATGGTGATCGTCGTTGTCGCGGTAACTGCGTTGATGCCGTTGCTGGCGGTGACTACGGCCGTATAGCTTCCGGGCGCCGGATAAATGTGAGCCACATTCGGCCCGGAGGCCATATCGCCATCTCCCAAGGCCCAGGTGTAGGAAACGTCGGTGCCTGTCTCGATGGTTGCGATGAGGTTCGTGGCATTTCCCAATGCTGTTGGACTGTCATTGCCTGCGTCGAGGCCGCTGATGCTCTCCTGGATCCAGAAGGTCCAGACGTCCGTATAGACGCTTGTGTTACCCAGGGGATCGTAAGCTGCCACGGTCCAGGTATATGTACCTGGGGCCAGGACAGGGATGTACTGTGTGGTATCGCCGAGGTCCGTGATGGCGCCGCCGAGATTCAGCAGGTATCCGGCAGTATCGGGTGTTGGACTGGCGCGCCACATCAACGTGGGTGTCGTATCCGACAGAATGACGCCGTTGGTTGGGCTTTCAAGCGCGGGTGGGGTTGGCGGTGTGGTATCGATGGTGATTTGCCAGGCGTCGGTGAAGGCGCTTGTATAGAGTGTGTCGTAGGCCGCCACGGTCCAAGTGTAAATCCCATCGCTTAGTGGCCCGCTGGTGTAGGCGGTTGTCCCTCCTGGAACGTCGACGATGGTCCCATTGCGTTTGAAGAGATACCCCAGCACATCGCTGTCGGGGCTGGCAGACCAGGTGAACGTGGGCGTCGTATCATCAGTCAGAGTGCCATCCGGTGGGGTCGCGAGAACGGGCGGCGTCGGCGTCTTCGTGTCTACCCTGAAGGACCAGGTTGCGGCAAATGCACCGACATTGTGTAGGGTATCGTAAGCGGCGACGGTCCATTGGTATTCTCCATCTGCTAACAACGACGTGGTGTAAGTTGTCGTCAGACCGACATCTAACACCGTGCCGTTCCAGTCCAACAAATAGCCGGCTGTGTCGGGCGTCGTAACGGCCTCCCAGGTCAGGGCCGGCAGCGTATCACTGATCACGCTGGCATCTTCTGGGAACACCAGAACCGGCGTCGCCGGCGGGGTTGCATCGACGGTGAAGGTCCAGGTATCGGTGAAGGCGCTGGTGTTGTGAACGCCGTCATAGGCGGCGACGGTCCAGGTGTAGACGCCATCCGCAAGTACTGGGGTGGCGTAGGTAGTAGTGTTACCCACGTCGATCAGTGTGCCGTTCCAATCCAGCCGGTACCCGGCAACGTCCGGGTCCGGGCTGGCCTGCCAGGTCAAGCTGGGCGTTGTGTCGCTGATGAAGGCGCCGTTGGCAGGCGCGACCAGCACGGGCGCGGCCGGGGCCGTGCTATCGACGGTGAAGGTCCAGGTGTCGGTGAA
>JAFGNR010000386.1 GCA_016926915.1 Anaerolineae bacterium
GCGATACCGGCAATCACCAACCCCAAGGGAACGACGCCGACGTAGAGGGGAGACCAGGCGGCATCACGAGGACGCAGGATTCCCAAGAGCTCTTCAGGCCGAAAGCCATTTGCCAATTCCGCGTAGGTCCAGGCAGCCCGCTGCGATCCCAACGCCTGCTCCACACTGGGGAGCCATTGCAAAGCGCCCAATCCCAGGGTTCCCAGCGCTACGATCAAACCCGCGCGCACGACAAAATGCCACGGCAGTCGCAACCGCCATGATCGCCAGATCAAATAGGCGCCGCTGAGATAGGCGCTATAGAGAACCATCTGGGCGTGACCCGCGTAGATACTGAGGGCATAGGCCACGACCGCCAGAGCCATCCATCCCAGAGCACGGCGTTGCAGCCCCTCCTCAAGGAGCCACAATCCCGCAGGCATCCACACCATGGTTTCAAGGACGAACAGCTGAAGCGCGGGCCAGGATGTCAAAAGCCCGCTCCAACTGAAGACCAACCCTCCCAGGAACGCAGCGCCGGTGTGCCCGGTCAAACGTTGTAGAAATAGGAATGTGAAGACGCCGGCCAGCCCCAGATGAAAAATCGCCTCCAACTCTAAGGCCAGCAGGGGCAACTCCGGAAACAGTACTTGCCACGCGGCAACAGGATAGAATACTTGGAACAAGCTGGATGCAGCCGCCGGTTGGCCGCCAAACGTGTAGGGGTCCCACAATGGTACGCGCCCGCTCCGCAGCTCCTGCGCTACGTAGCGACGCGCGAGG
This sequence comes from Anaerolineae bacterium, assembly GCA_016926915.1. Classification (GTDB taxonomy): domain Bacteria; phylum Chloroflexota; class Anaerolineae; order B4-G1; family SLSP01; genus JAFGNR01. The sequence goes on from JAFGNR010000386.1 coordinate 763, forward strand.
TAGTTCTGTTCGACGAAATCTCCATATGCGAAGACCAACCGTTGTTCAGGGGCGGGCGCCCAGACACGCCAGAAAAGGAGAAAGGGTAGCAGCAACAACAACAAGCACAACACCCGGCGAGAGGGCATCACGGGCAGGGGATCAATATTACCACTGTTCATTTCTTGAGCTCACTGTGGACCATCTCCACGAGGGCGTCCGCCTGGAGCGATGCGATGTTATAGCAAACACCGCCAAGATGATCCGCCAGCGCTTGCGCCAGTCCCTGATCGAACTTGACGTCTTCCATATTGATGACCACAGACGCAATCTCCGCCTCCTGAAGTTGCTCGGCAATTATGTAGGCTTCCTGCTGGGGCGGAAGATCGCCCCCCATAGAGACGTTCCCGGCGCCATCCGTGAGGATGACCAACAAGGGCGCCAATTCGGGATGGCGCAGCTGCTCTTGCCGGACCGTCTCACCGGCCAGCCACAAACCCGCAGAAAGCGGCGTCTTGCCGCCAACAGGCAGGTTGGCCAACCGGCGTTGCGCCAGATCGACGCTATTGGTAGGTGGAAGCGCCACAACGGCACGATCCTTATTGAACACGATCATCCCGACACGGTCGCGGCGTTGGTAAACATCGGTCAACAGAGATAGGATAGCCCCCTTGGTGGCCTTCATCCGCTCTTCGACTGCCATAGACCAGGAAGCATCAACGACGAAGAGCACCAGATTCGCAGCGCGACGGACGCGCACCTTGCGCTGGTAATCCTGGGAGCGTAACTGAAGCGCCGGACCATCCGGTCGATCTTCGCGCCGCGATCTTTGATAGGGGGCCGCCGCACGAAAGGTCGCATCCAGCGCCAGGTCGGAAAGGTCGCGGGGAGAGGGACGGGCGCGTACATAGCGTCCGCGCTTGAGCGTCGTCACTGTCCGGCTACGCCGCCCCGAAGTGGCGCGCTCCAACCGGTCCATGGGTGTTTCCAGGCGCCTGGGGTCAAACGAAGCGCCGATCGACACCTGCTGCCCCCCTTCCCACCACTGGCCTTCGGTAGGCCAGTGGGGAACATTTTGTATAGTCTGCTGCTCCTGAGGCTCTGACGGAGATTGCGTGGCGTCCGTCTCGTCCTCAGGCAGCGTCATACTTTTTTTGGCTGCCCCTCCACCTGAAGGTCTTGCGGCGCCTCTTGCTGGTGAGGCTGCTCCTCGCCGGCCTGGTCCCGCGCGTGGCCCACGCGTTGCTCAAGCTCCTCCAAAGACGTCTGAATCTCATCGAAAGGCTTGCGCTTGAGACGATGGGGCAGCGCCAGCTGCGCCGCCAGGATAATATCAACGTCGTTGAGTCGCACGCGACCTTCCCAGGCCGCATGGGCCGCAGCAGTTTTGAGAATGACCAAATCCGCACGGTGTCCATCCACGCCCAGGTCGGCCATCATATTGGCAATAGTCGCCAAATCGGCTCGCGAATATCGCACTTTCGGGAGAATGGCCCGCGCCACTTCGATCTGACGCGCGAGTTCAACCTCATGATCATGCCACTCGGCGTAGAATCCCTCGGAATCCTGTTCGAAGGCCAGATTGCGCTCCATAATCGCCATCCGGGCCTGCGCATCGCGCACTCCCACCACGTCGACGCACAAGGCGAAGCGGTCGAGCAACTGGGGGCGCAGGTCCCCTTCTTCCGGGTTCATGGTCCCTACCAGAATAAACCGGGCCGGATGTTGGAACGAAATTCCCTCGCGCTCTACCGTATTGACCCCCATGGCTGCCGCATCCAGCAATACATCGACAATGTGATCATCGAGTAAGTTGACCTCATCCACATAGAGAATGCCGCGGTTGGCAGCCGCTAGAACGCCGGGCTCGAAACGCCGTTCACCTTTCTGAATGGCGCGCTCGATATCCAACGTTCCCACCACACGATCTTCCGTCGCGCCCACCGGCAATTCCACAAAAGGCACTTTCCGTTGTGCACGCGGGAGTATTTCCCCCGCCGCAACACGTTCACGGCACAATGTACACCACGATGCCGACTGATCCGGATCGCAGCCAAACGGCCCATCGGCCACTACCTCGATCTCCGGAAGTAGCGCAGCCAGCGCACGGGCCGCGGTCGACTTCGCCGTACCGCGTTCACCCCGAATCAACACACCGCCAATACGGAAGTTGATCGCGTTCAGAATGAGCGCGCGTTTCATGCGCTCCTGATTCACAATCGCCGTAAAGGGAAACACCAGGCGTCCGTTTTGCACCGCCGTACCTCCTACCCACCAGCCCAAGACCAGCAAACTGCGGCTGTTTTTCAGATCATTACCTACAGTATACCCGCAAACCGTTAGAAATCTAAGTCTTTCGCAAAATCGCCAACCTCATTCGACAGCCATTCACTGCATGCTATACTATGCACCATGCACAAGGAACCATACTCAGGGTGTCCCGAAATCCTGCCTTTGAAGAACTATACAGACTCTGCCGGTATACCTGCACAGGTACCCACGCTGATTGCTGAACGCTCCAGGCGCCGGAAACAGTATACACAACCCTTGCTATCTGCTTGCACCTCAGCGCCTTTAGGTTAAGATGGGTGAGATCAAATCCGAAACGGCAAAGCCAAACAACAGATGAATGAAAACCAAAACCTTCCGGCGTCCGATCGTGAGACACCGGTTTTGAAGCCAGCGACCGAACAACGGCATCCTTTCAGGAAACTGGAGTGGCGCGCCGTTCCTAATTGGGCGCTGATGATCAGCGCAGCACTCCTCGTGATTCTGGGCGCCACGATTGTGGCCGCTGTGATCCAGCCACGGCCTGACAACACGGTGGACGTCGCAACTCTGCTCGATACACCGGAGGCAGCCCTTCCCGTGGCAAACGATGGCGAGACGCCCCCGGGCAATGAGCAGCCTTCGCCGGAATTCCCCACCCCGCTTCCCACTCCAATCCCGCTTCCAACACCGACCCCCACGCCGGTTGCCCCCCTGACTACCACGGTTGCGGTAACCGGAATGGTTCCAACAGACCCACAGAATGACGTGGCTTCGCTCGTGGGCGCCCAGCCGGTAGCTGCACCACCGGCTGGTGTAGATATCGCCGGCTGCAACGTAAGCAGCGATACCCTGATCCTCCCAAATCTGGCGCCTCCATTCCTGTTTCCTGATGCAGGAGACGGCGAACACCTGGTCATCTGGCTACAGCTCCAGGGGCAGGTTCCCGGCGAGCGCACGCTGAACTACCATTGGCTCGTGGCCCTGGATGTGGACGGAAACCCTGACACCGGACGCCCGCCGGGGGCAGGTTACATCAATCCGGAGTTAGGCGCCGAAATCGGCGCCGGGGTCTTCCTCTACCCGGATGGCGCTCTCGATCCCTACATCTTCATCTGGGATTCCGCACTGGCAGACTGGGCTGACGACGCCCGTGTACCTGATGTCGTTGAAGCAACACTCAACGAAACGCAAGACGTCGTGGTGCTCAGTTTCCGGCTGGACGAGTTGCGCGCGGCCATCGAAGAAATTGCCGGGGTATCGCTTGATCCCGCGGTGCTGCGCGGGCGCACAGGAACCATCGCCAGTTCCGAAACTACCGCCGCTGTCGTCGATTTCTGCCCCGATCTACCCTGACACCCGAGGTCA
>JAFGNR010000387.1 GCA_016926915.1 Anaerolineae bacterium
CTCTTATGGGGAAGTGCATTTTGTCGGTTTCACGTTATAATAAAGATGCGGCAGTCACTATATGAGGCGCATTGTCCGTTCATGATTCGCCATTCACCATTCGCCATTTGCTGAGGAGGATGTCATGCAGACGTTTGGGATTTTGGAGATTGCCTTCATTTTTGTCATCCTCGCCATCATCGCTTTGGTTATTGTGCTGATCCTTGTGCTGACCGGTTCGCGGAAATCCAATACCACATCTGTATCCGTGTCCTCTTCTGCGCCGAGCGCGCGGCGCGCTGCCCGAGGCGCCGATGACGTTCTGCGTGTTCGTGTGAACGATCTGGGGGTCTGGGAAGTCTCGGTGCACGGTGTCGTTTACCGCGATCTCACGTCCGTGCCGGATCCCAAGGTTCAACAGGAAGTGGTGAATGCGATCAAGATTCTGGCTGCCTTTAGCCGGGACTACATCCAGAAACAGCGGGCGGCGGAGAAACCACCGGTGGGATCTTCACCACCCAGAGCCGGCGTCCCGATCGGGCCACTCCCCAAACTGGCGCCCGAGGAGGAGCGCCTGCGGATTCCGCTGGCAACGCCCTCTTTGATACCGCAGATTGACCTGGCGCGAGAAATCGGCGAAATCCTGGAGGATTTGCAGAAGCGCTCTCCTTCGCTGGCGAAGCGCTCGATCTCCCTGCTCAACGCCGTGAGCGGAGGCGTGGAGTTCCTGGTAGATGGTAACGTCTATACATCGGTCGAGGAAATTCCGGACCTGGAGGTGCAAGCTTTGATTCGCACCGCAACGCGGGAATGGGAGCGGCGCTCATAGGGTATCGCAAGCAGTTGTTGTTACTTGAGACTGCGCCGGGCGAGGTCATCGACCTCGCCCGGCGATCTTTCATGTAGGTGAATTGGTAAACCGCTTCGAAGGCTTGACCCGATTCGGAAAGGCGTTACAATGCCCTGCGGTAAGTCATAAGGATATAGCGTAAAATGCGTTATCATATTTGGACCATTGGATGTCAGATGAACGTCGCCGATTCCCAGCGGGTGGCAGCGGGCCTGGAACGGTTGGGCTATACCCCCGCAGGGCGCGTCGCCGAGGCGGACGTGGTCGTGTTGAATACCTGTGTGGTGCGGCAGCAGCCTGAAGATAAGGCCGTGGGGCGGCTCAACCAGCTGCGAGCATTCAAACGCCGTCATCCGGATCGCATTCTGGCCCTCATGGGCTGTATGGTGGGCGTCAAGGATACAAGCGCGCTGCAAGCCCGGTTCCCCTGGGTGGATCTCTTCCTGCCGCCCTCGGATCCCACGGGGCTGTGGGCTATGTTGGCAGAGCGTGAGTTGCTCGACGAAGCGCAGACGCTCATCGCCGACGCGCAGGCCCGCCGGTTGGCGTTGAGTCGCACCGATACGGTGCTGCCTCCTTCGGAAGAGGGAGCTGCTGTGAGCGCCTATGTTCCCATTGTGTTGGGATGCTCGCATGCCTGTACCTACTGCATCATCCCCTACCGCCGGGGGCCAGAACGCAGCCGGCCCCTAGAGGCCATTGTCGCCGAGGCCGCGCAGCTGGCCTCCCAGGGCGTTAAGGAAATCACATTGTTGGGCCAGATTGTCGACCGGTACGGTTACGATCTACCGGAGTTCGCGGGCGCTTCTGAAATGCCGCTGGTCGCCTTGTTGCGGCGCGTCCACGAGATCGAGGGGTTGGAGCGCTTGCGCTTCTTGACCAGCCATCCGAATTGGATGAAGACGCCGTTGCTGCACGCCGTGGCAGACTTGCCGAAAGTCTGCGAACACATCGAGGCGCCCATCCAGGCCGGAGACGACGACGTTTTGGCGCGGATGCGGCGCGGGTATACCGTGGCGGACTACCGGCAGCTGGTGGCGCGTATCCGTGAAATCATCCCCGGGGTCTCGATTGCTACCGACGTGATCGTCGGGTTCCCGGGAGAGACGGCGGCGCAATTCCAGCATACCTACGAGCTACTCGAGGATCTGCAGCTAGATAAGGCGCATATCGCCCGGTATTCTTCGCGCCCGCAGACCATCGCCACGCGCCGGTTCGAAGATGACGTGCCGGAGGAGGAGAAAGAACGCCGACGCCGGGCGTTGGATGATCTGCAAAGCCGCATCGTAGGGGCGTTGAATGCCCGTTATGCCGGGCAGACGGTGGAGATCCTCGTGGAAGGGCGCAAGAAGCACCGCTGGTTTGGCCGCACGCGGACCGACCGGCTGGTTTTCTTCGAAGCTGGCGGGGATTGGCTGGGACGGCTGGCGCGAATTAAGATCACGTGGGCCGGCCCCTGGTCCCTGGTCGGCGAACCGGAAGCTGCTGCGACATGTGGGGAGGATGTCAGCGATGAATGACTGGGGAGTTCCGCAATCCGATTACATGCCTGATCTGAGCCTCGGGGCGACCATGCGCCTGTACGCGCAAGAAGCGGTGTCCCTGGCCCGTGACGAGTTCGAAATGGAGATCGACTTCTCCACCGCGAGTTTGGAGGATGTTGAAGCGATCCTGACCGCGATCAACAACGCCTTGCCCCGGGATGACGCGGGCAACTTCGCGGGCATCAACCCGCTCCACGATTGGATCCAGGAGATGGCCTTCCTGTGGGGCGCTTACATCGGCGAGGTGATTCTCCGTACCTGGGGCGGGGAATGGACCTGGGAAGCTCCCGACGCATTCGGGGAAGGCGCCGCGCTGCGCGTCGGCAATGCCTTCATCCAGCCCATCGCGAAGGTCTATCGCCGCCTGGTGGATCAGGAAGATCGCGGTCTGGTGGCTTTCTATGAAGAGATCAGCTGGCACCTGATGCGCCTGGCGGGCCGCTTTGGCGACGCCGCGCTGCCGGTGGCGGGGTAACCGCGAGTTGCGAATTGTGGTTTGTGTCCTTTTCTGCGGGCCTGAAGCCCGTGCAGCGAGTTCGCCATTCGCCAATTCGCTATTCGTCATTCTCTGAGGAATTCTCATGGATATTGGAATCATTGGCGCCGGCGTCGCCGGGCTGACGGCAGCCTACGACCTGCTCAAGGCCGGACATCAGGTCACGGTCTACGAGGCGCGCCCCTACGTGGGCGGCCTGGCGTCGGGCTTCAAGGCCGAGGGCTGGGCCTGGGCGCTGGAACGCTTCTACCATCACATCTTCGCCAGCGACGAGGCTATCATCGCGCTGGTCGAGGAGTTGGGGATGGGCGACGCCCTCTTCTTCCCCAGTCCCGTTACTTCGATCTATAAGGACGGCGTGCTCTACCCCATCAACAAGCCGCCGGTCGGCCCGTGGTTGGAGAAATTGCCGGGTGGCAAGACGCTTTCCAATCTGGCAGATCTTTTCGCCACCGCGCTGCGGGTGCTGGCCTTCAAGCCGATCCCCTTCCTAGACCGGTTCCGTGTGGGTCTGACGACGGCCTATCTGCGCTATACGCGGCGCTGGGAGTCATTGGAAAAGGTCACGGCCCACGCCTGGCTTTCGAAAGCCGTCGGTCCTCGCGCCTACGAGGCCTTCTGGCAGCCGCTCCTAGAAGGGAAGTTTGGACGCTACTACCAGGAGGTCAATATGGCCTGGTTCTGGGCGCGGATTGCGGCGCGCACGCCGAAACTGGGCTATTTCGTGGGCGGCTTCCAGGCGTTCCTCGACACGTTGGCGGACCGCGTGCGCGCGCTGGGCGGCGATGTGCGGCTCGACCATCACGTCAGGGGCGTGTATCCCGAAGCCGGCGAGCGCATCCGGCTGGAACTGCGCGCCGGGGATCAGGTGCACGACCGGGTGCTGGCGACCTGTTCGCCGGCCATGCTCAAGGCGCGCACCCCCGCGCTGCCCGCGTCCTATGCCGCCGGGTTGGAACAGCTGAAGTCGATGGGGGCCGTGGTTATGGTATTGGCGGTCAAACAGCAGGTGAGCGACGGTCACTATTGGATCAACATTCCAAAGCGCGAGGGTTTCCCGTTCCTGGCCTTCGTGGAACACACCAACTATATCGACAAGGCGCATTACGGCGGGGACACCCTCATCTACTGCGGCGACTACCTGGAACCGGGCCATCCCTATTTCGACATGGCGCCCGAAGCGTTGCTGGAAGCCTTCATCCCGGGCATCCAGCGTCTCAATCCGGATTTCGACCGCAGCTGGGTGCGCGCCTACTGGAAATTCTCCGAGCTCTATGCGC
>JAFGNR010000388.1 GCA_016926915.1 Anaerolineae bacterium
ATGAGCCATGGCTGCGTCAACATGCGCACTCCGGACGCCCAATGGCTCTTCAACTGGGCGCCCATGGGCACGAAAGTGGTGGCACACTACTGACATATAGTATGGGCTTGTTCTTTCATCCCACGCTGCGCAGCAGGCTCACGGTATGCATGGCTTCAGGTTGTAGATAGGTTCGTCGCTAAGAGAAGATCGAAGAATCTTACACAGAGATGCACGGAGGAGGAAACATCAGTGTTCATCCGCGTGTATCCGCGAGCCTCTTTGCAGCTGGCTGGAGAGTGTAAAGCCCAGGTCGGGACTGGGCGCGCTTTACGAATCGCGGCTTTGGGCTAGACTGGGGTCATGAGACGTGTGCGGATGAAGTGGTGGGCCTGGCTGGCGGCGCTGCTGTGGGTGCTGTCTGGCTGCGCCGGGGCGACGAGCGAGGTTCCCCCGCAGCCGACTGCCACGGTGGCGTTGCTGTCTGCCACGCCTTTGCCGACGCCCACGTCCACGCCGGTTCCTACCGCTACACCCACCGCCACGCCCGCGTCGTGGGTCACGGCGCCCGCAGGGGGAATTCCCCATTACGCGCTCGATATCACGCTCGACGCCGGGCTGCGCTCTCTGGAGGCGGTGCAGCGCGTGACGCTGGTTAACGACGCTGCCGACGCTTGGGATGAGGTGGTCTTCGCAGTGCTTCCGGCCCACCAACCGGAGGTGTTTTTGCTTTCCCAGGTCGTGGTCACGACCACCTGGCAGCAGCAGCCGGTCGCCCCTCGCCTTGAGGGCACGATGTTGCACGTCCCGCTTCCGGTTCCGGTCCTGCCCGGCGAGCCGGTGCAGGTGCAGCTGATTTATAGCTTGATAGCGCCTCCGGTCGCGGCGTCGGATTGGCCCCCGTTGGAGAACTTCGGGGCCAGTGCGCGTTTGATCCAGGCTGGGGACTGGTATCCGACGCTGGTACCCTACGACGAGGGCGCGGGCTGGCGCACATGGGTCTATAGTCCGGTGGGCGATCCCACGATTTACGAAATTGCGACTTATGATGTCGCGCTGACGGCGGCGCCGGAGATCGTGGCGGCGGCGGCCGGCGAGGTCGCGATCGAGGGAGAGACACGTTACTACCACCTGGATCGGGCGCGTTCGTTTGCCTTTCTTGCCAGTCCGGAATTCCAGATGCTTGAGGGGGCGTGGCAGGGGGTTCCCCTACGCTCGTACTATCTGCCAGAATATGCCGTTGCCGGGCAGGCCGTCATCGACGTTGCGAAGCGCGCGCTGGCATTGTTCTCCGAACTCTACGGGCCTTATCCTTATGCGGAATTGGTCATAGCCCAGAATGCCTACTACGGCGCGATGGAGTATGCCGGGTTGGTCAGCATGACCGGCTATGGCTACGAAACGTATACCGGCAATCCCTTCAACTTGCTGGTGAGCCTCACGGCTCACGAGATTGCCCACCAATGGTGGTATGGCGCCGTGGGCAACGACCAGGTCTACGAGCCTTGGCTGGATGAGTCCTTTGCCAAGTACAGCGAGGTTCTCTACTATGAGCGGTACCATCCTGAACTGGTGGTGACCTGGTGGCAGTACAGCGTCGATCAGTGGGCGCCCTCCGGCCCGGTGAACCGGACGATCTATGACTTTTCTGACACGGCGACTTACATCCACGCGGTGTACGGTCAGGGGGCGCACTTCATGGCCGATCTGCGGGCTTTACTGGGGGATACGGACTTTTTCGCATTCACCCGTGAATACCGGGCGGCCCATGAGGGCGGCCTGGCGACCCGCGAGGATTTCTTCGCCGCAGTCCGTGCGCGCACAGATGCGGACCTCACGCCTCTGATCGTAACTTACTTCTCCGACTGAACTTGCGGGCAATCGTTCACCTGCATAATCTGTGGATCATTTTCGAGGTCCCTTTTTCTGCATGTGTTGTGGCGACTCCTCAACATACCCCGGAACCTTCTCTCCTGCTTCAGCGTCTTGAGGGTGTGCGAGAACGCACCAGACGAAAAATCAGTTCGAGGAGTATAGCGAAGATGGGTAACAGAAAGTGGTTCAAACTCGTGGTGGGGATAGCGGTGGTCGGCGCGCTGGCGGTTGTAGCTGGATGCGCCTCGGCGGTCGATGCCGGCGGCGGCAGCCGTGCAGCTCTGGCTGGAGGCGGCGATGCGGCGACAGCTTACACCATCAACGTCAACGGCACTGGGATTGCCAGCGGCGCACCTGACGTCGCCGATATCGTGCTTGGCGTGGATGTGGTCAATGTCGACGCCGGGAAAGCGGTGACGGAGAGCTCCGCGACCATGAATGCGGTGTTGGATGCTGTCAAGGCGCTGGGCATCGAGGAGAAGGATATCCAGACGGCAAATTACAGCATGTGGGTTGAGCAAGTTTATGACAAAGAGGGCCAGCCCACCGGTGAGCGCCGGTACCACGTCAGCCACCAGCTCCGCATCCGGCTGCGGGATGTCGCTGCGACCGGCAGGGTGCTGGAAGCGGCGCTCGATGCGGGCGCCAACACGGTGAACGGCGTCACCTTCACAGTGGAGGATTCGAAGGCGTTGCAACAGGTCGCGCGCCAGGAAGCGGTGCAGAACGCTCGCGCCAAGGCTGAACAATTGGCTGCCGGTCTGGGCGTGAAACTGGGGGACATCCGCCAGGTGTCTGAGTACTCCGGGTACCAGCCCGCGCCCGTTCCCGTGATGATGGCAGGACGTGGAGGCGACGAGGACCTGGCGATCTCCAGCGGATCGTTCAACGTCACTGTAGAAGTGCAGATCACATTCGACATCGTCCAATAGACACTGTGACGATCGTTGGGAACTCCCGCGACACCCGATTGCGTGTCGCGGGAGTTGTTTATTTCCCCCGCCGGACAAACCAGTGATAGACGAGGTAGACCGACAGCGCGTAGGTGACAATGGTCGTGATGAATACGGGGTCGAATCCGTAGACTTCCTGGATGGGGCCGCTCACCGACGGGCTTACGGCGCGGCCCAGATTCCAGATCATGCTGTACAGGCTCGCTGCCATGCCTCTTGAATGTTCGTCTGCTTCTTCCATCACCATCGTCTGGTAGACCGGACCGGCAAGGTTCATGAGGGCCATGCGCATCAAAAAGGAGACGATGGCCAGCGGCAGGCTGGGCACAAATCCCAGGATGATCAGGAACGGGATCGAAAGCCCCTGCGTGATGACCACGGTTTTGGCCTTACCCCAGTTTTCTGCCAATACGGGCGCGATGAGGGTGGCGAGACCCATGCCCAGCGAACCGAAGCCAAAAAGATTGCCGATGACGTCATCCGGCAGGGCAAAGCGGAACCGGAAGAA
>JAFGNR010000389.1 GCA_016926915.1 Anaerolineae bacterium
ATCGTCTCAGTACCGGTAATGGGCCATCTCGACGCCCACCCTGATCGCGATCCAGAGAAGCAGCAGGGCGGCGATGATCATGCCGGCCCGTTTCTTCGCTAGATTGGTGAAACGGTTTAGCCCCAGGTAGAGCAGCGCCGCGTGCCAGCACAGGTAGATATCGACGTAGGAGAGCGCCGTCCCCAGGAGGCGCGTGGCGCGCGGCGTCATGGTGTAGGTGTACTGGCCCATAGAAGGCGGCGTATTATCGAGCGCCAGGCCCGCCAGCCCGGGATTGAAGATGGGATCGTAGGTTAGCAGCATATAGCCGCCCTGTAGCACGCTGCGCACGAGATAGGGCAGCCAACTCCACAGCGCCAGTTTGAGCATCGCGCCAAATTTGACCTCCCGTTGGCCGCCGAAAATGCAGGCGAGGTAGAGCCCGGCGCTCCAAAGCGCCCATGATCCCACCATGGCGGCCAACCTTTCTCCAACGCGGATGAGGTTCGTTATCAGGGGGGGCGTGATGAATTGGATGCCGCCCCGGGGCAGCTGCTCCGGGTGGCGCTCGAAATAGGCCAGCTGATCCTGGTAGAAATACTGGCAATCGGCGTAGGTGCGCGCGAAAGTGAGGAGTATCGCCGCGACGACCAGCAGGGCGACGAGAACGCCGGTTCCGGCCTGCTGGCCCCGGCTTAGCCCCGCGAACGTGGCGCGGGGCCGGACGATCAGGCCCGCCAGGGTGCGAGGAAATCCGGCGGTGTACGCCTTGCCGGTCCGCTGTTCCACCTCTAGGCCGGATGGATTGGCCGCAGTTTCCGCAGGTAGCGTGTTCATGGCGCCTCCTTCGAGAATAGACAGGATTGAAATCTCCCAAAACCCGCTCAATTGTCTGCCTTCGGCAGCGTCGGTCTGGTTGACTTCATGGCGATCCTTTACCTATTTCTCACGTGGTCAAGGTTGTTTCTATCCTCACTATAGTGCAGGGAAGGCGGGGACACACTCGGCAAACGGGGGAACTTTTCCTAGACTTTCGTATAAATCGCCCCTGACGCCAGCGTCGATCTGACAAATTCCGAAGACGGCGTATCATAGGGATGCGGTCTCCGACGGGCGGCGCGCCCATGCTCCACACATCTGGCTGGCGGCTGAGCGCTGCGGGCTGATCGCTATTTCCAAGGAGTGGTGTATGAGTTGGACAAATATCATCACCGTGCCTTTGATCGCCACGATAGTTTCATTGTACGTTGGCGTGCACGTCTTGAGATGCCATAAGGCAAAAGGCGCGGTCCCCCTCGCCATCATGTTCTTCGCGGGCGCCCAATGGTCCCTGGGATATGCTTTTGAACTCATCTGTGTAGGTCTGGACGCCAAGATTTTCTGGGATAATGTCCAATTCCTGGGATCTACCCTGCTGTTCCCGGCCATTTTTATCTTTGTCCTGCAGTACACCGACCATGAAGGCGGGTTGAGACATTGGGGCCGGTTTCTGCTGGTCATGGAACCGGCGGCCACCAATGTGTTGGCCTGGACGAATCCTCTGCATGGATTGATTCGCCGCAACGCAGCGCTCGACGCCGGCGGTCCTTTTACGTTGCTCACCTACGATTGGGGTCCCTGGCTATGGGTGTCCGTGGCGTATGGCATCTTTCTATTGGCGTTGCCGAGCATGATTATGCTGGCCGTCCGCTTCATGCGCACCCCGCCCCGGCTGCGGTCGCAGATTGGCATGATCTTGCTGGGGGTTCTGATCCCCTGGGTGGGGGGAATCCTGACCGTTTCGGGCCTGTTTCCGGCGCCGGTGCAGCACCTGGATCTGACGCCGCTGACTTTCACAATGGGCTGTTTGCTGATCAGCTGGGGACTCTTCCGGTACCGGCTGTTCCAGTTTCGTCCGGCTACCTATGAGACGATTATCGCGCACGTGATGGACGGGGTCGTCGTGCTGGATATGCAGAAACAGGTGGTTGAGCTGAACCCGGCCGCCGAGCAGCTGTTGGATCTCCCTGCTACGCGCATCCTGGAGCGCCCCATCACCGACCTTTTGCCCGGCTACACCGTCCAGCAACATCCGACCGAATGCGTGCTGGGTCAGGGCGAGGCGCGCCGTTACGTCGAAGTGTACACCTCGACGCTGGGCGATACCTCGCGCGCGCTCAACGGCTGGCTGCTGGTTCTGCACGATATCACTGAGGGTAAACACATCGAGGCCGCGCTGCGTGAAAGCGAGGCCAAATATCGCAGCGTTGCCGAGCAGGCCAATGATGGCATCGTCATTCTACAAGGGGGACTCTTCACGTATTGCAACGCGCAGTTCGCCGGCATGCTGGGGTATGCCGTGGATGACCTTGTCGGCGCCCCTTTCACGCAAGTGCTGACCCTTGAGTACCGGGAGACGGTTGCGCGGCATCATGGGCGGCGCATCCAGGGGGCAGAGGATGTGCCTTCGCACTACGAGGTCGAAGCCCTACACCGGGATGGCCGGCATATCGTCGTCGAGATCAATGCCGGATTGATGGTCTATGAGGGCCGCCCCGCTTCGCTGGGCATTGTGCGCGACATCACCGAGCGCAAGCGGGCTGAGGCGGCCCTGCGGGAAAGCGAAGAGAAGTTCCGCTTGTTGGTGGAGACCTCGACCGATGTGATCTGGACGCTTGATGAAGCGCAACACTTCACGTACGTTAGCCCGGCGATCATGGAATTGCGCGGCCTGACGCCTGAAGAAGCGCTTCAAGAATCCCTCGCCGATGCGATTTGTCCTGAGTTCTTGCCGCGCATCACCGAATCTTATGCGAAAAGCGCGGCGCATCACGCCGCCGGCAAGACTGGCTTCATCGACCGGATAGAAATCCAGCAGCCTTGCAAAGACGGCGGGCGCGTCTGGGTGGAGGTAGTCACCCGCGAGCTCTACGATGAGGCGGGAAATCGCACCGGCGTGCTAGGCATTTCACGCAATATCTCGGCCCGCAAGCAGATGGAAGCGGAGCTCATTCGCGCAAAAGAGGCCGCCGAATCGGCCAACCGCGCCAAAAGTATCTTCCTGGCCAACATGAGCCATGAACTGCGCACGCCGCTCAATATCGTGCTGGGGTATACCGGGCTGATGTCTCACGATCCCCAGCTTACCCGGGAACAGCGCGAGAATCTCGAAATCATCGTGCGCAATGGGGAACATCTGCTGGCTTTGATCAATGACGTGTTGGACCTTTCTAAGATCGAAGCCGGAAAAGTTGCGGTACGACCGGAAATCTTCGATCTGTGTGAACTACTTGAGGGCCTGCGCGAGCTGTTTCACGTTCGCGCGCAGCAAAAGGGGCTGGAGGTGAGGTTGCGC
>JAFGNR010000090.1 GCA_016926915.1 Anaerolineae bacterium
ACCAGCGAGACCAAGTCGCCGGGTGTGGGCTTCGCTAGAACCGTCAATCTGGAGGGCATAGTGACCAGCCCCGATTGAAATGCACACATCCTCTGGTATTCATGTCCTGGAAAGGAGTTCGCAAATGGCGATGGTAGCACGACAGCGTTTGATTGGCGAGCGTCCGAAGATTGGCATTCGTCCCACGATCGATGGTCGCCGCCGGGGCGTCCGGGAGTCGCTGGAGGCCCAGACCATGAGGCAGGCCGAGACTCTTGCGGCGTTTTTGACCGGGAATCTGCACCATTCCGACGGCGCCGCAGTCGAATGCGTAATCGCCGATGCGTGCATTGGCGGCGTTGCCGAGGCCGCAGCCTGTGAGGCGAAGTTCGCTGCCTCTGGCGTGGGGCTTTCCATCACGGCGACGCCCTGCTGGTGCTATGGATCGGAGACCATGGATATGCAACCCTTGCGGCCCAAGGCGATCTGGGGCTTCAACGGCGCCGAGCGACCGGGCGCGGTTTATCTGGCGGCGGTGTTGGCGGCGCACAACCAGAAGGGACTGCCGGCGTTTGGGATCTACGGGCGGGATGTGCAGGATGCGGGGGATGTCTCGATACCGGATGACGTCCAGGAGAAACTGCTGCGCTTCGCGCGGGCCGGACTGGCGGCGGCAACGCTGCGCGGGAAGTCGTATCTATCCATGGGGGGCACATCGATGGGCATTGCCGGCTCTATCGTGCAGCCCTGGCTCTTCGAGCGCTATCTGGGAATGCGGGTCGAGGCGGTCGATATGACGGAGTTCACGCGGCGTTTTGAAGAAGCGATCTATGACGCCGGGGAGTTCGCGGAGGCCCTGGCCTGGGTCAAGGACGCCTGCCAGGAGGGCGAAGATTTCAATCCACCGGAGCGCCGGCGGACCCGCGCGCAGAAAGATCGCGACTGGGAATTCTCGGTGAAGATGGCGCTGATTGCGCGCGATCTCATGGTGGGGAATCCCCGGTTGGCCAGCCTGGGCTACGAGGAAGAGGCTCTGGGTCACAATGCCATTCTCGCGGGGTTCCAGGGACAGCGCCAATGGACCGACCACTATCCCAACGGCGACTTCATGGAAGCCATTCTCAACTCATCCTTCGATTGGACCGGCATTCGCCAGCCTTATCTCGTCGCCACCGAGAACGACGCGCTGAACGGCATCTGCATGCTCTTCGGACACCTGCTGACCGGTGCGGCGCAGATCTTTGCCGACGTGCGCACCTATTGGAGCCCTGAAGCGGTGAAGCGTGTGACCGGCTACACGCTCCAGGGGGCGGCCTCCGGCGGATTTCTCCACCTGATCAACTCTGGGCCGGCGGCGCTTGACGGTACAGGCCAGCAGAGCCGCGATGGGCAGCCGGTGATCAAACCTTTTTGGGAGGTGACGGAGGCAGAGGCGGCGCGCTGTCTTGCTGCGACGACCTGGCACGCCGGGATCACCGAGTACTTCCGGGGGGGCGGGTGGTCGAGCCATTTTGTGACCCGGGGCAGTATGCCGGTGACTATGAGTCGCCTGAACCTGGTGCAGGGCCAGGGGCCGGTGTTACAGATCGCCGAAGGGACGATTATCGAGCTCCCGCAGGAAGTTCACGACATTCTCGACCTGCGCACCAACCCCACGTGGCCTACGACCTGGTTTGCGCCCCGGCTCACGGGCCAGGGACCGTTTCGCGACGTCTACGCGGTGATGAATCATTGGGGGGCGAACCATGGCGCCATCAGCTACGGGCACATCGGAGCGGATCTGATCGCATTGGCCTCCATGTTGCGCATTCCGGTCTACATGCATAATGTTCCGGAGGAGGCCATATTCCGTCCCAGCGCCTGGACGCTCTTCGGGGCGCACGACCCCGTGGGCGCCGATTTCCGCGCTTGCAGCAATTTCGGACCGCTTTATGGCTAGACCCTGCGATCCAGCATTCCTGGCCTGCGATCTGGGGGCCTCGAGTGGACGGGCGATTGTTGGCCGGCTGACCGACGCCGGCTTGCGCCTGGAAGAGGTGCATCGCTTCGCGAATGGCGGTGTGCGGGTTGGGAAGCGCCTGTTCTGGGATGTGCTGCATATCTGGGAAGAAGTTCAGCACGGCCTGCACTGCGCCGGACAGCAGTATGGCGACGCCCTGGTCAGCGCGGGCGTGGATACCTGGGGGCTCGATTTCGGCCTTTTGGGTGCCGGCGATACCCTGCTCGGTAATCCGTTCCATTACCGGGACCCTCACACCGATGGTATGCTGGAGACTGCCTTTCGAAAAGTGTCCCGGGAGCGCATTTACGACGAGACCGGAATCCAGTTTTTGCAGCTGAACAGCCTTTATCAGCTATTGGCGTTTGTCGAAACCGGCTCTCCCCTCCTGGAGGTAGCCACGACCTTTCTGAATATTCCCGATTTGCTCAACTTCTGGTTGACGGGCGCCAAGGCCAGCGAATTCACCATCGCCACCACGACGCAGTGCTACAATCCCCGAACGGGCGCCTGGGCGCTCGAGATGTTGAGGGCGCTGGGTATTCCAACGCACATTTTCGGCGAGATCATCCCTCCCGGCACGGTGCTAGGGTCGCTGCGGGCAACCGTGGCCGACCGGGTGGGCGCGTTGGCGCTTGATGTGGTGGCGCCGGCTGGTCACGATACGGCGTGCGCTGTGGCCGCGGTTCCGGCGCAGGATCGAGACTACATCTACCTCAGCTCGGGCACCTGGTCGTTAATGGGTGTGGAGATTCCCGAACCCCTCATCACACCCGCCAGTCTGGCAGCCGATATGACCAATGAGGGCGGCATCGAGGGAACGTTCCGCTTCTTGAAGAACATCATGGGACTCTGGTTGATCCAGGAATGCCGCCGCAGCTGGGCGCAGGCCGGGCAGACCTACACTTACACGGAATTGAGTGAGATGGCGGCGACGGCGCTGCCTTTCCGATCCCTGATTGTGCCCGGCGCACCTGGCTTCCTGGCGCCGGCCGATATGCCGGCGGCGATCCAGCAGTTTTGTGCAGCATCGGGACAGCCGGCGCCGGAAAGCAGGGCAGCGACCGCGCGTTGTGTTCTGGAGAGTCTGGCGCTTGAATATCGCAGGGTGGCGGAAATCCTCGATCGTCTCGTGGGACATCGCCTGCCGGTAATTCATATCATCGGCGGAGGAGCGCAGAACCAACTTCTCAACCAGTTTACGGCGGATGCCGCCGGACGCCCCGTCATTGCCGGGCCGGCCGAGGCTACGGCGATGGGGAACATCCTGATCCAGGCGCGAGCCCTGGGGTATCTAAAATCGTGGGAAGAGGCGCGCGCGTGGGTGCGCCGTTCGGTCACGTTGACGACCTACGAACCGTGCGACACGGCACGTTGGGATGCTGCCTTTGCCCGCTACCTGCGCCTGCACGACCAATATCTGACGTGAACGCCTGAACTCGAACCGGCGTGGTTCGGTAATTCATTCGCTATTCGACATTCTCGATTCGCCAAGGAGGCTTCACCTGATGCTGACCGAAAACGACCTGCGGGAACAGATCGTGTCCGTCGCCCGCGTTTGTGCAGAGAAAAACTTGCTCACCTCCAGCGATGGAAACATTTCCGTCCGGCTGGAGGATGACCGGTTTCTCATCACACCCAGCGGCGTCTATAAGATGTGGTTGCGGCCTGGGGATCTGATTATCGTGGACGCCAGCGGTGCTCTCATCGCGGGGCCTCCGGGTCTCCATCCCACGTCCGAGACGCGGATGCACATGGAAGTCTACCGGCAGCGGGACGACGTCAGCGCCGTGCTGCACGCGCATCCTCCCCACGCGGTGGCCCTGACCATCGCCGGAATCCCCTTTCCCGTCGATTTGATTCCCGAGGTGTTACTGGCCCTGGGTGACGTTCCCACGGCTCGCTACGCGACCCCCGGCACCGAAGACCTGGCTGCCAGCATCGGTGAGATGATCCGCGAACATGACGCGGTTCTGCTCAGTCACCATGGTAGTCTGACCGCCGGCAAGACGCTGGTGCAAGCGCTCATTGCCTTGGAGCGTCTGGAAGCGGCGGCGCGCGCTTATTGGCTGGCGAATGCGTTGGGTGCGCTCTATCCGCTTCCCCCCGACGAGGTTGCGCGTCTACGGGAGATAGGGATTCGGTTGCGCTCTGGCGTGTAGACCAGGCAAAGACGTCAATCGGGACCATTTCCATGCCGACATTTCTGTTTACCGACATCGAAGGCTCCACCGAGCTCTGGCTGCGTTACCCGCAGGCCATGGAGAAGGCGCTCTCGCGCCACGATGCACTGCTGGAAACACTGATCGCGCAGCACGGGGGACAGGTCGTCAAACATACCGGGGATGGTTGCTTCGCCGTCTTCGACGGCGGCGCCCCCCTGGCCTGCGCCATCCACGCGCAGGCCGCGCTGGCGCGACAGGATTGGGGCGACATCGCGGAGTTGCGCGTGCGCATGGCTTTGCATGTGGGTGTAGCCAGCCAGCGGGAAGCTGACTACTTCGGCCTGGAAGTGAGCCGCACCGCCCGATTGCTCTCTGCGGGCTGGGGCGGGCAAATCCTGCTCACCTGTGAGCTGGCCCGTTCCTCGGCGTTGCCGCCTGAGGCGACGTTGCGCGATCTGGGCAACCATCTCCTCAAAGACTTGAGTGAGCCACAGCATATCTACCAGCTCTGCCATCCGGCTTTGCCGCACTGCGAGTTTCCCGCGCTGCGTACTCTGAGCGCCCACCCGCATAACTTGCCGCCGCAACCGACTCCTTTCGTCGGACGTACCCGGGAGCTGCAAGAGATTGCAGAGCGGCTGGCGGCCCCGGACTGCCGCCTGCTCACGCTCGTCGGGCCGGGAGGGATGGGGAAAACCCGATTGGCGCTGCAGGCTGCCGCCGTGCAGATCGAGCAGTTCCCGCATGGCGTCTATTTCGTCCCGCTGGCTGCGTTGAGCTCGGCAGAGTCCCTGGTTCCGGCGATTGCGGAGGCTTTGCGTTTTTCTTTCTACCAACGGGATACCCCCCAGACCCAACTCTTCAACTATGTGCGGGAGAAGCAGCTTCTGCTGGTGCTCGACAATTTCGAGCACATCATGGAGGGCGCCACGCTCGTGTCCGCGCTTCTTGCCCGTGCGCCGGGCGTCAAAGTGTTGGTCACCTCACGTGAGCGTTTGAACCTGCTAGGGGAGGCAATCCTGTTGTTGGAAGGGATGGAATTCCCTACCGGCGAGGCCGTGGCTGATCTGGAGCACTATTCTGCCGTGCAACTCTTTCTCCAACATGCCCGCCGGGTGGAGCCGGCTTTCGCTTTCGATGGCGCACAACGCGCCTGTGTGGCGCGCATTTGCGCGCAGGTGTTGGGTACGCCCCTGGCGTTGGAACTCGCGGCTTCCTGGCTACGGCTACTCTCGTGCCAGGAGATTGCGGCCGAACTCGTCCAGAGCCTTGACGTCCTGAGTAGCGCGTACCGCGACACGCCGGAACGCCATCGCAGCCTGCGGGCGGTTTTCGACTATTCCTGGCAGCTGCTCGACGATCCGGAGAAGCTTGCCGTCCAGTCTTTGTCTGTTTTTCAGGGGCCGTTTCATCGTGAGGTTGCCTTGGCGGTCTTGCAGGCTTCTGGGCGGCGTGTGCGCCCAATTGCTCTGCTGCAGCTGCTGGCTGCTTTGGTCGATAAGTCGCTGCTTCAGCGCCGCACCAATGACCGATATGCCATGCACCCCCTGTTACGTCAATATGCCCTGGAAAAGCTGCAAGATGCGCCGGCGCTGGAAGCGCAGGTTCGCCAACGCCACTGCGCCTATTACACGATATTTCTGCAGCAACGCCAGGAACAGCTGGAATGCGACCAACACCTTGCACTCGCCGCCATCGCTGAAGTGTTCGATGACGTCAGCGCTGCCTGGTACTGGGCGGTGCAGCAGCAACAGATCGCATACGTGCAGGGGGCGATGCACAGCCTGGCGCTATTCCTTGACCTGAGCGGGCGCAACCAGGAAGGGAGGCCGCTTTTCGAGGCGGCCCTCGCGGGCCTGGCGTCTTTGGAGACGCCGGAGGCCGATGCTGCACGCGGCTGGCTGCTCGCCTACGCGGCCGGCCTTTTCTCTACGGCGGAAGATAATATCCAGGTGCAGATGCTATCCGAAGCTGCGCTGACGCTCAACCGGCGCCTGGAACAGCCCCGGGCCAGCGCGCTGGCGCTCAGCCACCTGGGGCGTGTTGCCTGGGTACAAGGGGACTATCCGACCGCTACCCGCCATTATCAGGAGGCCTTGTCTCTTTATGCGGCTGTAGGCGATCAAGGAGGTCAGGCCAAAATCCTGGACAATCTTGGCAATACGGCCTGGTCATTGGGGGCGTACGCCGAGGCGCGCGTCTATTATGAAAAGAGTCTGGCGCTTTTTCGACAGCTCAACCACCCACGTGGGATTGCATCGGCGTTTGACCATCTCGGCGTGGTCGCCCGCGATACCGGCGATCTGGAAACGGCGCAAGCTTACTTCGAGCAGAGCTACGCCAGTTTCGAGGCTTTGGATGCGCGGCTGTTATTGGCGTACGCGGCCAACCATCTGGGCGGCGTACTCGGCATCGCGGGCAACTTTCGAGATGCGGAGACCTATTTTGCCCAGTGTATCGCAATTGGGAAAGAGTTCGGCGAGCGGCGCATTGTGGCCTACACGCATTACGATTGGGGCTTCATCCTGCATGAGAACGGCGATTTTGCTTCCGGTCGCGCTATGTTGTTGGAAAGCCTTGCGTCCTTCGAGATGCTGGAAGAACCGTTCGGGCAGATCCTGGGGCTGACCGGATTGGGCGACCTGGAATTGGAAAACGGCAATCAATCCGCATCCCGGCGCTATTTCACGCGCGCTGTGCGGATGGCGGTCGCGGTACAGAACCCCCGGTTGGTCTCGCAGGCGCTTACTGGTTGGGGACGCTATTTGATAGCCCGCGCGTGCTGGCGCTCCGCCGTCGTCATATTGGGGATTGTACAGGCGTTGGCGGGCGACCACTCGAACGAGGGCGACACGGCGACCGCGCTGTTGGCGGAGGTCCGGTCACAGCTGCCGGATGAGACCTTCGCCTGGGCCCTGGCGCACGGGCAGGCGGTCGATCTCCTGCGCGTGCTGCGGGAAAAGACGCAAGAGGAACAACGCGCGTGAAGCGTGCTGCAGTATCCTGCTCTTTCCAATAGATAACTCCACTGCAAAGACAGAAAATTCACCGCAGAGAACGTCGAGATTGCAAAGAACATTTCTATTTGAAGGTGTGCGATGTCATTCTTGAATGATCTCAGTCCTATCTTTACGTTATTGGCCAACGGTCATAAGACCTTGTAGTCGTTGATGTGCTCTTCAGTTAGATGACCTTTTCAGGAGAGTCATGAATTTAATGGCGCAGAGGGGGCGTATCCCAGTTTCTCCATCAAGCGTCTAGCAGGCTCAGAAGGGTCTGTTCCCAGCGATCCATGGTGGTCTCTGGATTGTAGTAATCCTGCACAAAGGCCCGACCGGCGGCGCCGAGCGCCTCGCGGGCATCGGGATCGCGCAGTAGGGTGATGACGGCTTCGGCGAAGGCCTCCGGTTCATCTGCCACGAGGAGATGTTCGCCCGGCGTCGCGCTGACGCCGTGATTGCTCACCGATGTGGCGACGACGGGCACGCCCATGCCCAAGGCATCGAGAACTTTCTGCAGCAGACCGCCGGCTACTTGCAACGGCGAGACGAAGACGCCAGCGGCCCGGTACCAGGCGCCGAGATCTTCTACGAATCCCGTCACTGTGATATGCTTGCGCCCGTCGAGCGCTGCAATCTCCGGAGCGGGCGATGCCCCGGCAATGATGAAGTGCGCCTCCGGCACGGCCTTTAGCACCCGGGGCCATATTGCGTCGACGAACCAGAGGACTGCCTCGATGTTGAAGGCGCGCGACATGGCGCCTACGAAGAGGACGTTGGCGTTCCCGGGGAGGGCCGGCGCTGCGACGTTGTCCGGCTCGAGGGCCGGCGCCAGGGGGAGCAGCGCTACCGGTTGGGGGGCGCATTGCGGAGCCAGGAGCCGCCGGTCGCCTTCGGAGATAGCGGCGATCAAATCGAACCGGCGCAGCAGCCAGGGTTCGGTGTGCATAAAGAGCGCTCGCAGCGCCTGCGCCTTCAGTCTGGCGAGGCCCTGCCGGTGTTGGGCTTGCTGCTCCATCAGGAACCAGTTGACATCGTGTGCGCGGACGGAGGTGCAGCGGTGGTTCATTCCCAGGAGCACGAACGCCGTCTGGGCAAACTCTACGTGGACGACGTCAGGGTTAGTGTCCCGGATGGTGTGCAGGACAGCGCGGCGCAGCGCCGCATAGCTGCGCGCTACGGCGAAGGGGCGTGGTCCCGGCAAAGAACGGTGGTGAGGGACGGCGACCACCCGGTCGCACAGCGCCTCCACGGCTTCCCGGTGACGAGCCTCTTGCGCCTGTATACGGGCTACCAGGGTCAGGCGATGACCGCGCTGCTTGAGCGCTTCCAACAGGCGATAGATCGATTGCCCTCCCGCGTGCCCGACGTTGGGGGCCGGAAATTGCTTGTAGGCGACCAGGATGTGGGCCATGCGGGCGCCGTCAGGCCACCTGCACGCCGGTCACGAGCATCGTAGGCCGGTTGCGCGCCTGCCTGAAGAAGTAATCGGATACCGCTTTTTCGACGGCGCTTTCCGCTTTTTCGAGGGTCGTGCCCGGTTGCAGGGAAGTCAGAGTGGCGCGCACGGCGTCCTCGGCCCCGCCGATAATCTCGGGGGCTACCTTCTCGCTGACGAACCCTTGCGCCACGATTTGTGGTTCTCCCACCAGGCGTCCTCGCCGTTGGTCATAGCGGAAGACGAGACTGCATATCCCCGTGGCGGCCAGGGCTTCTCGCTTCTCGATGACTTCACGATCGACTGCTTCGCCGACCAACACGCCGTCCACGAAGACGTAGCCGCCGGGAATACGTTCGCCGATTTCCATTTTCTGCCGGGTAAAGCGCAATACGTAGCCATTTTCCACGACGGCAATGTTCTCGCGAGGAATGCCGACCTGCTGGGCCAGTTTTGCGTGCTGGTGCAGGTGGCGCAGCTCCCCGTGAATGGGTACGAAGAACTTGGGCCGGAGAATGTTGAGAAGCGTCTTCTGCTCTTCCTGGCTGGCGTGCCCGGAGACGTGGACCGGCGCCAGGGGGTGATAGAAGACCTGGGCGCCCTTTTGAAAGAGCCGGTTGATGACGGCGTGGACGGCATCTTCATTGCCGGGAATGGTGTGGGACGAGAGCACCACCGTGTCGCCCGGCGTGATGCGGAGCGATGGGTGGCGCCCGGTAGCGAGCCGTCCCATGATGGAGCGCGGCTCTCCCTGCGACCCCGTCCCCAGGATCGTCACCTGGTGTGGCGGAAGCTGGCTGATCTCGTGCAGCGAGAGGAGTAGCCCTTCGGGGACGTTGATATAGCCCAGGCGCTGCGCCATCTTGACGTTGGCCACCATCGAGGAGCCGGCAATCGCGACTTTGCGCCCGAAACTCTTGGCGACTTCCATGACTTGCTGTAGACGGGCGATCAGCGAGGCAAAGGTGGCGACGATGACGCGTCCCTTGGCCTGGCGGAATACATCTTCCAGGGCCCGGTTGAGGGTGCTCTCCGAGGGCGTGGTGCCGGGGCTAACGGAGTTGGTGCTGTCTGAAAGCAGCACTAATACCCCCCGCTGGCTGAACTCCGCCAGTTTCCCCACGTCGGTGGGCCACCCATCGACAGGGGTGTGGTCCAATTTGAAGTCGCCGCTGTGGACTACCAGCCCCACGGGGGTATCGATCCCCAGCCCCACGGCATCTGGGATGCTGTGACAGACGTGATAGG
Organism: Anaerolineae bacterium; assembly: GCA_016926915.1. Taxonomy (GTDB): domain Bacteria; phylum Chloroflexota; class Anaerolineae; order B4-G1; family SLSP01; genus JAFGNR01. Next base: position 9,829 of record JAFGNR010000090.1, read on the forward strand.
GTTCGACCGTGAACGGCCCAACGTGAAGCGAGTCGCCGGGCTCCATGGTGTGCAGCGTCGTCTGTTTGCGCTGGCTGCTACGCAGGCGTACCTCGATAAGCCCCCGGGTCAGTTTGGTGGCATAAACGGGGACGTTGAATTCCTGAAGGAAATGTGGCAGCGCGCCGATGTGGTCCTCGTGTCCGTGGGTGATGACCACGCCCCGGATGCGGTCGGCGCGGCTGCGCAGATAATCATAATCGGGAATGATATAGTCGACGCCCGGCATCGTCATTTCCGGGAACATCAGGCCCACGTCGATGACCAGGATATTGCGACCATATTCGAGTAGGGTCATGTTTTTGCCAACTTCCCCCAGTCCACCCAGGGGAATGATTTGAAGTCTCTCCATACTTTCATCCTATTCTGAAAACGCCATGAACACCTGCCATGGCCTTCGTGTTCTGTATACTTATGTTAGCATGAACGAGCCTGTCGGCAAGTGGGGGATACGTGGGAATGGACGAATGATGAATCGCGAATGGGCGAATCAGGCACGTGGCTTATTGATCAACCCTTCGCCAGTAACCAGCACCCTGCAACCAGTACCAGCATCCGAATCGCCTTGACAGAAGATGCCTTTATGTTACAATCATTGTCGTTAGGCCCCCATCGTCTAGTCTGGTCTAGGACACAGGCCTTTCAAGCCTGGTACATGGGTTCGAATCCCGTTGGGGGCACCAAGAGCAGTTCTGGCTTCAGAACTGCTCTTTTTGGTTGTGTTATGAGATGTTCTGACCTTCTTCCCCTCGTGAATGCCCCTCTCTTTACTGCGGAATCCTATGGGCAGTTTTCGCTTGACATCCCTTCTCGCTTTTACTACAATAATAACTATACAGTTAGTTATTATAGCGCATCAAGGAGGGTGTAGTGATGTCTCCCAAACCGAATGTCACCACAATGCGCACCACGCAAATCATTGAAGCCGCCACTACGGTCTTCGCCGAGAAAGGCTTCGACCGCGCCACAATGGAGGACATTGCCGACGCCGTTGGCATCAACAAAGCGACCATCTACCTCTACTTTGATAACAAGGATGCACTCATCCACGCCATTGCCGAACGACTTTTCGACCAGGAACTCGCCGGTTTGCAGGCCGCGCACGATCTACAAAACACGGCTATGGAGCGGCTCACCGCCTATTACGAGACACTCATCACCGAAGAATCCGAGGTGATGCCGTTGATGCCCATCCTCTACGAATTCTACGCGCTTGGCCTGCGTCGCGATGACGTGCGCGCAGTGATTACCGATTTTATCCATCAATTGACAGGATTGCTCGCTGCCATCATCCAGGAAGGGGTTGAGAACGGCGAATTCGCGCCGACGGATGCCCGCCAGGCCGCGCGGGCGCTGGATGCGCTGTTGAGCGGCACACTGCTGCACTGGGTTTACGCGCCGGAGGAGGTGGACGTCGATGCACAATTGCGCTACGGCGTTCAACTGATATTTCGTGGATTGTTGCACTAGCAAGCATAGGGAGGCGTGATGAAGAAGTCGTTGTTGCTCGGTTTGTTTATAGTGTTGGGCATGTTCCTCGTCGTCGATTGGGCATCGACCGCAGAGCCAACCGCAATGCTGCTCTACCAGCTCACAGATTTCACAGAGATGTGGGGCAACACGGACTACCACTTCCCCACAGCCATCAGCGGTGATGGACAGAAGGTGGCGTTTTCCCGGTATGTTGATTCCGTGCTGCAGGCCACGATCTATCTGGTAGACAGTGATGGCAGCCATCCGCCACAGGTCATTGGCGCCGGTGAGAATGTTTTCATCAACTACGATGGCAGCAAAGTGCTGTTCGCCAAGTCTAATCGCGACAGTACGGGCAGCCGTCTCTACCTCAACGGTGCGGAGATCACTCCGTGCAAGAGTGATCCCCGTATCGGGGGGGAAATTTGCCTGTTCCCGCACGAAGACGACTACATGGTCGCGCTTAGCGGCGATGGTCGCTATACTTTCTTTGTCAGTAATGATAAGGGGGGATGCGAACCTCGGCAGAACAGCGGCGGCGGATGGTATTGGCACTGCGCCTACCCCGCGGGTATCAACCGCGTCTGGCGCTTGCCCACGGACGGCGGCGAGCCAGAACTATGGCAAGACAATCTCGGCCTCTTTACTGAGCTGGGTGGGAGTATCCAGACAGACCATACCGGAAGCATGGCTGTTTGGTCCGGGCGCACGCCTAATACTGGCATTCCAGAAGTTTATGTGGGGTACGGCGCGAATCAACAGAAACGCATCTTCGTTGGAGAGTACATTGCATACACTAGCTTCAAAACGATTCTAAGCCCCGATGGTCAGTGGGTAGCGCATGCCTTTTACGACCGCGTGTGCAGTGCGGACCAGCATCATGAGATGCACATTTTCCGCAGTGATGGCACCGACTATACCATCCTGGATCCACTGCCCTTTCCGGCGGTGACTTCTTACACTCCAATGACGTTCAGCGAGGACGGGGCTACGCTCCTTTTTGAGAGTGATACCACGTGCCAGACACCAAGTTATCGCGCCTTTCTGGTCAAGCGCGATGGCTCCGCTCTTACGCCGCTCCTCGCGAATTCCGAGTTCGAGAGCCAGGCAAGCTCCTTATCCTACGATGGCTTGAACATCGCCTTTACATCCGCGTCCGATCTCCTGGGCAACGACAACACATTCGAACAGACCTTCGTGATAAAGGGCGGCGTGACTAAGCTGGCGCCGCTGGAAGCCGAGATCGGCAGCCGGATGACCTACACGATCACGTTGCGTCACGCCGAGAGCAGCGACCTGCCCGCCAGTATCGTTGACCCGCTGCCGCCGCACACGCTCTACGTGCCCGGCAGCGTGGAGGCTACTCTGGGTACGGCGACCTACGACGCGGGCCAGAACGCCATCACCTGGGACGACACCATCGCTGCCGGTGAGACGGTGACCATCACCTTCGCCATCACCCCCACCTGCAGCGCCGCGCCCCCACCGCCGGAACTATTGCACAACCACATCATCGCCACCCTGGGTACGGAGACGCTGCATCCCCTGGCGCTTACCGTGCTCACCCTGCCCGAAAAGGACTTGATCACGCGGAGCGACACGCCTGCCAACGGCGCGACCGACATATTGATCGAATCCGGCGGCAATGGCCCGCTGCTCCAATGGCACGATCAGGCTGCCGGGATGACCTGCGGCGCAAGCGAGAATGCGGATGTGGCCTACCGCGTCTATCTGCGCGCGCCAAACAGCGGCTGGCGAGAGGTGGGCGTCTATCCCAACTGCGCCCGCCAGGTGCAACTCAGCCCTGATGACCTCGACTGCCGCGAGAACGGCGATCCGGCGACTTATCAATGGAAGGTCGCCGCTCATGATCCACAGTTTGTCTGCCGCTGGCCGGTGGAGAGCGTCTTCGGCTTCATTACCGCCCCTTGCCGCCCGGAGATTGAGGTGGCGCCAGATTACACCCTCACGCCGGGCTACTTTTTGGACCGCACGGACTTGCCCAATCGCCTTAAAGTCACCGTCGATTGGAACGGGCCGGCCTACGAGACGCCGGTGAACGCCGCGCCCTACGGCACGGTCTTCTTCGAACTCAACGGCGAGCAGGTCGAGAAACAAGGGTTGAACTGGGGCGCGGAGCACGTCTACAATATGGGCGCGGATTTCGACGCCGCGTTGGCGTGCGCCAACAATACCCTCAACATCTGGGCCACGCACCCGGTCGCCGCTGGGGGCGAATACGCATCGCTCAAGACCACGCTGCAACCGACCGTCTTCCCCTTCCCCGGCTGGGTTGAGTGGGTCATCACCAACATCCCCGGCAGCGCTGCGTCCTTCGAGACCGTATCCAGGGCGCCGCTGGTCGCCTACACTTACGAGTTCAACTACCCTGAACCGGCCTTCGAAGCGACGTGGACGCCGCCGGGCTGGATTCCCTATCTAGGCGGGAACAAGTTGGGCATCCAGGAGACTCAGGCCGAGGCCAGCGTCGAGGCGCAATCAGATAGCGCCGGTTCGGCCCGCGTCGGCGGGCAGACCGGGCTGGATCTGGGCGCGCTCACTGCCGCAGGCACGCTCTGGGGCCAGGGCGATGCGCGTTTTGTCTGCGGCGAGAGCCTCGACCTGGAACGGGCGGAAATGGGTTTCAGCATCAGCGCCGCCGTAGAGCAGGAAGCGGGGCTGGTGGATGTGATTCCGGCGCTCACCACGGCGGAGAATTGGCCCGTCGTCGGGCGCATCATTCGCTGGGTCAACAGCATTGCCACGCTCAAGGCCACCTTTACGCCGGGCGTGGAGGTCAGCACCGAGTTCCTCGCGCAGGGCGGGGAACTGGTCTACAACAGCGGGCAGGGGACGGCCAGCCTCGATGCCCGCGCCACCCTCGGCGTTGAGGCGTGCGACGGCCTCTCCGCTGAAGCCTACGGCGGCGGCACGCCCTATGTCACCATCCAGGCGCCCAAGAACCCCGACTATTTCAAGGACGTGGGCATTGATATGTACTACGGCGCGACGTTCGAGGCCTGGTCCTTCGAGGCGGACTACGAGCGCAAGATCAACTGCCACTATCCGGGCGGCTGTTCCGAGGTGGATGCCGCCGGACTGCTGGCTACAGATGCCGGGTCGGGCTGGCGCTTGATCGCCCGAGACTACGCCGGGATGGACTACGGACGCGTGACCACGCTCACACCTGCCTGGCTGGCGCGCTACGGTGCGCCGGTAGAACTGCTTGCAGCGAATGAGGAAACGGTCTTGATCCCTAATGCCTATACACGTTCCGAACCGGCGCTGGCTGTGCGGGAGGATGGCTTTCGCCTGCTTGCCTACATTCACGATGACGTGAGCAAACCACAGGGCAGAGGGACCGAGATCCGCGTTCTGACCTGGGACGGCGCGTGGAACAGCACGCCCTTCACCCTCACCGATGATGTTCAGCCGGATTATGCTCCGGCAGTGGCCTTCGACGGGGCGGGCAACGCCCTGCTGGTGTGGGAACGCTCCGCGCTGCCCGTGGGCATCACGCCGGCGCTGAACATCACCTTCGCGCAGAGTCTGGAAATCGCCGCCCGCCCTTGGATCAGCGCCACGGCTTCCTGGGGCGATGTGATCACGCTGACCAACAACGCGCTACTGGATCGCGCGCCGAGATTGGCGACCGGTTCCGACGACACGGTACTGGCTCTGTGGGAGACCACCGACGGGAGCGACGCTCTGGGCACGTCCGCGCACCCGCTCACCTACACCTACGCGCTGTGGGACGGGGCCGCGTGGAGCGCGCCCGCCGCCGCGCTCACCGGCTTGCAGGATGTGCTGGCGGAAGATGTGGCTATCCATTCGGCGACACAGGCCGCGCTGGTCTACGTGCAGGATATGGACGGCGTCATTTCGACCACCACCG
>JAFGNR010000091.1 GCA_016926915.1 Anaerolineae bacterium
AGCCGATGCTCGCGGCCTGTCGGATCGGTCAGAAAGGGAACCGGTTTGGTTATCGAATCCGTCATGAGGCTCACCTCCAATCCCCTAGTGTACGCTGAGTGGCGATCATGTCAACTGCACCTGACCCCTCAATTGGACGCAGATTTGCGCGGATTTGCGCAGATAAATATATGCGAAGCGACAAGGTCAGCGTTCATCTGCGAAATCTGCGTCCGCACTATCCGCTTGCCGCACTCGGGTTTGCGTCTATAATCGCCATATATGAAAAGCTTGATGCGTCTCGAGAGTTGGATTGAGCAATTGGTCGAAGCGCCGTTCGTGCGGCTGTTCGCCGGACGACTGTTCGCGCAGGATGTGGCGCGTCATCTCGCACGGGCGCTCGAAGACGGCGAACGCCTGGGCGCCGACGGTGTGCCGGAAGTGCCGGGACGCTATCGTGTCGCCCTGAACACCGAGGATTTGGAGGCACTGCAACGCCATCACCCGGACATGGACGCGCAACTGGCCATCGATCTCCAGGCACTGGCTGAAAGTATGCAGGTCCGGCTGATGGAGCCACCTGCGATTCTGTTGGAAGCCAGCCCCGACCTGCCACTGCGCGCCGTGCGCATCACGCCGGTCGACCGCGCGCTCCTCAAGCACGATCCCACCCGCGATCTAAATCTGGAGTCGATCCGCCAGCGCCTCGAAGAAGAGGATGCCAACGCAGCCGGTGCCAATGGATTGCGCGCTTACGTGATCGTCCAGGGCACGCACACCTTCGACCTGACCCTGCCGGCGGTGCGCATCGGGCGCGCGCTCGACAACGACCTCATCCTCGAAGACCCGCGCGTGTCGCGCTACCATGCGCAACTGCGCTGCCGCTATCGCCGCTACATCCTGCAAGATATGGGCAGTCGCGGCGGCACCTCGGTGAACGGCTTCCCTATCCAGGAGATCGTGCTCCGACCCGGTGACGTCATCTCGCTTTCTGGCGTCGATCTGATCTACGGCGAGGAAATCGGCGACTGGCGCAAGGAGGCGGCGGGCGCGCCCGCTGCAGAAGAAGATACGCGCGCCTATCCGGCGACGAGGCCCTGAGATGGAGAATGTGACGGCGGAACTGCTGCTGGCGCTGCGGTTTGGACTGGCTCTGTTGCTCTACCTCTTCCTGGGTGTGGCGTTCTACATCCTCTGGCAGGGCTTGCGCCAGCACGAGAAAACACCTGTTATCGCGCACACGGCTGCGCACGTCATCGTCGAGGAAGGCGAGGAACAGGGCAGGCGGTTATCCCTGCGCCCCGTAACGGCTATTGGGCGAAGTCACACCAATATCTTGATCATTGCTGACGCTTTTGCTTCCAACCATCATGCGCTGATTCTATGGCGTGACGAGATGTGGTGGCTCGAAGACCTGGAAAGTCACAACGGTACCTTCCTCAACGAACAGCGCATCACGCATCCTATGCCCCTCAGCCCCGGTGATCGCATCCGCATCGGTACGACCGTGCTGCGCTTCGAGGTAGAGGAGCTAAGAAGTAAGGAGTAAGAAGCAAATCTCCTCCCCAATCCCTAATTACCAATGACTGATTCCCTTTCACTTGTAACAATAAGAGGTAGACTATGGACCTGATGCTGAAAGGAAAAACGGCGCTTGTTACCGCGGCGAGCCGCGGACTGGGATATGCAGTCGCCCACACGCTGGCGGAAGAAGGCGCGAACATCGCGCTGTGCGCCCGCAATGCAGCGACACTTCAAGATGCCGCGCGCACGCTAGCCCGCGAAACCGGTGCGACGGTGTTGCCGGTGGTCGCCGACATCGCGCAACCGGCGGATGTGCGGCGCCTGGTCGATGAAACCGTCACGCGCTTCGAGCGCGTCGATATGTTGTTCATCAATGCCGGCGGGCCGGCACCGGGGCATTTTGTGGACCTGACCATGGAACAGTGGGAGACCGGCATCCAACTCACCATCCAGAGCGCGCTGTGGCTGGCGTATGCCATCGTCCCGCTGATGCGCGCGCAGGGCAGGGGCAGCATCCTCGCCAATACCTCCGTCACCGTGCGCCACCCGCTGGACGGGCTGACGATTTCCAACGCGCTGCGCACCGCCGTCATCGGCCTGGTCAAGACGCTGTCCATCGAACTCGGCCCGGACAACATCCGCGTCAATGCCATCGCGCCGGGCTGGACGCGCACCGAGCGCGTGGACGAAATCCTGCGCGCGCGCATGGAGCAGAACACCAGCAGCATGGAAGAAGAAGCCGCGAAAATCACCACCGAAGTCCCGCTGCGCCGCATGGCCGAACCCGTCGAATTTGCGCGTGCCGCCGCGTTCCTGCTCTCACCGGCGGCCTCGTACATCAGCGGCGTCACCCTGCTCGTCGATGGCGGCATGGCCCGCGCGGTACTATAAGCAATTGCGCCAGAGAATCGTACACGGATTCAAAGGATTTTTGGTAATAATCCGTATTTTCCGTGTACATCCGTGTACTATGTAGGTGAACAATCTATGAACCATTTCCCCAAACTATGCACCCTTATGATCTGCTTGCTGTTAACGGCCTGTACCGTCGCGCCGACCGCAACACCATCGCCGACCGCTGTTCCCCCCACGGCGACACCAGCACCGACCGCGACGGCAATCCCGTCGCCCACGCCGACGCCCAAACCGCGCGTGCTCACCATCTGCCTGGGTGCGGAACCGGATTCGCTCTACCCCTACGCGGACGACACACACGCCGCGCGCGTCATCCGCGAAACTATTTACGACGGCCCGATTGACGCTGTAGGTTACACATACCGGCCCGTCATCTTCGACAAGCTCCCTTCGCTGGCGGACGGCGATGCCGTGATTACGGCAATCTCTGTAGAGGCGGAGGCCCAGGTCGTCGATGCCAACGGGGACGTCGTGAAGCTTGCCACAGGCACGCGCGTCCGCCCCAGCGGCTGCCGTGCCGACGATTGCGTGGTCACGTTCGACGGGCAACCCATCACGATGGATCAGATACTGGCCACGTTCGCTTTCAAACCCGACCTGCGGTGGTCCGACGGCGAACCGCTCACCGCGCAGGATTCCCTCTACAGTTTCGAACTGGCCCGGCACGCAGACACGCCCAATTGGAAGTGGTTGGAACTGCGCACGAGTAGTTACACCGCACCGGATGACCGCACCGTCGTTTGGGCCGGGCTGCCGGGTTTTCTGGACCCCGCCTACCAAACGGCATTCTGGACACCGCTGCCAGCCCACGTCTGGAGCCAGTACACACCCGCTGAGCTGCTGACACAGGACGGCGTCATCCGCACCCCACTCAGCTACGGGCCTTACGTCATCGACACCTGGACGCCAGGACAGTCCATCCGGCTGTCGCCCAATCCCTACTACTTCCGCCGCGCGGAAGGGCTGCCATTCTTCGAGACGCTCACCTTCCGTTTTATCTCCAACCAGAATGTGAATACCGCGCTGGATGCGCTGGCGAAGGGCCAATGCGATGTGTTGAGCCTCGACCTGTACCTCGAACGCGACCTGCAACACTTGCGCGATATGGAAACGGCGGGGGAAGGCAAGCTCTACACCGTCAGCGGCCCCATCTGGGAACACCTGACCTTCAACGCCGACCCGCCCCCCGATTACGAGCAGCCGGCTTTCTTCCAGGATGTGCGGACGCGGCGCGCGGTCGCCCACTGCATCGACCGCCAGGCCATCATCGAGCAGGTTACCGGCGGTTTGGGAGCCGTCTCCGATGCCTACCTGCCCCTCGAACATCCGCTCTACGCCGCCGACGCCGTCATCCTGC
>JAFGNR010000092.1 GCA_016926915.1 Anaerolineae bacterium
CCGGCAATGTATCCGACGAGATCTTCCGCCGGGTAGCCGGCTTTGATCAGCGCTTGTTTGACGTGGCCCCGTTGGGCGGCTGCAACCTGGAGGGTATGGGGGCCGATTTTGTCCAAAATGAGCGGCTTGACGTTGCGATGCCGTTCAAGTTCCAGCAGCAACAAGATATCATCGGAAGTCAGACGCAGGCGTGTTGGGTCGGTTGGATCGATGACCAGCCGCACACGCCCGTAGCGTGACATGGCGTCGCGAATTTCGAAGACCACGTTCTCCGGCAGCGGGTACTTGGCGTAGTAAGCCAGACCGCGAATAACCTCCTCAGCTTCGAGACCGGCAGCGGCGGCATTCCATAAGGAGAGCGCTGACAGCCGGTACGTGTGGATATATTCCGGACTCTTCTCCAATTCAGCAAAACGTGCAAGGTGATCTCTTGCCGCTTCGTACTGGGGGTTGTTCACCTCCAGCAGAACGGTGCGATCTCCTTGCACAATTAACGGCGCATCAATTCGAAAATCCATAACGCGTAATTCTACAGCAAAGCGAATACAGGTCAAATGGCCCGGAAATACCGGAAAGTTCTCACAAGCTCTTGACAAACGACCTAAAGCTGTGCTATAGTTTACAAGTCTTTGTAAGAGCATGGGAGAGCACTGGGAAAACCGCCAGTGCTCTTTTTTCGCCGCCTGATTGCTGTTCATCCAGGTGTCAGCCGCTGAGGTTGATCCCCCTTGAACGGAGGGGGGGCTCGGGGGTGCGTCAACAGCCACTGTCTTTCGGGGACAGTTTCACGCTGTCTCAGAGTGGAAATGGTTAGAATCGACGAATTGACGCCGGATTTGAACTTTTTGGCGGATTAGGCTAAACTGAAGTTAACGGGGTGTAAACTAGCTGTGATCGAGGTTTTGGATTTGGTCGATGATACGGTCCTAGAAAACACGGATATTGAAGAAGAGGATACCGGCGAACGGGAAGAAGAAGAAACCGGGGAAGAATATCTTCTTGCATTGGGGTACGAACGTGGCTATGTTACGTACCGGGACATTCTGCGTGTTTTTCCGGAGGCCGAGGAAGACATCGAACGCCTGGACGAGATCATTTCGTCCTTGATGGATAATGGTATTTCGATTGGCGGCCCTGGAGAACAACGACCTGCTGCGTTGCGCTCTCGGGAAGACGAAGAGCCAGATCTCGATTTGGAAGAGGATGAACAGACCGAAGAGGACATTTACCGGGCTATCGAAGTGGACGATACCATCGGTTTGTACCTCAAAGAGATCGGAAAAGTTGCGCTCTTGACGGCAGAAGAAGAGGTCTCTCTGGCCAAGCGTATGGAAGCGGGCAAAAAAGCCAAACTGCGCATGAACCGCGCCCGCACGGATCTCAGGCGCATGGAGTTGCAAGATCTGGTCGAGGATGGGGTGGCGGCGCGGGAACACCTGATTCGAGCCAATTCTAGACTCGTGATCAGTGTCGCCAAGAAGTACATCGGTCGCGGCGTCCCGTTTCTCGATCTGATCCAGGAAGGCAATATCGGTCTGATTCGCGCCGCGAACAAGTTCGACTACACGCGCGGGCACAAGTTCTCCACATATGCTACCTGGTGGATTCGTCAGGCTGTTACGCGCGCGATTGCGGATCAAAGCCGTACTATTCGTGTGCCGGTGCACATGGGCGACCAGATTAATAAGCTGCTCCGGATTTCTCATCAGCTGACCCAGCGTCTGGGCCGGAATCCGACTCCCGAAGAGCTGGCCGCGGAACTCGATATTCCGGTGCGCAAAGTCGAGCAAATGCTCGATGTTGCTCGCCGCCCCCTGTCGTTAGAAATGCCCACGGATGACGAAGAGGATAGTACGCTGGGTGACTTCGTCGAAGATACCGACAGCCCGGCGCCTCCCGACGAGGTCAGTTCGGCGATTCTGCGGGATTTGTTGTTCGATATTTTGGCGGACCTTCCGCCGCGTGAAGTCAAGATTCTGCAAATGCGATATGGTCTTCTCGATGGTCAGACGTATACTTTGGAAGAGGTGGGGCGCAAGTTGGGGGTTACCCGGGAGCGCGTGCGCCAAATCGAGGCCCAGGCGTTGAGCCGGCTTCGCCATCCAGCTCATTCCCGGTATCTGCGGGACTTCTTGCGCGGGTAACGCGCGCGGTCAGATATGTTCCGGGGCGAGCCAATCACGGCTCGCCCTGTTATTTTGTGTCTGGGTGTGAGGTTACGCTGTGATGATTTGCCCGCCGGCAGCGCGCGTCAGGCGATCCCGAATGGCCAAACCCAGTCCAGCCGCACCGAAATCACGCGCCAGGATGACATCTACGCCGGCCGCGTCCAATGCGCGCAGCGTGGTGAAGAGCCGGTGCGCCACCATATCGAGATCGGTGAACGGTCCCGGCGCGAGGGCCATCCAGGGCCGTCCCTCAAAAGCAGCCAGGTCTTCAGTGGCAACCAGCACTCCCACGCGTTGTTGCGCTTTGTCGAATCGTTCCGCTTCACGCTGGATCGCCTGAAGCACGGCCGTGTGTTCACCACGAAAGAGGATCAGGCGCGCGCGGGGAGCGTAATGTTGGTCGAGCATGCCGGGCGAGCGCTGCACTGGCAGTCTCTCGTGTTCGCGCACGGAGACGTTGCCCAGTATCGTCATCAAGGACTCCCGGCTCACCCCGCCAGGCCGAAGAATCACCGGTGGATCCTCAACGAGTGAGAGGACCGTGGATTCTACGCCGACGAAGGTCGCGCCGGCGTCGAGAATGATCTCTACACGTCCCGCAAGATCTGCCAATACATCCGAAGCGCGGGTGGGGCTGAGACGTCCAAAGCGGTTTGCGCTCGGCGCAGCGATGGGTACACCGGAGGCTTCCAGGAGCGCCTGGGCCACAGGATGCGCAGGGACGCGGACCGCGACGGTTGGGCCGCCTGCGGTGACTTCATCTGGAATCACGGAGGCTCTGGGGAGCACCAATGTCAGAGGTCCGGGCCAGAAGTGTTCGGCCAGCCGCCAGGCAACATCGGGAACCGTAGCGACGACGCCAGGAAGCCCTTGACTGCTGGCAAGATGGACGATCAGGGGATCGTGCGCCGGACGGTCTTTTGCCGTAAAGATGCGGCGTACGGCGATGGCATTCAGCGCATTGGCGCCGAGTCCGTAGACCGTCTCGGTGGGAAACGCCACCAGCCCGCCTGCCTGAATCACATCTGCCGCGCGGTAAATGATTTCTGCGGCAATAGCGGACGGATCGACTTCGAGAATTTGTGTGGTTACCATGCCCTTCATCATAACCGAGGGCAAGAGGGTGGCAAGCGCGGGGGCCTTCTTATTCGCGAAGCCAGGAGGTGAGCTGTTGCTGTGCGTCCCATGCGGCGCGGCTACGGCGCTCGCCCCGCAGCAATTGCCACAAGGTAGGCCCGTGGTGTTTGATTAGCATGAAAGGCCGGCGTAGATAGAAGCCGATCCGCTGTGCAAATGTAAGGTTTTTCCGGTTTTCGGGGGCGCCCAGTAACAACAAACCGGCGTATGACAGCCACCCTTTCAGGCTCTTGTCGGGTAGGTCGCGCCAGAACTTGGGCGTGCGCGCCAGCATCTCGCCCGAAACCATTTGCCGGGCGAGCGTCAAGACATCCGGGCGTGGCTGTGGAAACAGCACGGTAATGGCATCAGGGTAAGGTTCATTCCAGAACCAGGCCGCAAGCGCCAACGTCAGCCCCACGCTTTTCGAGAGGCCGGCGGTGTCTGCTGCGTCGTGAAGGGTTTTCCAGTGACCCGGTTCCCAGTCCTGCGTCCAGAAGCGAACATCGGCTAGAGGGCCTAGCCCCACTGAAAGTTGGTGGTGATCGGTCTGGTGGTAGATCAGGTAGAGCAGGTGAGTAACAGCGTTCAATGTGAGTAGGCCGGGGTATTGGTTCCAGGGCGCAAGCTTTTCCTGCACCTCTGCGAGTGTGAAGAAGGCCCGTCCCCGGTCGTGGGCCAGCGCCGTGTGCAGTTCCAACCGGTAGCCTTGACCCGCCGGTATCAAGGGAGGGAGATGCAGGCCACGATCTCCCTGGACCAGTGTCCGGTAGCCTGCCTCGTGAAGCGCTTCCAGCAGGCGTGCAACGTCCTCCGGCGCGACCAACAGGTCGAGATCATTATAGCTGCGCTGCGCCGGATCTGGGTATCGCGCAGCGACGACCGGCCCTTTGACGCAGGCGATGGGAATGCTGAGGGTTTGCGCTACGTGTGCCAGGTGTTCGAGTTGTTTGTGGGCCAGCGCCTGTCGGGCCGCTTCTTCGAAGCGCTCTCGTATCGCGCCGCGCCGTATCTCTTCCGGTAGATTCCATCCTTTTTGTTTGGCTCGCCAGGGCAGCAATGCCAGGAGGCGGTGGGCCCTGGCCCAGGCCAGGAATGCCGAATCGGGAATATCGGATTTGCCGGACCACCACCAGGCTAGGGAGCTCGGGGTTTCCATCTTCTATTCCGTTTCCTCACGGGCCGGGCGTGTGCGCAGGTCCCGAATTGCGAAGACCATCAGAATGATCGCTATGGCTCCCCACAAGGGTTTGGCCCACAGGCGAGCGTCACTCAGCGCCAACCCGGAGGCGAACAAGAGTTCACCGAAAAGCGTCACCCGTGGGTATGGCGATTGCTTCCGAAGCGTCCGGAACGGCGCCCGAAGGCGTTGCGCCTCATAATAAGCCCAACTCCAGTTCGCCAGCAGGAGCGCGATGCCGCTGACCCAAAGAATATTCCCGGTTATTGTCATGGAATTGATCATTTCACAGGACTCTCCTTGCTACCGGTGGTTTGGCATTTAGCGGTCGGCGCATGCTTCATCGAGCGGAGACGGCCAGGTCAGGATCTGTTCGGGAATATGCTGGGCCGGGGCAAAGGCTTGGGCAGGCGTTTGTGTTGCATCATAAGCCCGGACCTCAATGCCGGCCCAAATATTCGACCAACTGGTGTCGTAATCACTCAGGCTAGGGTAATAATCAAAAAGATCGCGATAGCGCCCGGTTTGCACAATCAGCCACGTTTTCTCGGACTGCGCGAGGGATGCGCCTATGGCATCCAGAGACGTGATACGCAGCACCCGGCGTTCTCTATGCTCTTGAGCATAATAGTCAAAGGCGGGAACTGCTAGTTCATCTACCCAAATGCTATCGTTCGGACCGATTTGCGCCTCGACTATAGAAATAGCCTCGCGCCAGGGGGCTTTAGGCACCAGCCAGATGTTTGCCAGACTGAGCATCATCGAGAATCCCAGTATCACTTTCCAAACCCAACGCCGTTTGGTGAGGCGGAGCACACCCCACGCTACCAACAGTAGGGCGTAGGGCAATAGAATGACGAGCAAGCGTTTCAAGGTGTATAGTCGTGGGATTACCGAAGCAATGGCGCCGCCCAGGTAGACACTCACGAGCATCCAGGCCAGGAGTGGATCCAGCTCTACAGTACCGGGCTTGTGGAGGAGGTTCTTCAATCTACTCCACACCAGCACAGCTAGCAGCGCCCCTGCGCCGCTTGCTACCACCAGCATCGTGAGTAGCATCCCTCGCCCCAGGGTCTCTTCCCAACCCATCAACGTTGTCTTCAACATCGTCAGAGGATAAAGTGTACCGCTGCTGATTTGGGCGATGTAGAGCGCCCTGCGCCACCAGAGCCAGAACGCGAGACCCACCATGACTTGCATGGCAAGCCAGAATCCCAGTGTGCGGGAGCGACGTCGATACTGGATGGCCAGCCACAAGACGTTGAGTCCCAGCAACACAGGGAAAGCAGTTTGATCTGTTAAGAGTCCCAGGCTTGCTGTTATCAGATACCCAAAGCCATCGCTCCATTGCCAGCGGCGGAGCAATCTAACCGCAAAAACCGCCGCGCTCAGTCCTAGCAGTGTGACCAGTGCATACATCCGCGCTTCCTGTGAGTACCAGATATGCAAAGGCGCCACAGCCAATAATGCTGACGACAGCCAAATCCAGCGGTGTGATTTCCGGGTGAGGGGGAACAGGCGTGTGATTTCATAACCCAGGCGTGCAGCGACTGCTACGCTCAAGCCTCCTGCTAACGCTGCGGGCAGGCGGGCTACGAGTTCGCTGCTGCCTGCTGCCCCGATGAAGCTTTTGAGTAGTGCGTAATATCCAGGTGGATGTGGGTCACAGAGCCGGTACAACAGGTCTCCCCAGAGATGCTGCGCGAAATAGATGCTGTCTGCCTCGTCAATCCACAGACTTTTGGATCCTAAGTTCCACAGACGGAGCACAAATGCTAGCATCACAATACCGAGAAGGTCGCGAGATTTGCGCATATCAACCCTTATCTTTCGCTTCAGTTGTAAAGGGTACCCCATATACACCCACTCCAGCCACGACGCCTAGAAGCGCCCATGCAATCACATGCGCGCGAGTGTAGAACGTAATCGCATCACTCAGTCCGTGAGTGCATATGACGACAATGATCCCTAGATTGCTTAACGCCAGCGGAGCCAAAGAGGAGTCTTTTGACATTGCTATGGCGCGCCAGGATAATGCAAACAGCCCGATCAGGACGGCCGACAAACTGATCAGACCGGGAAAGCCGAGTTCGGCGCCGGTGTTGAGGAAGAGGTTGTGCAGATGCTCGATTCTAATTGTGGGTGAAATCAGGAAAGTGGGGTACATCTGGGGGAGCACGTCGACGACTAATCCCATCCCAATGCCGGTCAAAGGGAAATCTTGTAGGATGTAAAAGGCTCTCGCCCACAGCTCTAACCGCCCTGCGAGACTGCTCAAGGCACTGGTCACGTCTGATCCCGCCTCAATCTGTGCCACGTTTGGCGGAAGATCTGCCTGTTGCAGAGCAAAAACGCTGCCAGCAGCGATAACTGTGAGTAGGAAAAGCCAACGCCAGTTTCGTGTTGCCAACATCGTCATCATAGCGATGGCGAGGGACAGAATGGCGCCGCGTGATTGGGTTAGAAGCAGGGCCAGGATGATCAAGACGGCGTCCAGCGCGGCAAGCAGGCGTATCCATGACTTGCGTGAGATGAGCATGTAAGCCAGCGGCAGGGGCGCCAGCATTGCCAGGGTTCCACCTGCCATATTGGAATTGAAGCCGGCATATCCTTCAGCTTTCCAGAAAGGGCGGAATAGATGTGGAAATAGGTCTATGGGCTTCCATGGCATCCAGGAGAATTTTGCGCTGCCCCAGTCTGTCCCCAATAGTACGATAGGCACCAGGGCCAGCCCCAATATGCCGATGCCCCAGGCGCTCAATTGAAACCATCCTGTCTCTTGCAGCAGTCCTACGATGCCGTAGAAGAGCGCTATTCCTGCAATGACTTTGTAGACTTGGGGCAGGGTCAGGAGGCGGTTTGTGGACAGCCACAGGTTGAAGGGCAGCAGCAATAGCATGACTGCGATCGAGAGATCGAGTGGTGTGCGTGATACAGGACGCCGGCCGCACAGCCAACCCAAAGCCGGCATCAGGGCAAGTCCCAACAGGGAAGCCAATTGCACGAGGGGGGACACCTGATCGGCGAAAATCAACGCGGGTAAGCAGGCCGCAATCCAGGCCAGCTGCACGCGCCCGATGTGGCCCGCAAGCCAAATTCGCCAACGTGGCATCGTAGGAGAGTGGGAGCGTCTCACGAATGCTGCCTGTGACGGATCATGCGGGTCTCACCCCAGTCTGTCTGCGTGCATGGCAAACGCTGCGCGTGTTTTCCACGCCTATGCTGTGCTATCGGCAGAATCCCGCGCGCTGTTCTCGGGTCTGTCGTCCGCGAGCGCATCCGCCACAGGCGCGATGACCAGAGCCTCGCGCTGCTTGGTGATTCTGACCCCAGGTTCGAGTTTGAGTGGCTGTTTGATGTTGTCTCCAAAACCAGGGCTGCATTCTGGAACGATGGTTTCAATAAGGCGTATCACCTCGTCGAGATCATCGTGTTGTGCTGCTTCGAGCAATGTGGTTACGTTCTCGTGAAGTAAGGTCGGATTCTGCCGGTATTCGGTTGTCGAGACGAACACTTTTTCGTGGAGCGTGCGACGATGGTGCTCTCCTTCGATGAAAAGCTCCTCGTATAGTTTCTCTCCGGGGCGTAACCCGGTAAAAACGATTTCGATATCTTCGCCTTCCCGGAGGCCGGCCAGACGGATCACGTCACGGGCCAGATCGACGATCTTTACCGGTTCTCCCATATCCAGGACGAACACCTCGGAGCCATTGCCCAACGCCGCCGCCTGGAGAACGAGCTGTACGGCCTCGGGGATGGTCATGAAATAGCGAGAAATCTCGGGATGGGTTACCGTGACCGGCCCTCCGGCAGCAATCTGTTTCTGGAATAACGGAACCACGCTGCCCCGGCTGCCCAATACGTTGCCGAACCGTACGGCGACGAAACAGCGTCCCGATCGCCGCGCGGCATCTTGAACGAGTAGTTCCGCGATCCGTTTGGTTGCTCCCATAATGCTGGTGGGATGGACCGCCTTGTCGGTCGAGATGAGGACAAAGTGACTGGCGCCGTGACTCATGGCCAGCTGCAGGAGATTGCGTGTCCCCGCGACGTTATTGGTCACGGCCTCCTGAGGATTCCGTTCCATCAAAGGTACATGTTTGTGGGCGGCGGCATGGAAAATGATCTCGGGTTTGAGTGTGGCAAAGATGCCGTGAAGCCGTGGCACGTCGCGAATATCGGCAATGACCGGGCGCGTCTCGATGTCAGGGAAATCGCGTTTGAGTTCGTTATGGATGTGGAAGATGGAATTCTCTCCATGCCCCACCAGGATGAGCGCCCCGGG
Source organism: Anaerolineae bacterium (assembly GCA_016926915.1). Lineage (GTDB taxonomy): Bacteria > Chloroflexota > Anaerolineae > B4-G1 > SLSP01 > JAFGNR01. The sequence goes on from JAFGNR010000092.1 coordinate 8,750, forward strand.
GCTGCAACTTGCGATCTGCCGGCACAATTCCGACCCGATGGACCCTCCTGCCCCGGTCACCATGACGCGGCGGCCCCGCAGCAGGGTTGTGACTCGCGAGATGTCTGTGTAGATAGGCTTGCGTGAGAGCAGGTCTTCGACGCGCACCGGCCTGAGCGCCTGCACCTTGACCCTTCCCGACAGCAGTTCGTAGAAACCGGGTAGGATCAACGTTTGGACGCCGGTCCCCTGGCAGTAGTTAACGATATCGCGTATCTCCCGGGCGGATGCGCTGGGGATGGCGATGAGTACTTGTTCGATTCTGTTCCGGCGGATCAGCTCCGGGATATCCTTCACGCCTCCTAGAACACGTAGGGAACCGATGAATAATCCCTGCTTGCGCGCGTCATCGTCGGCGAACCCGACCAACTCCATGCCCAATTGAGGATTCTGTTCGACTTCTCGCAGAACCATGCGTCCGGCCTCGCCGGCGCCCACAATGAGCACTCTGCGCATCGAGGCTGGACGGGGGGTATAGTGGTTCTGATAAATGGAATACACCCACCGCAGCGCCAACCGGGGTGCGGTAATCACGGTTGTGGTTAGTAACAAGTCGATCAGTGGAACGGAGCGCGGCAGTGGGGGAAGTCCAAACAGATTGGCGAAAACTGATACCCCGCCTGCCTGGAGGAAAGCGCCCACGACTGCCGCTTCCAACAACAGGGCTACCTCTGGAATACCGGCAAATGCCCAATAGCGTGCATAGACGCCCAGGGCCGCCAGAAGCGGAATCTTGATGGCAATGGCGATGCCTGCCGAGAGCCATGCCAACTGTGCGTAGTATCCTAAATCGAATTTTTCCAATCGCAGGACAAATGCCAGGTGCGCTGCCAGTGGAATGAGAAGAATGTCCAGGGTTAGCAAGTAGCGATTGCGCAGACGCGCCACCCGCTTGACGGTATGTCGCCACCAGGATTCTGTTCGCATTGTTTCCTTCATCCAAGCTATGGGAATGTACAGCTATCCGAATTCTAAAGCTCTTCCCGCTTTTGCCAAGGCATCGACAACGAGGTCAATATCCTGATCGCTCAGGTTGTTGTGAAAGGGCAGCGCGACGGTTCTTTGGGCAATCGCTTCGGTTACCGGCAGGGCGCCTTCCCAATCGCCAAATCGCTTGCGAATGTAAGGCTGCGTGTGAATGGGAGCGAAATAGCCGCGTGAGGGGACGCCCAGTTCCTCCAGTGCTTTGATAAGCGGGTCGCGTTGTAATCCCTCGGCCAGCATCACGACGTAGACGAACCAACTCATGCGGACGTTCGGCCTGACGGTCGGTGTGACCAGCCAATCGAAGACGGCCAGCTTCTCCGAATAGCGCGCGGCAACCCGCGCGCGCTTCTCCAGGAACGTTTCCAGCCTTTTGAATTGGCTGACCCCCAGCGCTGCTGACATCTCATCCATCCGAAAATTGAACCCCAGGCGTTCATGCTCGAGCCACGCTCCCATTTCGCCCCGTCCCTGGTTGCGCAAGCTGCGTGCCATCCTGGCGATTTCGTCGTCATCGGTGACGATGAGGCCGCCTTCGCCGGTCGTGATCTGCTTGTTAGGATAGAAAGCAAAGGTGGCGCAATCGCCGAATTGGCCCAATTTGCGACCTTCGTATTCTGCTCCCAGGGCTTCGCAGGCGTCATCGATGATGCGCAACCGGTGTTCGTCTGCCAACGCCTGGATGGGACGCCAGTCGGCCGGATGTCCAAAGACATCCACCACCATAATGGCTTTCGTCTGGGGTGTGATCTTGCGCGCCAGGTCATCCGGGTCCAGATTGAAGGTATCGGGTTCGATGTCCACGAATACAGGCGTGACGCCTTCGTAGAGCGCTGCGTTCACGCTGGCGGCAAAGGTAAAGGAAGGAACTAGAATCTGATCTCCTGGTCCCAACCCTAGAGCGCGAATCAGGATGTGTAGGGCCGATGTCCCTGAATTTACGGCAATGCCGTGCTTGACGCCGGTATAGGCGGCTACCAGCGCTTCGAATTCGCGGGTCTTGGGCCCTAGCGCCAGACGTCCGGAGCGCAAAACTTCCAAGACTGCATCGCTGTCGCGTTGATCCAGTTCTGCCGAGGCCATCGGAACTTTGAAATGCATAGTGGTTTTTCCTCTTTGCATGAGTTTTGCTGATGTTCAGATTATACCGCACTACGCAGACCCGACAATGCCGCCGGGTTCCGGTAGGCTTCTTGATTATTGTAGGGGCAGCGCCATTGTCAATCGGGGATGAACAGTGGCTGTGATTGGAGAGTAACGCACCGGAATTCAGACGTCATAGCGGAAGCCCATTTGTCGAAACCGCACTACGGCGATACACTGCAACGCACTGCATATGATCGGAGCAAAGGCAGTGCTGGTGAATAGGTGTGAAGGTTTGGAAGAAGAAATAGCGATCACCGAGGTGTTGACTCTGTGTCTCCGGGGGCGTTGGGACCTGGATGCCCGGGAAGCTGCGGCGGCTGAGCTCGCGCACTGCTGCCAAAGTTTTGCTGCCTGGCAGCAGGTTGCCGGGTCTGGGGGAATTGCGCCTTTATTGTACGACGTCCTGCGCGATAGGAACCTGGTAGCGCCGGAAATAGAGAGCTGGCTTGAACGTCTCTATTATAGCAATGGGATGCGCGTGAATGGGTTGCTTGGCGAAGCGCGGGAGGTATTGACAGCACTTGCGAACGGCGGGATTCCGGTCATGGTACTCAAAGGATTGGCGCTGGCGGAACCGGTATACGGCAATGCGGCACTGCGCCCGATGACGGACCTCGATTTCCTGATTGCTCGCGATGCCGCACCGCGGGCCACGGCGATTCTGCGCCAGCTCTCGTACCGGCCGTTGGAGTCAGAAGCCAGAATGGGGGCTACCCTGGCTTATGAAAACGAAGTTCTCTTGAGCAAGAATGGCGATATTGATACGCTGGTCGAGCTTCATTGGAGCTTGTTCGATTCCCCACATTACCAGCAGAACCTCGATATGCGCTGGTTCTGGGAGACGGCGCGCCCTGCGATGGTCGCGGGTGTGCCCTGTAGGGTGCTGGGGCCTGAGGCCCAATTGCTCCATCTGGCGGGCCATTTGCTGTTACACCACGGGCAGACCGCGTTCCGCCTGCTATGGATGCAGGACATTGCAGAAATCCTGGTAGCGTATGGCGCAACGCTCGATTGGGATATGGCAATCGAGCAGGCGCAGCGTGATGATTTGGTATTGTCGTTGCAAAATGTTGTCCCATACGTGGCGGAACGCTGGCGGGTTCCTCTTCCGGATGGCGTTCTGGCGAAGGTGATGCAGCTCTGCCCTTCGACTCTCGAGACTGAACTTGTGGCTCGATTGACTGCCGAAGCCAGGCCGGTGGCGCAACGCTTTTACACTGATCTGGTGAGTATGAAAAACTGGCGGCATCGTCTTGGCTACGCCTGGCAAAACCTTTTCCCCACGATTGCCTATATCCGGCAGCGTTATCACGTGCGTCATGCTGCCCTGGCGCCGTTTTTCTACCCGTACCGGTGGTTACGCGGTCTATGGAGCACGCTGGGGGCGCTTTTGGGGAAGGATTTGTAGGGGGGAAGTGTTGACATCAAAGGACCGGTTTGTATAATGCCCACCAGGAATTGTGAAATGATGCTGTGGGCCTTTCTGGGTAGCGCATCAAGCGTGCAATTCATGACCGGGGGCTGCTGATGAGGGGGGCGCTGGGACTTCGACGTTGTACGATATTCGAAGTCTTTTTGTATATCTGAGGATCTCAGGAATGGAGAACACAACGAAGATCAGTTCCCAAATCAGCGGCGGGCCCCGGTTGTACCTTCAACGCCAGGCCAGCGGCCTCTGGCGATACGTGTGGGAGCAGGCGCTCCAAACGATCGTCGGATGGGTGCCCACGCTGCTTGGAATTGGTCTGCGCGCGGTGTTGTACCGGTTCATGCTCAAGATGGAGGGTGTGGCTGCTATCGAGAGCGGCGTCCGGTTGCGATTTGCCCAGTACATCAAGTTGGGCAACCGGACCTACCTCGATCAGGGAACGTACATCCACGCGTGTCCCCAGGGCGTCACCCTCGGAGAGGGAACTCTGGTCATGCATGGCGCGGTGCTGCACGTGTATAACTTCCGTGGTCTGCCGCATTCCGGTATTTACGTTGGACGAGATAGTTTGATCGGCGAGTATACCGTGATTCGCGGGCAGGGTGGGGTCACACTTGGGGATCGCGTTTATACTTCACCCATGGTGCAGATTATTGCTGTCAATCACGTCTTTGACGATCCGGAACGTCCTTTTTCTGAACAGGGGATCACTGCTCAGGGTATAATCATCGAGGACGATGTTTGGATTGGGTCCGGGGCGGTGATCACCGATGGGGTGCGCGTCGGGCAGGGAGCGGTGATTGCCGCCGGCGCGGTGGTGACACAGGATGTCCCAGCCCATGCGGTGGTGGGGGGGGTGCCGGCCCGCCTGATACGAAAGATCGATGGTACGGCGCCTGCATCACGGGGTGAGATTTTCTTCTAGCGACGGGTAAGGGTGATAGGCTCAGGCGACGCCGATATCGTGGAGGACAAAGGGTGGTAGACGTGCAAACAGAGTGTGTTCAAGTGGGATCGGAGGCTTTGCTTTCGGTCGTCATTCCGGCTTACAACGAAGAGGACGGCATTGCGGCCATCGTCGAACGCGTGTTGGCGGTCAAGCCCGCGTTGGCAGAGATCGGATTGGGCCTCGAGTTGCTCGTCGTCGACGATGGCTCATCGGATCGCACGGCGGAGATTGTGCAGCACTATGAGGATGTCGGTTTGCTTCAGCACAAACCCAACAAGGGGTATGGCGCTGCCATCAAAACCGGTTTCTGTGCCGGAAAGGGGGAATTTCTGGCTTTCCTGGATGCCGATGGCACCTATCCTCCCGAATCATTGCCGGACCTGTGCCGGGAGGCGCTGCAGGGTGCAGATGTGGTGGTTGGATCACGCCGCTCTGGTGCGGAAAGCCATATGCCGTTCGTGAGAAAATTGGGTAACTTTCTCTGGGCCAACCTGGTTACGTTACTCAGCGGGCAGCGCGTTGTCGATCCGGCCAGTGGGATGCGCGTGGTGCGCCGTGAGGCCCTGGCACGACTCTACCCACTTCCCGATGGATTGAACTTCACTCCGGTGATGAGCACCCGCACAGTTCACGAGGGCCTCAAACTGGTTGAAATCCCCATGCCTTATGAGGAGCGGAGCGGGCGTTCCAAGCTCAGCGTGGTGGAGGACGGCCTCCGCTTTCTGCGAACTATTCTCTGGACGGCATTATATTATAACCCTGCGCGCATTCTGGGGGGGATCGGCGTGACGCTTTTCGGCGCCGGTTTGCTGATCGGGCTGGTCATCGTGGGGATGCGCTTGTTCGGCGTCACGCGGTTGGGGCCGGTTGGGGTCACGGGGACCTTTGCGGCTGTGGTGTTGGGCGTAGCCGGTTTCGACCTTTTCGCCTTGGGAGCGACCTTCAATTACCTAGTAGCGCTGTTTCACGAAGACCCGGTGCAACCCGGGCTCTTTGGAAGGCCGATTTTCGACCCCCCGTTGGACCAGCATTTCTGGTGGATGGGTCTCCTGGCCTCGGCGGCCGGCTTTGTTGTGGGGCTTGTAAGTTTGATTCTGGGTCTCAACGGGTGGGCTATCGAGCGCTTGTGGCTCTATATGCTCGGGGGAACTATGCTGCTGTTGCTGGGGGTTCAACTGTTTGTATTCTGGGTCATCATGCGCGTTCTCGAAGAGCTGAGTCGCCGTGACGTGATGATTCAAGCAGATTTGGAGCCTCTGGCGTGAACGAGACACCGTACAATCTGGGTCGCAAGACCCAACCTCGCGTGCCCGAACCGGATTTTCCCAATACAGATGCCTTGTTACGCGCGCAGATGGACGGGCGCCCATCGGGTGCTGTCGATGTGCTGTTGGTCAATCCTCCCGCGCCGGATGGCGGTATCTGGATTCGCAGCCAGCATCGTGTCGGACGCCGGTCCCGGGAAGGGATGATCTGGCCCCAGGTGAGTCTGGCGCAGATGGCGGCGTTGTTCCCGGATTACCGTGTGGAGGTGGTTGATGCGATACCCCACCGGATGGGATGGGAGGCGTTCGAACGTATCCTGGATGAGAAGCGCCCGCGCTACTATGTTACACAAGTGACCGCGCCTACGTTGCAGAATGATATGTATGGCGTCTTTCTCGCGAGAGCACGCGGTGCGAAGACCATTGCCTTTGGCACTCATGTGACGCCAATGCCGGCTTCTACGATGGAGTCCTATCCCGCTCTGGATTACGTCCTGCGCGGCGAGCCGGAGCTGGCATTACGAGAATTGGTGGATACGTTGGATGTTCTCCAAGGCCACAAAGAACCGCGCGGAAGAGATCTGAAGGCTGTCTCTTTGTGGCCGGACACCGAGAAGGCATTTGCCGAACGACTCTTGAGGTTATTCGCCGGAGCCGATCCCGGCTGGCAACCGGCGTGGTTGGATATTGAGAGTGGGACGGTGAAAACGGGCCTGGCGCGGATCAAGGGGCTGGTCTGGCGCAAAGAGGGACAGGTCATGGTGAATGCGGATCGGGGATTCATAAAGGATCTCGACGATCTTCCTCTGCCGCGCCACGAACTGCTGCCTCTGTCCAAATACCGCGCCCCTCTCGTTGGCGGCCCCTATGCATTCGTTGTATCGAGCCGGGGGTGTCCTGCCGCGTGCCGGTTCTGCATCAAGCATGTTTCCTATGGCAGTTCGGTTCGCTATCGCTCGCCGGAACACGTCCTGGAGGAAATTCAGGATCTCGTCGATTTGGGCATTCGCAAGATTCACATGTATACGGATCTGTTTACAGTGAGTCGGGATCAGGTGCTGGGAATCTGTGAAGGGATTCTCGAACGACAGCTTCCCGTGAAGTGGACTTGCAACAGCCGGGTGGACTATGTGGATGAGGAGATGCTGCACATGATGCGACGCGCCGGTTGTTGGATGATTTCGTGGGGTATCGAGTCGGCGGATCCTCAGATGTTGAAACGGATGCGCAAGGGGATCACCCCCGAAAAAGTCGCGCGCGCGCTCCGGTGGGCAAAGCAAGCCGGGATTATGAATTGGGGATATTTCATTATCGGCTTACCCGGTGAGACTGAGGAGAGTATTCGCAAGACGATTGACTTCTCGAAACGGCTGCCGCTCGACCTGGTACTGTTTCACATCGCAGCGCCGCACCCGGGGACGCCCTTTTTCTTCGAGGTGGTAGAGAATGGCTGGTTCAGACCGGGGACCCGCTGGGAAGAGGTCGATATGGATCGTTCGACGGTGTTGGATTATCCCAATCTCAAGGCTGAGGATTTGGAGCGCTGGGCCAAGCGGGCATTCCGGGAGTGGGCCTTTCGCCCCGGTCCTATGTTGACTTACCTGCGGTTGCTGCTATCCGATCCTACCTTGTTGCGCTCGGCTGTGCACATTGGTCTGGAGACCTTGGGATGGGTATGAAAACGCGTGCGACTATGTGTTCGAGTCTGGCCCGGATCGAGGTTGGAATGTTCAAGAGCTGGTTCCGCATGTTGGAAATCGCTGTCCTGGCGGCGGTGCTCCTTGCACCGCTTAGCGCCGGCGCTCAATCTGATGACCTGGTGTGGAGTGACCCGGTCAACCTCTCCCAATCGGGTGCGGCAAGTGCACCGGTCATCGCCGGCGGATCCGAGGGGAGCCTACAAGTCTTCTGGCAGGATCGTTTCGATGGGTTGGTGACGGCACGGTATCAGGCGGGGACCTGGTCTGCGCCGGTTCCGGCGCCTCTACAAAGAGTTGTCATTACCGAGGAAGCAGAACGGCTGGTAGCTGTAGGGACCATGCCGGAGATGGCGGCAGACAGCAATGGGCGGGTGCATGCGTGGTGGCTTGGTAACCCTAATCCCGAGACGGGCTACCGGCCTTTATGGCATAGCTGGATCGCCATTGGAGAGACAGTCTGGCTGGCGCCGGATCTCGTCGCCGAATCCGCAGTGGCATGGGATATGGTCTCAGATGAAGATGGGATGTTGCACATCTTCTACGTGCGGCCCGCGCATACCGAGCAGTTCCCGGCAGGCATCTACCACAAACGCTCCACAGATGGCGGCGCTACGTGGTCGACTCCCAGTTTGATCGCTGCTTCGGTCTATTTTCGCCTGTTGGAAGAGGAGGAGGCTTACGTTGTGGGCGCCGCCGACGCATTGGGAAACGTGTTTGTCGTATGGGATGATGCCCAGACGGGTTTTTCTCATTATGCTGCTTCCACTGATGGCGGTGTTTCCTGGAATGCACCGGAACGTGTGGGGGATGATCAGGTTGAGGCGCGCCATGCGTTCATTGTGACGGACCGTCAAGAAGACGCGGCCGGAGAGGTCACGGGAAGCCAGATAGTGTTACTTTGGGAAGTCGTGCGGACGACGACCGTTTGTGCTGTCTACCAACAGACTGTAGAGGCGGCAGCCGGGGCCCCGTTGCCGACCTGGACGGATCCTATCCGCGTCCTGGACGATTTCGCGGTATGCGGCGAGACCTACGCGCTGCAACGGACAGCATCCGGCAATCCTATGTTGGTCAGTGGCGCGGGTGGAGATGGCCTGAGTGTCGTTCTGTGGAATGGCGTACAATGGTCGGAGCCCCAGCATCTGTTATTTGGCTTCTTCGAGCCGGTGACCCAGTCCGGGATTCGTCTGGGATCCTTGAATTTGACCGTATCGGGTGATCGGCTCGCCGTTGTAGGTTTGGGTGATGATCAGGAGGTGTGGGTGTTACAGTCAGAGCCTGAGCCTGACAGCTGGGCCTTTGCGCCTTCAACTCCCTGGACCGATCCCCAGCCGGTTCTGGCCGCATTGCTGCCCGATCTTCCGGTCCTGACAGTAGATGACGGAGGGACTGCACACGCTTTGTGGAGTCAGTCTGCGGCGCCCGGTGAGACCGGATATGCTTTGTTCTATAGCCAGCCTGAGACTGTTGTCGGGGCCGCGGCGGAGGCGGCGTGGACCCAGCCTGTGGCGCTGCTCGATTCTCCGATCGGAAAAGCGGAACAGCCGGACTTACTGGAAGCCGGCGGGCAGCTGCATGCCGTGTGGAGCGGCGGTTTTGACGGCGAGATCTTGTACAGTCGTGCATTCGTCCGGGACGTCTACGCAGCGGATGGTTGGAGCATCCCCATGAAGTTGCACGCCGGTATCGCGCGCGACCCCCAGCTGGTCGCCGGGCCTGAAGGTCAGATTTTCGTGGCCTATGCAGTGCCTTTCAACGAATCTCGGGGCGTGTATCTCACCCGTTCCGGTGATGGTGGACAGAACTGGTCGGAGTCGTTTACGGTGTTCGATGCTGTCGCGGGCGGCTGGGTTTCATCCGGGCACGTGGCGCTGGATGTCGATGACCAGGGCGGGGTTCACGTCGCCTGGGTTCGGCTGCGATTGCCGGGCAATGGGCTTCCTGAAGGGGTCTATTACGCGTATTCCCAGGATGAGGGCAAGACCTGGACATCTCCGGTAGAGATTGCGGCGGGCGCCTATGACTGGCCTCAAGTGGTTGTCGCCGGGGAGACGGTGCACGTGCTGGCGGTGCGTGTGGATGGTGAAAGCGGCGTGTGGCAGCGGCGCACTGTGGATGGAGAAAGCTGGTCGCCTCTCGACGTTGTACCCGGCGTAGGCGAAGTCCAGGGGCGCGCGGCGGCCGTTGCCGACGTTGCCGGCGGTGTGCATTTGGTCGCCGTGGGAGCCGGTGAGAGTGGTGATACGTCCCTCGTCTATACGGTTTGGCAAGAGGAACAGTGGCGTACCGTGGAGACGATTCGTCTGATGGGCGCGCACCAACATCAAGGCGCGGGGGCGTCGGCGGACGTGCGGAGTGACTTGGGGCGGTTGGACGTCCTTTTCGTCACGCATACGATCCCCGATGGTTCGCAGACTCCGCTGCATGAACGCACGCTCTGGTACGCGCGGCGCGAGATCGCGGCGATTGCCGGCATTCCTGAAGCCACGACTGCGGAGCCAGTGACTCCAACCGTAGCTGTGACTGCGGAGCCGACATCGCTTGCTCCCACACCCACGCCCCGTCCCGATGTCAATCCCAATGCTGTGACGGGGAGCATGCCGGCGATTTCTTTGGGACCTATCACGGTGCCGTTGTTGGCCCTGTTTGGCTTTGCCGGCGCCGGTGTGTTGGTGGTCGTCGCGCTGGCGGCGCGTTTCGCCAAGACTAGCGCGAGGCGTCGCTAGCTGCCGCGCGCTTCCAATGGTATAATATTCGTATGTTTACCCAGATCAAGGTAGGTCTACTCGTTTCACTCCTTGCCGGCGGTTTGTTGTTTCCGCCGGTAAGTAGCATGCAAAACCTCTCGCCTGATTGGAGCGACCCTCAGCTGATAGCCAGGGTCGACGGGCAACTGGCGGTTTCCACGATTGCTCTCGTTGCAGACCGCGCCGGTCAGCTGCATCTTTTCTATCCTTCAAGTCCAGACGAAATGACTGCCGATGGGATCGATTATGCCCGTTGGGATGGCCGTGGCTGGTCACATCCGGTTAACATCCTGGTGTCTGCCAGCGGCAACGATCTGTCTCATGTGCAAGCGGTCATCGATTCGGAGCAATTCATTCACCTGATCTGGCAAGATGGCAATAACACCCTGCGCTACGCGAGCGCACTCAGCACGGCGGCAGACCAGCCTCAGGCCTGGTCGTTCTCCGAATCTCTTGCCGGTGGGGTGTTGGGCGCGCATCTCATCAGTGATGGGTTGGGGAATCTTTTCGTGGCGTATAGCGACGCCACAGCCGGCGGGCGTGGCCTCACGCTGACCGCCTCGGCGGATGGCGGCGAGCAGTGGTCGGCGCCGTTTGCGGTTGCGTCTAGCCACGGGTTTGACAGCGTGATAGGGCAGGTGCGTCTCGCTTCGGGCGGGAAAGGTCAACTTCACGTCGTCTGGACCGAGTATAAGATTCCTGACGGTTGGCCACCCTTGGGGGTCTTCTATACCAGATCATCTGACGATGGGGCCGCCTGGGCCGCGCCGGAACGGATCGCCGACATAGATCACGGTCAAGTCGGTATTGCGGCGGCGGATGATCAGGTCCACCTGATATGGCGCAGCACGATTGGCGGCGACGGCACTTTCCATCAGTGGTCACTTGATGAGGGCGAGAGCTGGTCTGCATTCGAACTCCAGGATGATCGCGGGGGATTCTCCGGCCTGCCGTCGTTGGTTTGGGACAGCCGGGGCGTGTTACATTACCTGGTGGGATCCGGTTTTGCCGGTGCGTGGACTGCCGACGCCGGCACGGCGTACTACGTCGATGTAGCAGGCTATGAGCTACGACGGGGTATTGGTCAAGATACCCGGTGGACGCAACCTGAACGGGCTGTTATGGAAATCGTCAACGGGAATCAACTCCATGTGATCTTCGAGACCGGCTTCAATCGCCTTTGGCATACATTCACCACCGTGGATGCACCGGCAATCCCTTCGGAACCTCTGCCCACGGCGATCCCGACAGCAACGCCCGTAGCAACGCCCACCCCAGAAGACGCTGATTCAACAGCGTTGCCTGCCTATGAACTCGATGATGCGACGCCGCTGGATGCATCTTACTCCGGCGCCGACTGGACTTCTGTTATTGGGCCGGGCGCTGCAACGTTGTTGGTGGTCTCGATTGTGGTGTGGCGTTCTACGCGCAGGAGGCGATAACCGGTGAAGGATCCCGTGAAATCCCGTCCATTTGCGGCAGCGGCGATGGACAATGTCCTGAATCCGGAAGGTTTCTCCGGTGTAGTCATCCAACCATCTCGCGGGTGGGGAGGACTGCCGCTTGGCGAGGTTTGGCGCTTTCGCGAATTGGTTTTCTTCCTCGTCTGGCGTGATCTGAAAGTCCGCTATCGCCAGAGCGTGTTGGGGGCTTTGTGGATCATTATCCAACCTCTGGTTACCATGGCTGTTTTCTCCTTGATTTTCAACCGTTTTCTGGGCATTGATTCCGGAAACGATGTGCCCTATCCTGTTTTTTCTTATACAGCGTTGTTGCCGTGGATGTACTTCTCCAACTCTCTGTCGCGCTGTTCGAACTCCCTGGTGGGGAATGCGGCCCTGATTTCCAAAATCTATTTCCCGCGTTTGATCGTTCCTCTGTCAGCTGTCTTGCCCGGTCTGGTGGATTTCCTCATTGCGTTTGTAATTCTGCTCGGAATGCTGCTGTATTATGGCATCTGGCCCGGGTGGGCCATCTTAACCCTGCCTTTGCTGTTGTTGCTGGCAATGATCACCACACTGGGTGTGGGGTTGTGGCTTTCGGCGCTCAACGTCCAATACCGGGATGTGCAATATATCACGCCCTTTTTGATCCAGGTCTGGATGTATGCAACGCCTATTATCTATTCGACGTCGCGGATTCCTGAACGCTGGCTCTGGCTGTATAATCTGAACCCCATGGTGGGGGTTGTGCAGAGTTTCCGCCGTATTCTGCTCAACGATCAGAGTTTTGGCGGTGTCAGCTGGCCCTCCCTGGCGATCGCCCTTGTCATTCTGGTCTCCGGTCTGATCTATTTTCGCCAGACCGAACGCATCTTCGCCGACGTGGTGTAGGTGAGACGTGAGCGCCGTTGCCATTCGTTGTGAGAAAATCGCCAAACGTTATCGTATTGGCGTGGGCCGTCACGATACGCTGCGCGACCAGATCGCAGAGGGGGTTTCGCGACTCTTTCAGCCTGCTAAAGGCGGTGAAGCGCCGGGAACCCTGTGGGCGCTCCGGGATGTTTCTTTCGAGGTTCAAGCCGGCGAGGTGGCCGGCATCATCGGCCGGAATGGCGCCGGAAAAAGCACCTTGCTCAAAATCCTTTCGCGGATCACTGAACCGACCCAGGGACGGGCTGTGTTGTTCGGTCGCGTGGGTTCTCTTCTAGAAGTGGGCACGGGCTTTCATCCGGAGCTTACCGGTCGTGAGAACATTTTCTTGAATGGTGCGATTCTCGGCATGCGTCGCGAGGAAATCCAGCAGAAGTTCGACGAAATCGTAGCATTTTCGGAAATCGAGCGTTTTCTCGATACGCCGGTGAAGCGTTATTCGAGCGGTATGTACGTGCGGCTGGCTTTCGCAGTCGCCGCGCATCTGGAACCGGAAATCCTGTTAGTCGATGAAGTGCTGGCCGTGGGTGACGTCGCGTTCCAGAGGAAGTGCCTGGGGAAGATGGGAGAGGTCGCCGGCGAGGGACGCACGGTGCTTTTCGTAAGTCACAATATGGCGGCGGTGCAGGCGCTGTGCACGCGCGGTATTTTTCTGAGGAAGGGCACTATCTGGTTTGATGGCTCGATCAATGATACGATCTCGACCTATCTTCGCACGTTGGAAGAGATCCCTGGTCAGGACCTTGCGGAGCGCGTCGAGCGGCGCGGCAAGGGGGCGCTCCGTTTGACGCGGGTGGAGATCTCTGAGGGTGAGACAATGCCGGCGGGTATTCTGGCGGCAGGCCGTCCGGCGCAGTTTTCTTTTTACCTTACCGGCACACGTTCCGATCTGACGTGCACCTTTACGATCTACGACCAGTATGGAAAGCCGGTGGCGAATTTCAACAGCGCGACGTTAGGCCCTGAGGACGTCTATGATGCTGCATTTGGTCCAAGGATTACGTGTGAGCTGGATGAGCTGCTGCTGGCGCCTGGACGTTATCGCATCAACGTTGCGCTGACTGCGGGAAATGAACTGGAAGATCATCTCGAAGGCGCGGCTTTCTTCGACGTCGATCCCGGTCAGCTCCGGGGGCGGCCGGTACATGCCCACTCGAAATATGGAGTAGTGACGATGCCGCACCGGTGGAAAGTTCCCCTTGATTTGTGAGGTATGAAGTGTGGGATAGGGTGCGTCGCGGGTATTCGAGGCTTCGCCGCCTGGCAAACAAGGAGCGCTCTCCGGAAATGACAGCGTTGCCGTTGGGGGAGGCGTGGCGGCGTCTGGTTGCGACCGCCAATCGCCGCCAATTGTCATCTCCTCCCGTTCGCGTGGATATGCAAGGCGCTCCTGATGCCCGGCAGCGGTTCAGTTGGACTGCGGCGCTTAGCGCCCTGGGCGCCGAAGTCTGTCACAGAACCTCGGGAGATGCCCGCGAACTGGCCGCGCTTCGCCAGCTGTATGATCGGATCATCGATCAGCGTGGCGTGTGGCAAATCCCGGTAAACCGCGTGGAACACGTGATGATCGGGTATACACTTCTGTATCTTGAGGAGATGACGGGTGAATCGCGTTACGGGCGCGCCGCTGCTTGCTTGGTCGAGATGTTGAACGACTATCCACGGGCCGCCGATGGTTCGCTGCCGTATTTGCCGCATACCCAGCTGGTGCTCGTGGATACACTGGCGATGCTCTGCCCGTTCTTGGCGCGGTATGCAACCATGCATCACGTTGCAACGTTGTTGGACCTGGCGACGGCGCAGCTGCGCACCTTCGTGGCTCACAATGTGGATGCAGAGACGTCGCTGCCTTACCATGGCTACTACGCGGATGGCCCCCGGTATTTGGGGCTGCATGGTTGGGGACGGGGCACGGGGTGGTATTTGCTGGGCTTGATCGATACGTTGGTTGAATTGCCGGCGTCGCATTCGGCCCACGCCGATCTTGCCGCGGTATTCGCGCGTGCTGCGGAGACGGTGCGGGACTGCCAGCGACAAGATGGCCACTGGCACTGGGCGATCCTGCACCGCGCCGATCACACTGATAGCTCGACGACCAGCCTAATAGGCTACAGTCTTATGCGCGCCATCCAGGCAGGGATACTGGACGACGGCTTTCTACCGACCGTGACACGGGCGGTTCAAGCATTGGTGGGGGTCACCCGCATCGATGGCATGCTCGATGGCGCGCTGGGGGAGTCGCGTGGCCTGGGAAAATATCCGCAGCAGTATGGCCCGCGTCCCTGGTTGCAGGGCTCGGCGACAGCTCTGGGGGCGCTCTATCTTCAAGAAACGAGAATGACATGACTGCCAACATCGTGATCACCGGCATTACGGGATTCCAGAACCGTGGCGTCGAGGCCATCGTGGCGCCCACTGTGCGACAGTTCCGCCAGCGGCGTACGGACATCAAGATTCAGGTTCTTACATATACTCCTGATTACGACACGTATCGCCTGCCCGAGGCGGACGCCCACTTCATCGCGAATGATTTTCGATTGCCCAACACCAGCCTTACTTTCCGGGCGCGACGGTGGCTGGCCCGTATCCGTGGCAAGCCTCCGGCGCCTCAGGAGGGACAAGCCAATGCGCTGCTGCGCGCGGCGAATCTGGTGTTGGCGTCGGGAGGAGATGTGTTCAGCTCCGAATATGGCAACTTGCCCTGGCATTTGCAACCCTTGCGCTATGCCCAGAAACACGGCGTCCCCGTCGTGTTCTGGGCGCAGTCTATCGGCCCTTTCCATACCGGTGCAGAAGCGGCGACCTGGCTTGAGGTGGCGCAGGCATCACCTCTGATTACCGTCCGTGAGTCGCTCACCTATGCCTACGTGACCGGCCAGTTGGGCCTTTCTGGGGATCGCGTGCACCTCACGGCCGATCCGGCGTTCCTGCTTGAACCTCCGGAGCTGGGGGTTATTGCCAGGGTGCTGGAGTCTTACGGCATTCCCCGTGAGGGTCCACTTATTGCTCTCTCGATTAGTCAAGGGATCAGCGGCTTCTCAGGCACGGATGCGGACTCACATTTCGAAGCCTGGCGCAAGGTCATTCTCTCGTTGTTGGATCAGACGGAGGCGCACTTACTGTTGATCCCGCACGTTCAGACGGGAGCGCTGCGCAACAACGATCGCCTGATTGTAACGGAGATGGCGCGCAGTTTGGAGTACCCTGCCCGGTTGCACATTATAGGTGGGGAGCATTCGGCCAGCACATTCAAGGGGCTGATCGGCGCCTGCGATTTCGTGATCGCCGAGCGGATGCACGCGGCCCTGGCCGGCCTATCTAGTGGTGTGCCGACCATGGTGGTCGGTTACAGCGTCAAAGCACAGGGTATCATGACCGATATGGTCGGCTCGGACCTGGTCGACGCTGGTTGGGTGACGCCGGTCCAGACGTTCGTAACCGAGCCCACCGTGGAGCAATGCATCCTTCAGCATTGGGAGGCGCGGCAAGTCGTTCGTGAGCGTCTCGCGACGTCTCTACCTGAGACGCGCGCCCGGGCTCTGGCGAATTTCGATCTCCTGGAGACGGTGTTGTCGTGAACTCCTTGTATCCGGGAGGCAGGGAGTATGTCTGATTTACCCACGGTTGGCATTCGTTTTTTCCCTAACCTGACCAGATCCCAGAACCCTTATTGGCAAATCCTCCGGTTGGGTCTGGAGGCGCGCGGATTCCGGTTCGTGGCCTCGGATGCGCTCGAATTTGGCCGGCGGTGGCTGTATAGATACCGTCGCGAGATCGATGTTCTCCATTTTCACTATATTCAGCAGTTCTATGCCTATGAGGGAACGCGCGCGCGACTCGTGTGGGTCGCGCGTTTTGCCAGGAATCTGTTGATTGCGCGTCATCTGGGATACCGCACGGCATTCACGCTGCACAATCTCCATCCCACATACTCCCTGGCGCCTTCTTGGGTCGATTATCTAGGGCATTGGGTTGCCGCCAACCTTACCGACAGCGTGATAGTTCACTGCGCTGCGGCGCGCCGGGCCTTGGCGCGGCGATTCGGGCGCCGGCGCAACGTTTTTGTCATCGATCATCCTCACTACATCGATGCCTACCCGAACACGCTTTCGCGGGAGGAGGCCCGTTCGCGCCTGGGGATAGCTTTGGACCGGCGTGTTTTTTTGTTTTTTGGCGGTATTCGTCCCAATAAGGGCATCGAGACGTTGGTGGAGGCCTTTCAAGCGCTACCTGATCCTGAGGCGCTGCTGCTGATTGCCGGCAAGCCGTGGCGTCCGGCAACGTATGTAGAGCAGCTGCAGGCGATGGCGAAGGCCGATGCCCGTATCAAGATTTTTGCCCAATTCGTGGAAGATGAAGAGATCCAGGTCTTTATGAATGCCGCCGACGCCATTGTGCTGCCGTTCAAGCGGATTTTGACTTCCGGTTCTGCTTTTCTGGCGCTGTCCTTTGGCGTCCCGCTGGTGGCGCCGGAAATCGGCTGTCTGCCGGAGCTGGTGACGGAAGGTGTGGGATTTGTTTACGCTCCCGATGAGCCGGGGGCGTTGCTTGAGGCCCTGAAGCGGTGTCGAAGCGTAGACCTGGCGGCGCTGCGCAACCGGGTACGTCTGCGGGTCGAACCCTTTACGGCGGCATGGGTGGCAGAGCAGCTCATAGCCGCGTATCAACTGCCGGCATAGGCCAGGCATCGCGACATCATGACTTCAAATGTCCTGTATGTAAACACTCCTGCGGCTATCGGAGGGGCGGAGGTTAGCCTTTTGACCTTGATGCAATCGTTGGATGGGCGACCTTACAAACCCTTGCTGGTTACCACTGAGGGTATGTTGCCGCAGCGAGCCCGCGCCCTTGAGATTCCTGTGTGGGTGCAGGAATTCCCCTGGTTCAGCCGCCGCCGGCCCTGGGAGTACCTGGGGGCGATTTTACGCCTGGCCTGGATCATACGCAAGTACCGTGTGGCCCTGGTGCATACAAACTGTCCGCATAGCTTACATTATGTGCGCCGTGCTTGTCGCCTTACCGGCGCGCCGTATGTCTCCCATGTGCGAGATTCTCGTGATGCCTGGTTCTTCTCTCAAAACGTGCAGGCGCTCAATGAGGCCCGCCGGGTTATTGCTAATTCGCAAGCCGCCGCCGGCGTGTTTGTGTCCGCCGGTATTGATGCGGGGCAGATAGAGGTGATTTATAATCCCATCGACTTCATAAGTTTCGCTGCGGTTACCGAAGCGGATGTGGGTCGGTTTCGGAAAAGTCAGGCGTTGTCACCGGAACTGTTTCTCGTTGGACTGGTTGGGCAAATTCAGGAGACCAAAGGACATGAAACGCTGATTCAAGCTATTCCGATGATTGTGGAGGCAGTCCCGAATGCGAAATTCCTGATCGTTGGGGCGGCTTTCGATACGGTCGCCCAGGGTTTCGAATTACGTATTCGTCAACAGGTCGTTGAAATGGGCCTTTCTCCGTATGTGTCATTCCTTGGATTCCGCGATGATGTTCCGGTGGTCATGCGGTCTCTCGATCTACTGGTGGTTCCTTCCTGGAATGAGGCGTTTGGACGGGTTGTCGTCGAAGGCCTGGCTGCTGGCTGTCCGGTGGTTGGTACGCGAGCCGGCGGTATTCCTGAGATTATCACCGATGGCATCCATGGGCTGCTGGTCTCCCAGCGCGATCCTATGCAACTGGCCCAGGCGGTCATCAGGTTGGCGAAGGATCGCGTTTTGTACGGAAACATGAGACAGCTAGGACTGGAGCGGGCGCAGGCATTTGCTCCACAGCGTCACGCGGAGAGGATTCAATCCCTCTATGACGAAGTTCTTGGTCGAACGCGCCTTCAGGAGCCGCAGAAGAAATGAAAATCGCGATCTTTCACAATCTTCCCAGCGGGGGCGCCAAACGCGCTTTGTATGAATGGGTGCGGCGTCTGGCGGAACCCCACGTGTTGGGCGCCTTTTCCTTGAGCACCGCGGAGCAGGCGTTTCTCGATATTCAGCCCTATGTCCGTGAACATCGTGTTTTCGACTTTTCTCCTCTGCCTATATTCCGAAGTCCCTGGGGCCGGCTCAATCATGTTCAGCGTTGGCGTGATTTGGGACGCCTGACGCAAATAGGGCGTGAGATTGCAGAGACGATCAATGCTGGCGAGTATGACGTGGTCTTTGCACACGCCTGCATGTTCACCTTCATCCCGACAGTCATGCGTTACCTTCAGATTCCTTCGGTTTACTATCTTCATGAACCGTTTGGCCCCACGTTCACACGCGAATTCGACCGCCCTTATCTCGAGCGGCATGGCATCCGGCGTTACCTTCATCGCCTGGCGCCCATTGCGGCATTATACAAAAACCATCTGGAACGGATTCGCCGCCAAAGCGTGGATAGGACAACCCTGTTGTTGGCCAATTCCGAGTTCACCCGACAGGAGATTATGAGAGCTTATGGAGTCGCTGCCCCTGTTGTCCGCTGTGGCGTGAACTTCGAGAGTTTCAAGCCGGCTCCTGGCGGCGTGCACAGTAATTACGTGATTTCCGTGGGGGCTTTGACGCCGAGGAAGGGGTTCGATTTCTTGATTCGCAGCCTGGCCCTGGTCGAAGCGTATGAGCGTCCGGTTCTGAAACTTGCCTGCAATGGTCAGATACCGGAGGAGCGGGCGTATATCGAGGCGTTGGCAGCTGCCCATGGCGTAACGCTAGATATTCAGCTGAACTTGAGTACTGAGCAGCTGGTTCAGGCGTATAATGACGCCCTTTTTTGTCTGTATGCGCCGGTCAAGGAGCCTTTTGGGTTGGTTCCTTTGGAGGCGATGGCGTGTGGTAAAGCCGTTGTGGGCGTTGCCGAAGGCGGGGTATTGGAGAGCGTTGTCGATGGCGAAACGGGTATCCTCACACCGCGTGATCCGGCGCAATTTGCCGAGGCTGTGTGCACGTTACTGCGTGACCGGGAGCTCCGCGATCGTTATGCTTCCCGGGGCCGCGTCTATATCCAGGATAGGTGGTCCTGGGAAGATTCGACAGCATTGATTGAATCCCATTTGCGTGCGGTAAGCAGCGGATAAGAGCTACTTCGCCAAAAGTCCATTACGTGTTAAACTTGATGAAGGTTCGGGCCGCGACGGCCAGAACATAACCGCTCATTTCGCTTTACAGGATGGCCGATGGAAATAGAACGAGATCTATTGAGTGTGCGCGCCATAGCACGCGCCGATGTCGAACCGCTATCCCATCTGGCGATGGATGTGTTGGGAGACCATTGGCCCCCCGAGTTCATCGACTGGAAATACTTCGCCAATCCTGCCGGCGCCATCTATGGGGCCTGCGGTGAATTGGAGGGCGAGCTGGTAGGATTTTACGGCAATATTCCTCTGAAACTCAAGGTGGGCGAGCGGACGGTACAGGGCTGCCAGGCTTTGGATGCCCGCGTTGCTCCCCGGGCCCGGCGGCGCGGCCTCTTTGTCAAGATGGCGCAGTTGACCTATGCGAATATGGACGCTGCCGGCGTTCAGGTGACGTATGGCATGCCCAATGCCATTTCTCGCGCCGGTCTGGTCAATCGTCTGGGCTGGGCCTACCTGGGTGAGATCCCCCGTTATGTGAAGATCTTGGACGCGGGCGCCGTCGCAAAGGCGGGCGAGCTCCAGGGCGTGCGCGCTCAAGTCTACCGGACCGGACTGGCGGCGCTCGATGGTTCGGCGTCGCGAAGACACCCTGGGAGCAAGGAAATCGAAGTTCGCGCGGTCACGACGTTTGATGCGCGTTTCGAAGCGCTGTGGAATCAAGCGTCAGGGGGATTTCCGGTGGCGGTCGCGCGCGATTGCGCGTATCTTACGTGGCGTTACGTCGATAATCCCCTGATCGACTATGTCATCTTAACTGCGGAATTGGACGGGCGACTTACGGGCTACGTGGTGATCTCGCAACGCGACCTGGCAGAGACCGGCGCCGTCGGCCTGGCGGAGTTCCTGATTGCACCGGGCGATGCTGCTTCCGGAACCGCTTTGCTGGCGGAAGCCATTCGCCAGGCTCGCGGGTTGGGGGCTGCCCAGCTGCAATGCTGGATGTTGCCTCAACACGAGAGTTACGTCCGCCTGCTGAAACAATCTGGGTTTCACTACTGGCCTCAATCGTTTGTCCCCGGCATCTTTCGCCATACCACATCGTTCATCACCCGCGTTCCCGAAGGGATGCGGTTTTCGCCGGACTTGGAAACCCTGGGGAACTGGTTCCTCACTATGGGCGATCAGGATTGGTTTTGACGTGTCATGCGCATTTTGATGTACCACAGCATCGTTGCAGGCGCCCCGGAGGACGTTCATGACGTCTCCCTGGCGGCATTTTCCGCCCACATGGCCTGGCTGGGCGGGCAGGAGATTCCTGTGGTCGATCTACAACAGGCGGTGTTAGAGGGGGGACTCTCTGACGGCGCTGCGGTGGCCATCACGTTCGATGACGGCTACGAGGATAACTACAGCCGCGCCTGGCCGGTGCTACAGCGCTATGGTTTTCCGGCTACGGTATTCCTGGCTACGGATCATGTGGGAAAGACAAGCCGGTGGCGCGAAGGCGCGCTGGGAGCGACGTCGTTGCTTGCCTGGGATCAGATCAAGGCGTTGGAGGAGGCCGGATGGCGCTTCGCTTCTCACACTGCATCTCACGTGGCGCTGACGCGTTTGCCACTGTCCGAGGTCGAGGTGGAGTTGTTGCGTTCCAAGGCCGCGCTCGCGGAAGCCCTGGGACATGAGATCACCGGCATTTGCTATCCTTTCAGTCAGGTGAACCCACACATTACGGCGCTGGCCCAGCGTCTAGGTTACACCTGGGGGGCTACTTACCGGCCCGGATATGTCGGCGACGCCGGCCCGGATCCCTGGTTACTGCAACGGATTGGTATTCTGGCGACGGATACACGCGAGACCTTCGCTGCCAAGGTCCGCGGATCTCTACTTCTGCGCGTGAAGTGGATCCGGCGCCAGGTGCGCCAGTCTGTCCGGCGTCTCATTGGGAGGGCTTGAATGGCAGCGCTCCCCGAGGTTGCGGTCATCATCGTTACCTGGAACAGCGGAACCGACATTGTGCGCTGCCTGGATGCGGTCGCGAAGGCACAAGGTCCTTTTCGCGTCATCGTCGTCGACAACGGTTCGGAAGACGGCACTGTATCAGTACTTCGTGAGCGGTATCCTGACATCCTATTGATCGAAAACGACCGCAATCTGGGTTACACGGGCGGCAACAACATGGGGATTGAGCGCGCGTTGGCTCTGGGCAGCGATTTCCTGTTGCTTCTCAATGATGATGCTGTCGTTGCGCCGGATGCCATCATGCGTCTTTTGGAAGCAGCGCAAGACCATCCGGATGCCGGTCTGTTCGGCCCCAGTATCTATGCCGTCGAACATCCAGAGATATTCCTTTCTGCGGGAGGCAGCATGATTGGGGGGTGGCTGCCCCGTCATCGCGGACTCGGCGCCAACGAAGCCGGCGACTTCTCGCAAGTAACCGAGGTCGATTTCATCTCCGGATGTGCGTTGTTTGCCCGGCGTGAGGCATTCGAGGAGATTGGCGGGCTGGACGATCGTTTTTTCGTGTACCACGAGGATATTGATTGGTGTTATCGCGCTAAACAAGCGGGATTCAAGGCTTTGGCAGTTCCAACCGCCAAGGTCTGGCATCCAGATACGCGGCTGCGGGACGCGGTATCCCCTTTGGTAACCTACTACATCACAAGAAACACGTTGGCCTTCCTCCGGAAGCATCGTTTGTACGGCCCGTTATTTAGAATGCTGTTCGTGCACTACCTCCCGACGTTGTTCAACTGGACACTACGCGATCGTGCAGCCAGGGCGCCCCGGCGCCGCGCGATGGTCAGGGCGTTGTCTGACTTTGCCCGGGGCATCCGGGGCCCGGTCACAGGTTGGGAGACTCCTGCGTCATGAATGTTGATGTGATCATCCCTACTTATAATCGCGCTCCGGTTTTGCGGCGCACGTTGCAGGCGCTGGCAACACAATCGTTTCCTGCCGACCGCTTCAATGTTCTTGTCGTCGATGATGGTTCGTCCGACGATACGCGTTTTGTCTGTGAATCTGCAGCGCTTCCACATCTCCGGTATTTGTCTCAGGCGCATGACGGCGCGACCGCGGCCCGGAATCTGGCTGCTAGCCAGAGCGATGCGGAGCTGTTGCTGTTTCTGGATGACGATATCACGATGGCGCCCTGGGCGCTTCATTGCCTGGTTCAGGAGCGCCAACGCCACGAAGACAAGTGCATCGTTGTGGGCACGCTTATCGACGTGAATCCGGATGCACCTGGAACTACCGATTGGGAGGGCGTCGCTCACCAACCTCCGGCGCCTTGCGAGAGCGTGGCGTTCGATTTCATCGAGTGTCTGACCGGGTGTTTGATGGTGCGCCGGGCCGATTTCGAAGATTTAGGTATGCTACAGAATCCTGCACCGGGATACTGGCCCAACTGGGATGACGTCGATTTCGCCTATCGGGCGTACGAGGAAGGGTTCAGTTTCCACCGCAGTCTGGGCGCTGTTTGCTACCATTGGGACCATGCCCAGAGCACGCTGCGGGCGTGCTTCCAGCGATGGGAGCGTGCTGGAGAAGCAGCGGCGCTTCTGTTCCGGAAGCATCCGGGGCTGATCCGGTATATGCCGATGTTCGAGGACAAGACTCCTATTGTCTGGGGAGTCGATTCCGCGCGGCTCGTGGCGAACAAGCTCTTCCACCAGCTAACGGCGTGGTCGCCAGTCTTGCACGTCATCGAGACCCTGGCTTTGCGGGTGGAGCGACAGAAGGCGCATCGCTTAGGGTACAGTTTGCTTTCGCGGTGGGGTATCAGCGCCTACATCCTTCGTGGGTACCAGGCTGGTTTGTCGAAATACGGCGGCAGGGGGGGGGACGTGTGAATCGTTTCAACGGGAGGCGATTTGCAGGCATACCGTTTCGGGCGCTCTGGAAACCTGCAATTGTGGCTGTGACCCTGGTGTTGGCTGCGTGGGTCGGGCTGCTGGGCTCCCAGCTGCCGGTGTTGGTTATCATCGCCGGTCTCGGGGGGATTATTCTATTGCAGCAACCCGTGTTGGGGCTTTTCGGGCTGGTCGCGGCTACGGTTGCCATTCCTCTTCAATTCAACACCGGCACGGAAGTCAGCCTCAACGCGGCTACGCTTCTCGTTCCGGCTCTCGCCGTGGGGTGGGCTTTGAGTCTGGTGCGCCGCCCTGAGTGGTCCTGGCCGGCGTCTCGCGTCAACCCGCCGCTGGCAGGCTTCCTGTTAGCCGGTCTGCTCTCCTTGTTAGTGGGGAACGTGACCTGGGATCCGGCGGTGCCACGATCGGGAAGCTTTATCATGGTACAGCTGGCGCAGTGGGCGATCTTTGCTTTTGCTGCCATCGCTTTTTGGCTGCTGCCAAATTTGTCTGACGAGCGTTGGCTACAGCGGGTGATGTGGTTTTTCCTGTTGTTGGGGGGCGGTATTGCGATTTTGCGAAGCGTGCCTGGCCTTGGTTCTTTGCTCGACCAGTTGACAACGGCGGCTTTCATCCGCGCGCCTCTGTGGGTCGTGATGTCCGGTTTGGCCGGCGGGCAGCTCCTCTTCAATCAAGAGCTGGCTTCCTGGAAAAAACTGTTCCTGGTTGCGGTGCTCATCGCTGTTCTCTACCAGGTCTTCTTTCCGTTGCGTGAGGCGGTCTCTCACTGGGCCGGCGTGGCGGCGACGCTGGGGATGCTGATCTGGTTCAGGTTCCCGCGTGTCCGTTGGGTGATCGTGGCGCTCGCCATTGTGTTGGCCGGCATGGGGATTCTATTCCCCACCGTCTACGAGTTTGCCGGCGGTGAGGATGAATGGGCAACGAGCGGCGCATCCCGGTTGACGTTGATTAGGCGGGTGCTTGAAGTGACCATGCGCAATCCTATCACTGGATTGGGTCCTGCCTCGTATCGCAACTATGCCAACGTTGAGCCTCTCCGGTATGGGCAGGCGTTGTGGGTCAACCCCCGAGTGAATTCTCACAACAACTACGTGGACATCTTTGCCCATACCGGGTTGCTGGGTCTGGGGTTGTTTCTCTGGTTCGCCTGGGAACTCCTGATGCTGGGATGGCAACTGAGCGCGCGTTACCGTGAAGGATTCGTGGGGGGATACGTCAGTGGGATGACAGCCGTGTGGGTGGGCAGTCTGGTCATCATGCTTCTGGCGGATTGGTTGCTGCCATTTGTCTACAATATCGGTTTCCCCGGGTTTCAGGCGAGTTTGTTGGTGTGGTTGTTTGCCGGGGGTCTCCTGGTGATTGCATCGTCGCAGGATCCGCACCTTCAACAGGAAACAGTATGAAGTTGTTTTGCTGCGGTTCCCCGAAGCGCTTTAACGGCGCGCGCAAGGGCTCGCTCAGGGCCAGGTGGAGGATGTAGGCGTGACGGATTTGTCCGTTATCGTAGTCAATTGGAACACCTGTGAGCTGCTCGCCGGCTGCCTGAAGTCGCTCGAAGATGATTTCAGGAATCCACAGGACTTGAATATCCGGATCATTGTGGTCGACAATGCCTCTACGGACGGCAGCGCCGAAATGGTGCGCGCCCGTTTCCCGTGGGTGCAGCTTATCGAGAATGTCGAGAACGTGGGGTTTGCCCGCGCCAATAACCAGGCCATCCGGATCACAACAACACCGTACGTGTTGCTGCTCAACAGCGATACGCGGGTTCATGAAGGGGCTTTCCGGACATTGGTAGCTTTCATGGAAACACACCCCGAAACCGGCGCTGCCGGCCCCTATCTTTACAATGCGGACGGCTCCCTTCAACCCTCGTGTCATCCTATCCTGACGCCGGGCCGGGAATTCTGGCGACTTTCGTTTGCGGATCGATTACTGCCCCTGGCGACGTATCCGATGCACCGGTGGAATTCGGATACGCCTCGCAAGGTGGAAGTAATCAAAGGGGCCTGTCTGCTTTTGCGCCGTGATGCGCTGGATCAGGTGGGAGTGTTGGATGAAGGGTTTTTCATGTATTCCGAGGAGATGGATCTCTGCCATCGTTTGCTGAAAGCAGGA
>JAFGNR010000390.1 GCA_016926915.1 Anaerolineae bacterium
CCCCTGCGCGGACGCAGTCCCCTGCGCGGACGCAGTCCCCTGCGCGGACGCAGTCCCCTGCGCGGACGCAGTCCCTTGCGCGGATTCTTGTATCGCCAGGGTCACTGCTGCACCAAAAGGCGCAAAGACGACGATGTTTCCCGCGATGTCGATGAGCCAGAAACGCGAAATACCCTGGGCTGCCGCCGGTTCGGTCAGGACTTCCAGGTTCGCTGCTACCTCTGGATTGGGCCTCAAGGTCATCCACAGGAGCCAGGCAGCCGCCAGGCCGCCAATGAGCCACCACAAGGTCGCGCGTTGTTTTCGTTGCTGGTCTATAGACGCTGATACTCCTCATGAACGCGGTTGAACATCGGATCCCCTGATTTCTGAGCCGCGAACCAGTCCATCGTGAACTTGTCGCACCATTCCTGGGCTTTGGCGATAATGGCTTCCTCGTCGAAAATCGTGAATTCACCATCCCGCCGCAGGAATTGCCCGTCCACCATGGCATCCGCGACCTCGACGCCGGGGCCATTGAAAGCCAGGAAGGTCAGCAAGTTTCCGACGTTCAGCGGGAACAGACCGGTGTTCCGCCGCAGGTCGATGGTGACAATGTCCGCGCGCTTGCCCGGTTCCAGCGCTCCGATTTTGTCCTCGAGGCGCAGCGCCCGGGCGCCGCCGGTCGTCGCCAGTTCGAAGGGCGTCCAGGGCATCAGCCCGCGCATCTCCCGGGGCATGATGTTGTGCTGTTGCGATACCGAGAGCATCACATTGAACAGGTTGTGGGTGGGACAATCGGTGCCCAACCCCACCTTGACTCCGGCCTGGAGCATGTAGGGTAGATAGGCGCAGTTGCCCAGGATCGAGTTCGTCGGCGGACAGTGGGCCAGGGCCGTGCCGGTTTCGGCAAGCATGTCGATCTCTCTCTCATTGAGCGCCGCTCCGTGGAAGAACAAGGAGCGCGGTGACATGAGACCGATGTTCTTCAAGTGCTGGATCTGGCCGCCTTCGTCGGCCCACGTCGCATCGGCGCGCCCCTTTTCGTCCGGCGCTTCGGCAACGTGGGTGGCGTACTGCACGTCGTACTGCTCGGCCAGTTCCAGCCCCTTGATCAGCATGCTCTGGGTACAGTTGTACGTGGCGCTGGGATGAACGCCCACCTGGATCAATCCATCGTGGGTGTTGTGGTAGTTCTTGATCGCATCTTCGGTCAGGGCCAGGTATTCCTGTTCGTTCCTGGCGTCCGGAAGATTCACGCTGGTGATCATCTGCACGTGGATGACGGTGCGCATCCTGGCATAAGCGGCAGCCCGGTACACGGCATCGGGGAACGTGAAGGCGTTGGCGTACGTGGTCGTGCCGTGCTTGAGCATGTTGACGAGGCCGAACAGCGTCAGATCGTAAACGCTCTCTTCCGTGAGCCAGTTGTAGGCCGGCCAGAGCACGCGGATGGCCGTATCGACGATGCCTTGTAGGGGCGTATCCAGCCAGCCAAAGATCAAGAACATCTGGGCTTCGCCCACGTGATTGTGGCTGTCCACTAACCCCGGCATCACGATCTTGTTCCGGCAGTCGATGATCTCTAGCCCTTCCTGATCCCCGTATTGCGCCTCGATCTCTGCCGAGGGGCCAACGGCCTTGATGTGGGGGCCTTCGACGTAGACCGCGCCGTCCTCCAGAATACCGCCGAAGGGCGTGGGCCTGGATATCAAGAAACGGGAGTTGCGAAAAAGCGTTTTGTTCATGGTGAGCTCCTTGTGAGTTTGAACGTAGAATGATGGTTAGATTACTCGTTTCCGTCCGCTAAGGCGAGAATACGTTGTCGAATTTCTTTCGATATCCACATCCCGCTATCGCCTGAGCTGTTGCCAAAGGTCCCAACTTGATTAGTCAGCCCTTTACGTCCACGCGATAAAGGTAGAATTGTGATTTTGCTCTGCCTGGTACCATAGAGATTTTTCTACCATCTATTATACACGATACTATTCTATGATCTCCCTTACCGCTTCGAGATCCGGTGCGACGATGGGCGGTTCCGGCACGGTTTTCATGGCGCTCTTGATGTCTTTCAATCCGGATCCGGTGAGGAGGACGACAACGTGCTCTTCCGAATCGACCATTCCCTGCGCTACAGCCTTGACCAGTCCAGCGTAAGATGCGGCGGCGGCCGGCTCGGAAAAGACGCCGGTATTACGGGCGATGACGGGGATCGCGTCGAGAATCTCCTGATCGCTGACGCGCAGATACGCTCCCCCTGTCTCCCTTACGGCTGCGAGGGCCTTATTGCGGTCGCGGGGTAGGCCCGCGCTGATGCTATCGGCGATGGTCTCAGCCGGTTGCGGCGTCATCTCCCATCCTTGCAGACCTCGCTCCCACGCATCCACCAGCGCAGAAGAACCCGCTGCCTGAATGCCCATGATCTTGGGCATGTGATCGATCCAACCCAGCGCTATGAGGTCCTTCAATCCCTTGTGAATGCCGCCGATGATGCAGCCGTCGCCCACGGGGACGAAGATGCGATCCGGGGCAATCCATTTCCCCGCCCCTGTGTAGGGCGCCGGGCTCAGTGCCAGCGTCAATTGTTCGCACACCTCGAAGGCGGCGGTCTTCTTGCCCTCGCTCATATAGGGATTGTAGGCTGTATTGCGATTGTACCACCCAAACTCCCTGGCGACCTTGAGCGTGAGCTCGAAGGCGTCATCGTAGGTGCCGTCGACCAGCATGACCCGCGCGCCATAGATGAGATGTTGCGCGATTTTTGCGGGCGGTGCAGCTTTCGGCACGAAGATGACGGCGGGTAATCCCACGCTGGCCGAAAGCCCTGCCAGGGCCGCGGCCGCGTTCCCGGTGCTGGCGGTGGTGATGATCTCCGCGCCCTCTTCATGCGCTTTGACCACGGCGACCGCCGAGGCGCGATCTTTGAACGAAGCCGTGGGGTTCATGCCATCGTCCTTTACCCAGACATGTTTGAGGTGCAGTCGCTCGGCCAGGCGCGGCGCTTCGTAGAGCGGCGTCCAGCCCACGCGCATAGGGGGAACCGGCGTCGCTGGGTCTACAGCGATCAAGGGTTTGTAGCGCCAGATGGTAGGGTCGGAATTCTTTGCCAGATGCGGGCGGCTGATGTTGGCGGCAATGACGTCGTAATCGTATTGAACGTCGACAATGCCGTCATCCCCGTGATCTGGGCACACGTAGGCAATTTCGCCGGTGCGATAGGTCTTGCCACAGATTGTGCATTTTAGTCCAAGTACGTGTTGCATGTATCTCGATTTCTCCTTGTTGATTACCGGGAAGTCATAGCCCGGTTGAGCAGTCTCTTGTCTTGCCTGTCGTCAAACGACAGCCAGCGTATCGAGCTGGGTCGGGTTTTTCAGCGCGCGCCGTCCCTTTTCAGTGAGATCCAACACGATGCCCCCGTGGTCGAGTTCGCGTTGTTGTACGAAGCCGGCGCCTTCCAGCTGCGCCAGCAGTTTCTCGACAGCCGTTCGGGATCGAAAAGCCAGAGCGCCATATCCCTCATCACTGCGAGCGCGCTCTGGCGCCTTGGCGTCGGCGCGCAGAATATGCACGAGACTGGCCCGCCCCCAGCTCCACGGTGCGGCAGCCATACATTTCAGAATGGAGAGCAATTGCTTGCCGGTTCCTGGCACTGCGGTTGCCTGGGGATC
Source organism: Anaerolineae bacterium (assembly GCA_016926915.1). Taxonomy (GTDB): domain Bacteria; phylum Chloroflexota; class Anaerolineae; order B4-G1; family SLSP01; genus JAFGNR01. The sequence goes on from JAFGNR010000390.1 coordinate 3,651, forward strand.
AACGATGTCCACACAATTGTCGCACGCGGTACAACGCTCAATGGCGCGTCCTCCCAAATAGGCGTTCAGATAGCCGTGGCGACAACGGCTGGTGCGGGCGTATGCTGTGATTTCATCTATTCTCTGCGCGGCAACAGTGGCGTAACGTTCCAATAGGGTTTCCACCCGTGTGGTCGCGTCCTTGGGCGGCGGCAGAAGTTCCAGAAGTAGATCGTGCCCGGAGAAACGATACCCCACCCAGCCCTTGTCCGCCCATTCCAGCAGCCGGGTCTCCAGTGTGTAGGGCGACAAGCCGGTCTGCCGCGCAACATCGATCAGATCCACCGTTAGCCATTGTCCCGGACGCAAGCGCGCCGCTTTGGCAAAGATGATGAGTTGATCGTCGTAGGGATACGGTGGTTCCATATCCTCGACACGGAGCTGGACGGCCCTGGGAATATCTGGGCCTCGCTGTAGGAGCTCGGCCTCTTCCAGCAAACTCAACGCCACGCGAATACGCACGTCATCGGCCTGAAGATCGCGTTCCAGATCCCCCGCCGCTACGCGCCCCCAAGGCTGTCCGCGTAGCCGCTTTTGAACTGCTGCATACACAGCGCGCAGGAAGTCGACGGTCAAGGCATCCCGGTGCAAGCGTTGCGTCAGTGTAGCGCGATCTGCGGGGGCATACATTAGCAAACAGCGCGCTGGAAGGCTATCCCGTCCGGCGCGTCCGGCTTCCTGGTAATAGGCTTCGACCGAAGACGGCGGTACGAAGTGCACGATGAAGCGAATGTCAGGCTTGTCGATTCCCATTCCGAAAGCCACGGTTGCCACGACGACGCGCACCTGCCCCGACATAAAGGCGTCTTGTACTGCATCTCGATTGGGAATGCCGGCGTGATAGTGAATGGCAGACACACCGTGCTGGTTGAGTAAGTTGGTCAACGTTTCACAGCGTTCGCGAGTACCCGCGTAGACAATGCCGCTGCCGCGTTCTGCCTGACAAAATGCCAGGAGGCGCTGTAATTTCTCGTCGAGGTTGCGGGCGTAGAATACTTCCAACTGCAGGTTAGGCCGGGTCACGTCGCCGGCTACGATGCGCACCTCGGGACTTTCGTTGTCTGGGCGATTATCCAGATGTTGAACGATGTCTTTCCGAACTCTTGGCGGCGCAGTCGCTGTCATCGCCAGAAGTTGTGGGTTGCCTAACGCCGCGCGGGCTTTTCCCAACGCCAGATAGTCGGGACGAAAATCGTGTCCCCACCCGCTGACGCAGTGTGCTTCATCGACGACCAGGAAGTTGATGCCTGCACGCCGTATGGCGTGCAAAAAGGCCGGTTGTCGCAACCGCTCCGGGGCAGCGTAGAGTAAGCGATATGTGCCTTCCATAGCCTGTTCTAAACGCCACCGTAGTTCATCGCCTTCCAGATTGCTATTGATTGTTGTTGCCCGGCTTCGTAAGGTTTCCGGAAGCGAATCCAGCTGGTCTTTCATCAGGGCAATCAGGGGCGAAATCACCAGCGTCAGGCCCGTTTCCGCCAATAGCGCCGGCAGTTGGTAGCAGAGAGATTTTCCCCCGCCGGTAGGCAGGACTGTGAGTACGTCCTCTCCGCGCAAGACGCACGCCATGGTCTCGACTTGCCCTGGTAGTAATCTGTCGAAACCGAATAGCTGTTGTGCAGCCTGCTCGATACGCCGTCGCTCCTGCTCGGCGACCGGTACTTGACTGACCGTGGGCAAGAAAGCGGTGGGCGATGGCATCTCTGGTGCACTCTCGGGGACTGGTCTGCGAGCGGGCAACGCCGTCCCTACAAGGTGATCGCGCAGCGCTCGTAGTTCCTCTGCATAGAGGCTTTGTAGCTGCGCGTCCAGATCGGCAACCCGCGTGGTCTCGCCGCTGGCCTGGAAGTATCCGCGCAGTTGGCGCAGGTAGCTGACAGGCAGTGTGCTTTCTTCCTCTTGGGTGCGCAGCAAGCGTACCGCATATCCACTGGCGGTTACCCATTCGTCGCGCGCTTGATAGACATGTACCATACCGAGTAGATAGCTGCGGCCGCCTGGGCTCAGGGTGTGCATCTGCTGGTAGGCTTGCAACGCTGCTTCGGTGTTGCCCCGCGCCAATTCGACCTCGGCCAGCAAGCCCCAGGCCATGATTTTGTCAGGATTTTGCGCGGCGAGCGCATGGGCGATCTCCCCTGCCGCAGCCGTGTCCTGGCGCGCCAGATGGATACGTGCAAGGAGCGCTTGCGCGGTCGGCGACGTCTTCTGCGCGAGACGCGCTCGCATCGCTGTCAAGGCCTCAGCGTTCCGGCCCTCTGCTAGAAGGGCTTTGATCTTCAGGTCCGCCAACGAAACCAATCCGGGATTGCGCGGCATCAGCACATTGAGACAGGTCTGGAGTGCTTCGATGTGATCCCAGCGCAGCAGGAAATTCAACAAGCGGCTGCGATCGTTGCTAGGCAGCTCACTGACGTGCTCTAGCGACAGGCCCATGTCGTCCAAGATGGTGTGCATCATAGCACCTCTAGGTCGATGGCGACATCGTAATCAGGGATCACGTGAATGGCGTGAACCAGGGGCCAGTATTCCCCTTTCCATTGCCGGCTCAACCCGACGGTCAAGTAGAGGGTCACGGCGTTCAGGCGTTTCATGAGAGCAGCATGGTCGAGGTGCAACACCGGGCTTTTCTGCGGCGCCAACCATTGCCGGCCCAAAGCGCGCCATTTCAAATCGGTTACGGTCACGCCGCGTGGTTGCAGGGCGCGTGTACACTGCACGTCTCCGGCTAGCGTGAAACACATCCGCGCTTCATACTTGCCCGAATAGCGATCCAGAGAGAAGCGCGCCTCTACCCGTTCCGGTTGTATCAGGCAGAGCGACCGGCTGTGCTCTACCAATACCTGTTCCGGCGCCTGATCCAGATGTTGGGCAAAGAAGGCGGCGCGCTTGTCGCCTTCCAGGCGCCGCAACCAGCGGGGACGGTGGTGAACGAAATCGGTCACCCAATCCTCGACGTGCGGCGGGTCCGGACGCGGCGCAACCAGATACAGCGCCGCGACGTCTCCGCATTGGATCAGGCGACCCTCGGTATCCATCATGTCCTCGAGTAATACCGCGCCGAATTCCCGGGTGGGGCGCACCCATTGTAATCCGGTGACCGTGCAACGGTCACCGGTGAACCCGGCGGTACAGATACCGCTCTTCATTTTGGTCAGCGCCAGTATGAGTACGTCTTGCACCGGCATAGCGCGTTCCCTGTCTACAAGTGCACAATACCCAGTCCAGGGATGTGCTGCGCCCAGTACTCTGCCACCAGGCGGCGGTGACATTGCTCGGGGGTGGGCTCCGCGCATAACAAGCACGGCGCTTGATAGCGACTGAGGAGGGTGCGTCCCAGGTCTTCTGAGGCGCGCGCTTTCAAAAGCGGGATGAAATGCGCTTCATAGGCGTCCCAGGTTTGCACCGTTTTGTACGTGTCGAGAATCTCTGCTGTGGGCGCCAATTCCAGGTAGTGTTCGTATGCGATACCGAATCCTTCTTGCAGCAAAAACGCTAACGTATCGCGTTTGGTATACCCTGCCAGGTGCGACGTGTTCCTCAGGCGAATATCGATCACGGCATCGACGCCCGCGCTCTGCAATTGCGTGATGAAGGTCTCCAGTGATTTGCCTTGATACCCTATCGTATAGATCGTTTGCGCCAATCCGTCCTCCTCAGTGGCGATAGGCTACCCAAAAAGTGAGAGCTGTTCCGCTTCTACGTACCCTTCGCTGATTGCGCCATCGGGATGAACGTGGTGCACCTGTGCGCCTCGCGCCAGTAGCGTCTGCGAAACCAATAAATGGCGGTGGCATTGGCGGTAGTCGCCTTCGCTGCACATCACCACGACCGTCGCCTGTTCTGCCAAAGTCAACAGACGATCGATGCCGGCCTGATAGGCCGGCGTCTGCTCCATACGCCGGTAGTTCGGTCTCCCTTGACCAGGGTCATAGAGTGCGGGGTCTCCAGGACGTCCCCCCAACACATCCCCCATGAAGACATACCGGATGCGCGCCTCCTGCAAATCGTCGCGCAGTGACTCGCGATTGAACTGTGGCGCCCACTGGCTATACGGTTGGCTGCGCACATCCACAACTATATCAATAGCAGATTTTTGCAGCAAGTCAACGAATGCTCTCGTGGTGTGATTGCTGTGTCCAATTGTATAGATCACCGATTGTGATGGTGGTTTTCTGTCACTCATACAAAACCATCCTGCGTCACAGACTGCGAGTTGTGAGTGCTGCTTTCCCGACAGCCGGCTCACAACTCGCAACTCTAAACCTGAAACCTAAAGGCTTCTCTACCCCGGAATAATCCGCGTGCCGGTCTTGCCCTCTAATGCCTCCATGATGTGGGCTGGATCGGTCACGATGGCTTCTTTGCCGCCAGCTTCGAGGAACCAGAGAATGGCCTGGATCTTGGGATACATGCTGCCCTTGGCGAAGTGTCCCTCGGCCATGTACTGTTTGGCCTCGGAGACCGTCATGACGTCGATGGCCTGCTGGTCGGGTTTGTTGAAGTTGATGTAGACTTTCTCTACCGCGGTGGAGATGATGAAGAGATCGGCGTTGATCTCACGGGCCAATAATGACGAGGCGTAGTCCTTGTCGATGACGGCCGCGGTGCCGACGTAGTTGCCGTTTTCGTCTTCGATGACAGGGATGCCGCCGCCCCCGACGGTGATAGCGCAAATGCCGTTGTCAAGCAGCGTCTTCACAGCATCCAGCTCGACGATCTTCTGGGGGATAGGGGAGGCCACCACGCGCCGCCAGCCGCGACCGGCATCCTCGACCACGGACCAGCCTTCCTCGGCGGCACGCTTTTTCGCCTCGGCCTCTTCCATGAAACCGCCGATGGGTTTGGTCGGATTTGTGAATGCCGGGTCATCTTTGTCGACCAACACCTGGGTGACGATGGTGGCTACGTGCTTCTGCATCTTGCGCTGGTAGAACTCGTTGTTGAGGTTCTGTTGGAGCGCGTAACCGATGGCGCCCTGGGAGTCCGCGCCGCAGACGTCCAGCGGCACTTCGTGCATGCCGGCGACCTTGGCGGCGATCTCCGACCGGCGCAGAATGAAACCGACCTGCGGCCCGTTACCGTGTCCGACGGCTACATCCCATCCGGCCTCGATCATGTTCGCGATATGATGTGCGGTTTCACCCGCAGCTTTATACTGGTCCTCGACGGTCTGATGCTGCTTGCTCTTGATCAACGAATTGCCGCCAATGGCAATCACGGCCCATTTCCGTTCACTCATGATGCACTCCTTCAACCTGGCTTTAGTTTAGTTGTTTTCTAATTATAATGCAGAACCGCAACGCGCAAAACGTACTTCTCAGGTTGCGTTTCGCGCGTTGCGGTTTGTACTTTACCACATCGTCAGCGCCATCACGCCTTTCTGGGCATGGAGGCGGTTTTCAGCCTGGTCGAAAACGACCGACTGCGGGCCATCCATAACTTCGCTGGTGACCTCGATATCGCGATCGGCGGGCAGCGGGTGCATGTAGATGGCGTCCGCCTTCGCATGTGCCATTTTAGCCGCGTCGGTGATCCAGTCTTTGTACTGATCCTGAAGGCGCTTGCCTTCGATGGGATCGGTTGTGGTCAGCAGCGGTCCCCAGGACTTGGCGTAGACTACGTCGGCATCCTCGAATCCCTCGGTCATGTCGTGGACGACCTCAAAGGCGGTCCCGTTCTTGTGCGCCATAGCCTTGGCTTCCGCGACGTAGGCATCGGGCAACTTGAATTCCGGCGGATACGACAGGGTTACATCCATGCCGAAGCGCGGCATCTGTAGGATGAGCGAGATCGGTACGGACATGGGTTTGAGATAGGAAGAGGCATAGGCCCACGACACCACAATCTTCTTCTTGCGCAGGTCGCGCCCCTTCTTCTCCTGGATCGTCATCAGATCGGCGAGGCATTGGAAGGGGTGGAAGAGCTCGCACTGCATGTTGAGCACCGGCGACCGAGAGGCTTCCGCCACCCAATTGATGTACTGGTTGCCGTAGTTCCAATCGCACTGGCGGATGGCGATGCCGTCGAAGTAGCGTCCCAGAATGTCGCCGATCTCTTTCGCAGTGTCGCCATGGGCCACCTGGGTGGTCTTGGAGTCAATGAACGCCGCGTGTCCTCCTAGCTGGGCCATGCCGGCCTCGAAGGAACAACGCGTGCGGGTGCTGCTGAAGAAGAACAACATGCCCAGGGTCTTGTCGCGCAGATAGGGGTGGGGTTCGCCCACCGCCCGCTTGCGCTTGAGATCCCAGGCCATATCCAACACGGTCTCGACTTCTTCCTTCGAGAAATCGAGATCGCAAATCAAATCGCGGCCACGTAAATTCGTAATCATCGGTTCTACTCCATCGCTCCGAGCACCAACCCCAGCAGCGCCATACGCATCACGACGCCGTTGTAGGCCTCCTGCCAATAGCGGGACCATCGCGTGATATCGACGTCGGGCGGAATCTCATCCATGCGAGGCAGCGAGTGCAGCAAGATAGCATCGGACTTGGCCTTGGTTTGTAGCAGCTCGCGGGTAATCTTGTAGTTTGCGGGGGTGAACCCGTGTTCTCCGGCTTCCTGGCGCGCCTGGGTGTAATCCGGCTGTACCACCGGTTCCACGAGAATAACGTCAGCCTCGGCAATGGCCTGCTCCACGTGTTCGGCTTCTTTGTAGTCAAGGCTATAGTTCTTGAGCTCCGCCTTCATCTCCTCGGTAAGCGACATCTCGGGCGGCGATACAAAGGTGATGGGGCAATCGAACTGGGTCAAGCCGTAGGCCAGGGAGTGCATGGTGCGCATGCGCATATCGCCCACCGCCAACCATTTCAGTCCGTCAAGACGGCCTTTCTCACGCCACACGGTGTAGAAATCCGTGAGAATTTGCGTCGGATGCTCGCCCCAACCATCGCCGCCGTTGATGATCGGCACGCTGGCCCATTTTGCGGCTTCGGCGGGCGCCCCTTGTTTGAAATGGCGCATGACAATGACGTCGCCGTAGAATTCCAGCATCTTGACCGTGTCCTTGATGGATTCCTGGTACCAGTCGCCGGCGCGGGTCATCTTGGCATCGGCGATGCCGGTGACGTGCCCACCCAGACGGTGCATGGCGGCCTCGTGGGCCAGGCGCGTGCGAGTCGAGGGCTGGTAGAACGCGACGACCATGGTTTTGTCCGCCAGCATATCAACGTTCCGCCGCTTGCGCGCGATGTCCTCCATGAAGCGGGCGACGCCAAAGATGTGGGTGAATTCCTGCCGTTCGAAATCCTTCAGAGACAGAATGTCTCGTCCCATGAAACTGCGCATCGTCTATACCTCCTGTATGTGAATAGGGTCTTGATTCAAACGGGCGACCCTCTCAGGCGTGGGTCACCCGGCGCATCACGTGAAATCTAAATTGGCCCGGCACGAAATAGCTAATTGAATAATCAACGACTTTCTCATCATAGCTATACAATTTGGCGGCCAGCTTCAATAGGGCCGAACCCCGGCTGACGTGCAGGCGTCTGGCGAATTTGGCATCTGCTGATACTGCTATGATGTCTGTCCGTGAGATGGAAAGCATCGGGTTGCCGCGCTCCAGGAAGAGATCGAGCACCGAGCCGTGGAAATCTTCGCGTTCCAGTTCTTCTTTTCGCAGATAGTCGAGCGGGACGATGTCTCGAAGGTCCGCCACCGGTTTCCCTTCGACTGTGATGACTCGGTTGATCACCAGTACATCAATCAGCTCCTTGCTCTCCAACCCTTCGGCTTCCTTGGGGGTGGCTTTGCGTTCCAGCACTTCGAGGGCAGCGACATGGGTTTCCAATCCCATTTGCCGGGCCAGGCTGTCGATGCTTTCCAGGATTTCGATTCCTGATTCGAGTACGGGGATTCGCGAGGCGACGAACGTGCCGACCCCATGGCGTCGGGTCAGAATCCCCCGTTCGGCAAAGGTGCGCATTACTTCGCGTAAGGTAGCGCGGGAGACTCCCAATTGCTTGGCGAGGGTGGGCTCGGGAGGCAGCTGAGTTCCCGGCGGCAAGGGTCTGATCATTGCCGCCAGTGCTTCTTCAACCTGCACGCGAGGCGATCGTACTTTGGGATGAGAAAAGCCTTCTTCTATCATTCAATCTCCACCCCCTATTATAATGTCTGTTGTCTGACAAGTAAAGGGCAATTTGTCACGTTTGGCACTAGAGGATTGACGCACCTGGAACCTACGTTTTTGTAATTCCTTTTTTCCCTTTGTGTAGAGGGATTCTGTGGATATGTCCTCGAAATCTGTGTGTAACCGTGTTACAATTGTGAATAACCTGGGGTTTGAAACTTCAGGAAGCTGGGAGACGTTGTGAATAACAGGGGCCGCACCGAGGGTTGGGGGGGCTCCATTGGGAATCGAACCAGGGAGATAGATGATGGTTGCCGGTGCTGTGGAATCGGGTGTAGTCGTCCCAGGGCCTCGCCGGACGTTTCTCTTGTGGGGCGTCGTTGTGTTGCTGCTGGTAATTCTGGGGGCAGCGCTCTTTTTCTGTGCGTGGGTCTTCAATCAGCGCCTTCAGAATTTCTACCGGGATTGTATTTTCCCTAACGTCTACATTCTGGGAGAGGACTTGGGCGGCTATTCGAGTGAGGCCGCGGCGGATGTGTTGGCGGAACGCGTGGCCGCTGCCCCCATTGGCCAGGTGATCATGACCGATGGAGAGCGACAATGGTCCGTCTCGTGGGAAGAGGCGGGCCTGGCTCTCGACATTCCCACTACATTGCAATTGGCCATGGCCGAGGGTCGCGCCGCTGCGCCGCTGGTGGATCAGTTGCGCGCCTGGACCGAGGTGCGCGAGATTTCCCCCGTTTTCACCGTCGATCTGGAGCAGGCGCGTCAAGTGCTGGAGGCGCTTTCCGGCGATGTCTCCATCCCGCCGGTGGATGCGCGCATCGGGTTGCAAGGCGGCGAAGTGGTGTTGTTGCCCGGCGAGATGGGACGGGTGTTGGATGTGACCGACATGTTGGGGCAGCTGCAAGCGCAGTCTGCGGCGCCGGAAGGCGA
>JAFGNR010000093.1 GCA_016926915.1 Anaerolineae bacterium
CCGGCGGACCACTTCGCCCCGCCGGCCCTTCTCCCAATAGCAGTTTACCAAGATATTGCGCCAACCGCCATTTGAAGTATTCACCCCGCTCCGTGCTTTCGATCCAGGCATAGAGCATGCGGACACGCCCGGGATTTTCCATCACGGCAACCGGCGTCCCAGAAGGCGTCTCATGCCTCACGCCATGCAGGCTGCGGAACGCCATCCACGCCACCACAATGATAAGGGAAACCCAGTACCAGACCTGCGGAATCATGTTGAACAGCTGCCGGCCCCACCAGACCACGTACAGGACCCAATCCGCCAGGGTATCACGCGCGAAATCATAGAGCAGAAATCCCAGGGGTATCGCCAGAATCAGGGTCAGCACTAGGGGAAGCGCCCAGCGTTTTTTCATCCTCGCTCTCCACAAAAAGCCACAATCGCCTTGAGACAGGCGGTCGCCCGGTACTCATCGGAGGGGTTGGGCGCGTGCGCCCCATACCGAACCGCTTCGAAAAGCTCGGTTAACTCATGGATCTGGCCACGGGGCAGCTCAAGGGTGTGAAGTTGTTGCTCGAACTCGCGCGGGGTCATACTGCGTTCGCGAGCGATACCCTGGCGCTCCAGCAGCACACGGCTCATCTCGGCGTAGCACTGCAGAACGACATTACGGAAATCCCCACCCTCCTCCAACGACACGAGAGCGCGCTGCGCCTCTTCCGCCAGCTGCTCTAGCACATCCCTGGGGTTCCGGCGCAGCCGCAGGACATAGACGACAGCCCCCACCATCGCTCCGGCAGACAGAAGCGCTACCACGACCGTCGTCAGGATAACCAGCCAGGAGGATGCCTGATTCGCAAAGGGGGACGAGGGAAACAGCGTCATTTCTCCGGTGAGCTCTTCAAGCTGTTCGAACGCTTCCAGGGCTTGCGGTTCCTGGAGATACCGGCCCAGCAACAGATAGACCAGAAAGAAACTCAGCAGCAGCCCGACGCTGAAGAGTATCTGACGGCGCGATTCTCGCGAGAGGATGAAATCGAGCAGGCCAAAAGGAAGGGAGAGAAGCGCAATAACTACGCCGACGACGTACATACCCACGAGAAGCTCTCGCCCCATGGAAAGCGCCACACCGGTGATAGAACCGGTATCCTGTAACTTATGAAAAAGACGTAGCTTCTCGCCCCCCAGAAATTCCAGACTCCCCAGGCTGTTCACCAGCAGGATCATCGCCAGCATCGCCAGGACGAACAGAGATAACACCCACGCGCGCCGTCGCCTGCTCATGGACACCCCAGCGCTTCTGCGAAAAACGCGGAGACCCGGTCTGCGTAAGCCTCAGGGCGAGCAAGGAGAGCGCCGCCATGCGCGGCTTCAGGAATCTCCCATAGCGCCTTCGGATCTTCGGCTGCCCGATAGAAACGCCGGGCGAAATAGACCTCTTCCCCCTTACCGGCAGCAATCAACAATACCGGTCGCGGCGCGATCCCGGCAATGGAATCCAGAATACCCACCGGCGGCTTCACCCCGTTCATAAAAGAGATGATACCGTACTGCACCCAACTGATAGGATAGAAAAGCCGCCGGCGCCAGGGCGTGGGGTACCCGCCGTAATCCGCCAGGACAGCAGGTCCGGGACCTTCAGCCACGACTCCGCGAATCACCTCACACTGGGCCGCGCTCCGCAGCGCAATCTGCGCCCCCAGTGAAAGACCCAACACGCCGATCTTGTCCTCGTCGACATCCGGCCGGTTGCGGACGTAATCCACCGCCCCCAGCAAATCCTGAACCTCTCGCCAACCGGCCGTGCACGTATCCCCCTCGCTGCTTCCGTGGGCGCGTAGATCGAACATTAGCGCCCCAAAGCCTTTCGTCGCAAGGGCTGCCGCGTGGTGAAGCATCGCGATACCCTGGCTCCCCCCGCCATGGACCAGGACCACCGCCGCCCGGTTGCGACCGGGAATGTACCAACCGAACAACAGCAACCCATCGCGACTGGGGAACTCCACTTTCTCGTAAGGAAGCCCGGCATCCCCCGGGGTCAGGGTATGCCAACGCCAACCAATCCGGGGATGCGTCATCCGGTAACCGTAGAAAATACCCGCGCCGACGGCGTAGGCCGGCAGCACGCCCAGAATATAGACGATCCAGGGAAACGGAGCCACCCAGGTGCGCCACAATACCAGAAAAAACGCCGCCCATATCGCCGCGTACAACAGCTGATTGCGGAAGAATCGCCAACTACGCCGCCGTAATCGCGGGGACATGCCGGAGTCATGCTGCATATCAGGAATCCTATGGGCAGTCAATCGCTGCCTATTCGAAATACCCGATCGCATAGATGGCATAGGACAACACCCAATCCACCGCTGCAATCGAGAAATAAGCGCGCAGCGCGGAGAAATCCCGTCTAGAGAGACGCAGATTGATGAGCCACGCCAGGAACACACTCAGACCCAGGACGCCCACGGGGACCAGGAAGATTAGCAACAGCGCCAGAGCATCAGGAAGATAGGTCAATCCTGGCAGGTGGGTCAGAATGTCAAACGTCAGGAGATACTTGAGCGCCCAATAGGCGAACACCATGACCAGCGAAATCCGGCGCCCGTGGTTACCGCCGAGACTCCCAAACAGGAAGTTCCCTATGAACAACAACGGGAAGGGCAACAGGAACCACACGATCGTGAGAGGCGCCATGAAAACGCCTAGCGTCACACGATTGAGCAGGTCAACCACGACTGCAAGATAGTCGCTGCCGGTCATCTTGCGCCAGGCGGCATGAAGGTCCGGCGCCGTAGAAGCCAGATAGACAGGATAGTGATAAGCCTCCCCTGTCGCATCCATCCAAGCCAGATAGAGATGGCGTTCGACGTCGGCAGCCAGCGCCGGGCGCAATGAAGGATACTCCGTCCAGGTCAGAACCTGATAACCCAATAATTCGCCATCTCGCAAGACCGCGAGACTGGGCTGGTACTCGACACGGCTACGGGTGCCATAGAGGGCCGAGAACGCCAGGATCGTATCGTCATAAGCGGCATCCATGAAGGTCGGTGCGTGCCGGAAATTGGTGCTGCCCGCGCGACGCGACATCGCAGGCGCCACATCCCGAATGGCAAACTCGCCGCTAAACGGCGCGACGCGCGGCGGATAAACAGGCGGAATCGAAACCTGCGCCGGTTCTCCGACGCGCGTGACCTGGCCCTGCGCATCACGATAAAGCGCCACCGAGTGCAACTCCTCGACCGTTCCGAGCATGTCGGTTACTTTCTGGATCCAGAAAACGTAGAGTTCTCCCGGCTCCAATCCCAGAACCGGCCCATCGAAAACATTCTCGGACGCCACGCCGGCCAAGGCAATGGTGTTCAGAAGCCGGGCATCCCGAACAGCCAACGACGTCGCATCCAGCAACCCGTGATTCAGCTCGATGCGCGCGCGCGATACCTGTTGAGACCAAACCAGATGGAGGTTCCCTTCCGCATCCTGGGCGACATCCGCACCCAGCGTCCCTTCGAGGATCCGCTCTGGGGACGCCCCCGTGGGGCCGCCAAAGACGTTGCCAAATCGATCGCCCCACAACACGAACAGCTCGCCGGATGACATCAGCGTTCCTTCGTACCACTCGGCAGAGGCATCCTCCGGTGTGAGTTCCTCTCCTTGCAGGCTCGGAAGCGCAGCGGTATCGATCTCGTCAATGTCCGGGAGCGCGACGTAATGAACTTCCCGTTGCCCTGATCTTCCCGCACTCCACAAGAGATGCAACGCCCCGCCGGGCGCCTGAATCAGCTGCAAACTCCTGAAGTCAGAAATCGAAGACGGGAACGACGCTTCGCGCACCACAGCGCCTGAACCATCGAGGATCATCAGGTGAATACGGTCCTGTGATGCATCCGGGATTCTGGTGGGATACAGAAGGACAATGCGGTCGCCCACCGGCGTCACAGCCAGACCTACTACCGTGAGCCGCGACGCAACGCCTACACGCCCGGCGCGTCCCCACGCTTCGAGTACCTCGGGCGTGTGAATACGTTCGCTGCACCCGGAAAGCAACAATAACAGCAAAAGACCCACGACAAGTCGTTTACGCATCAAACCCTCCCGAAAACAAGGAACCGGGCCTTGAATTCTTTTCTCAAAGTCCAGGTTCCTGAATCCCCGCCTGCAAGAAGAATACCAGTCAGGGAACGCCAAGGTTCAGCAGGGCCATGCCTTTACCAAAACTAGCGGGTTCGCAGCCGGGGATCGGCCAATTGATGGAGACCTCGCGACACGAAGTAGAACGCCGCAGCAAACAAGGACAGCGCCAGCGAGGGGGGCAACAACACGTGCCATTCCGTCCCCGTTCCCAGTGAACTGGAATAGACAAAACTGGAATAGATCATGGTTCCCCAGTTCAAGTAGTTCCGCGAGAACCCGAAGAATGAGATGAACCCATCCGACACTACGGCGCCGGTGACCGACAGCATCATATACAGGGCTGCCAACGGCAACATGTGGGGCAGAACGTGCACCCGGATAATGTGCCAGCTGGAACCGCCGGCGATGCGCGCCGCCTCGATAAACGGGCGCGCGACCACCAACAGCGCCTGGGAGCGCATGACGATAGTCGCGCTACCGGCGCCGGCGATCACGCCGTAGATCAAGCCCAACTGCACCGGCCCCAGATCTTGGAAACGCATGCCCACGATCACCATGAAAATCGGCGCGGGCAGCAGCAGAAACGCATCCGCGATGTGTACGAGAAAGTTATCTACGAACCCGCCAAAGTAGGCCGCCGTTACCCCCATGAGCGTACTGATCACTGCCGTCGTGAGCGATGCGGCCAGGCCGATGAGAAAGGCCGGCTGCGTGGCAGCCAACAACATACTCAACACGTCGTGCCCCAGGGAATCGGTTCCCAGCAGGTGACCGGGACCCGGCGGCGAAGGGTGCAACACAGCGAAATCGAAACCGGTGATGGGATCGTAAAACGCCGCGCCTAGAACGGTAGCGCGCAACAGAGGGTAAGAGATGGCCATCAGCCCAAAGATAGCAATCAACACCACCCCCAGGATGGTGACGGGATTGGTCATCAATACTCGCCAGTCCCGCTTGAATTGATGCCAAACTGCCGAGGACCGCGAGCCGCGCTTTTCTTCCCGCGTGGATGGCGCCTGCGATATATCAAATGCCTCTGGAATTGGATTGTTCATCCTGCCCTCCGAAGTTTTCCCGAATCATAGCGAATGCGGGGGTCAAGATAGGCATACATCACGTCAAGGAGAAGACGGGTGATCGCCGAGAGCACGCCTACCAGCACCAGTCCCCCCATGACCACCGGAATATCCTGTTGGTACAAAGCATTGAACAGCGAAGCGCTCAGACCTGGCCACTTCAGCGTATCCTCCAGAATCACCAGACCCGTCAACAGGTAGGGCAGGCTGACAACCAACCGGCTGAAAACCGGCAGCAGCGCCGTGCGCGCCGCGTGCCTGTCGCGAATTGCACGACTGGGAAGTCCCTTGGCTTCGGCCGTCGTGATGAAATCCTCGCGCAGGGTATCCGACATACTGGTTCGCATGATCAACATCGTCTCGCCAAAGGAGAGCAGGACGAAGGTCACAATCGGAATACTGGCGACTTTCAATACTTCAAGGGCATAGGGCCAGAGTCCGGTAGCATACCAGGTGCCGGATACCAGTGCAATCAGAGCTGCCGCTTGAACCAGGGTTGGCATCCGGCGCCGCACCCGGCGGGCCAGCAGCTCATTCAGAACCATGATCAGCACACTGTAGCCGACCACAGTCAAGAGAACCCATGACATGACGGTCTCCGGCTCCCACCGGGGGCTGCGCCAGAGCTCGCCAAAGAAGACGTTGCCAACCGCGCGACCTCCCAGCGCCGGACGTTTCAGATCGAGTCTCCGCTCCATCACCCGGCTCACCAGGAAAGCGAGAAACGGAGGGAAAGCCGTGTATAGCATAATCGCGCTGATCGAGCTGAGCGTATTGACGAGACCCGGCCCCCGCCACGCGGCCACTTTCCCCATCCAGCGCCCAATCTGGAACGCAATCATCGTTCCGATGAGGAAGACCAATAGCGTATAGGGAATCAGGCCCCACAAGTGTTCTGCCACGGGAAATCCGTAGTACGAGAACCCTAAATCGCCCCGCACGAGACTGCCGAACCAATCGAAATACCGCTGCCATAGCGGACGATCGATCCCCAGATCTCTTGCCAGCGCCGCCCGTTGTTCTTCTGTCATTAACAGAGAAAACTGGGTTGTGAAGTCAGTAGGCGCCACGGACTCGGACACGAAAAACATGAGGGTCAAAAACAGGAACAGTGCGATCAGACCCGAAACAGCACGCCGTAGTAAATAATGCAACATCTTCCACCTCCAGAGCCAAATCGGAAGGAACATGGCGATGGTACACAGAACCTTATACAACGACACGCATGCTCAACGTCACCTGCCCAGCATGCGTGTCGTAACGGGATACCGATCACAGAAGGCTACGCCGGATGACGCCAGCCCCCCGTCGGCACGCTCAAAATCAGATTACACTTTGTAGCACGCTACGTAGTGACCACCGCCCTTGTCTTCCATCGGAGGATGCGGGTTATTCTCGCAGAAATCATCGCCCAGCGGGCAACGGGCGAAGAAACGGCAAATCGGCGGCGGATCGATCGGCGCGCTAACGCCGCCTTTGATGTCAATGGCCTGTCGTGAAATCCGGGGATCCGGAACGGGCACCGCCGAAATCAACGCGCGGGTGTAAGGGTGCAGCGGATTGGCCAACAATTCTTCAGTGCTGGCGCGTTCCACCATCTTGCCCAGATACATCACCGCGATACGCTCACACATGTAACGCGCGACCGCCAGGTCATGCGTAATGTAGAGGTAGCTGACGCCCATTTCACCTGCCAGTTCCATCATCAGGTTCATGACCCCGGTACGGATCGACACATCCAACATCGAGGTCGGTTCGTCTGCCGCGATGAAGACGGGATCGATGATCAAAGCCCGCGCAATGGCAACACGCTGGCGCTGCCCACCGGAGAGCTCGTGCGGGAACCGGAACATGAAGCTGGTAGCCGGCGTGAGGCCCACCCGTTCAAGCAATGCAGCCACGCGCTCCTCGCGCTCCACGATCGTACCGATCCCCTGAACAACCAGCGGTTCGGCGACGGTATCGTAGATCGTGCGACGCGGGTTGAGCGATTCATAAGGATCCTGGAAAATCATCTGCACCCGGCGGCGGAAGGTTTTCATCGACTCGCCCTTGCGATGCGCGATGTCCTCCAACTCACCCTGTTCATTCTGGATGAAGATCTGGCCGTCCGTCGGTTCGTGCAGACGCACGAGTAACTTCCCCGTCGTCGTCTTGCCGCATCCGGATTCACCTACCAACCCCAGGGACCCCCCCATGGGGATATCGAACTCCAAATCATCCACGGCATGGATGAAACTGCGAGCCTGGCGGAGGAACCCACCCCCCACCGGGAAATACTTCTTCAAGCCCTGAACCCGGAGCAGGGGTTTATCGTTGTTGTTACTCATGATTCGCCTCCATCGGATGCCAGCAAGCCACAAAATGACCTCTCCCATTGTCCGCGAAAGGCGGCTGCTCTTGCTTGCAAACATCAGTCGCCCGGGGGCAACGTGGATGGAAGCGGCAGCCTGGCGGCGGGAACAGCAGGTCCGGCGGCTCGCCGGGCAGGGTTACCAGCTCGTGTTTTTCACCCTTGATGCTGGGGAACGCGCGCATCAGCGCATAGGTGTAGGGATGCAAGGGATGTTCGAAGATATCGACCCCATCCGCCAGCTCGGCCATGCGCCCGGCGTACATAACGCCGATACGGTCGCTCACTTCGGCGATCACCGCGATGTCGTGCGAGATGTAGATCATGCTCATACCCAGCTTTTCCTGGATCTTCTTGAGCTCGCGCAGAATGCGATCCTGCACGATCACGTCCAACGCCGTGGTAGGTTCATCGGCGATGATGATGTCAGGATTACACGAGAGCGCCATAGCGATGACCGCGCGCTGCCGCATGCCGCCGCTAAACTCGTGGGGATAGCGATCCATCAACTTGGGATCAAGGCCCACCATCTCGAACAGCTGGCCGATACGCTCCCGAGATTGCTCGCGGGAGAGGTCGCCCCAATGCAAGTCCAGCGCTTCGATGATTTGGTCGCCAACAGTATAGACCGGGTTGAGAGCATTCATCGCCGCCTGGAAGACCATCGCGATCCGTTGCCAGCGGAATTTGAGCAGTTCGTCGTGGCTCAGCTGGAGGATGTCGGTTCCTCCGACGTAGATGCTCCCCCCTTTGATCTTGGCATTGTCTGGCAGCAGTTTCATCAGCGAGAACGCAATAGACGTTTTGCCGCAGCCTGACTCTCCTACCAATCCCAGAGATTTGCCGTTTTCAAGATCGAAGGAGACGCCGTCGACAGCAGATACGTCGCCCTTACGGGTCGTGTAGTGCATGACGAGGTCTTGTACCGAGAGAATAGGTGTTGCTTCAGCCATAGTTCACCTCACCGTTTCCGCAACCGTGGGTTGACGACCTCGTCCAAGGCGCGTCCCACCAGATAGAAAGCCGCACATAGCAATGTGATTGCCACACCGGACGGGAACATCAAGTACCAGTATTTCCAGCTGTTCAACAGGTAACCGGCAGCCTGAGCGGTCTGGATCATCAAGCCCCAGCTCATGCGGATATCCAGCAGACCGAAAAACGAGAGCACTGCCTCACTGAAAATCGCGCCGGTCACGGTGAACATCATGTAAAGGAAGGACAAGGGGAGCAGGTTCGGCACCAGGTGCGTAAAAATGATGTGCAAGTCGTTGCCGCCGGCGATGCGGGCCGCCTCGATATAGGCTTTTACCTTGATCGTCAACGCCTGCGACTTGATCACAATCGTCGTCCCGCCAAAGCCGGCCAGGACGCCGTAGACCAGGGCCAGGTGAATCAGCTCGAAGTCGAAGAGCGAACTCAACACGATCAGCAGCGCGATAAAGGGTAACATGTAGACCACATCGGCAATGCGCATGAAAATCATGTCGACGAGGCCGCCATAGTAAGCTGCAACCGCGCCGATGGTTGTCGCGATCAAAACCGTCACCAGCGCCGCGCCCACACCCAGCAAGAACTCCGACCGGGTGCTGAACATCAACTGGCTCAACACATCCCGTCCCAGTGGGTCGGTGCCCAGAACGTGACGGAAGGAAAACTCCCACATCGGGTTATCCGGTTGGGGAATCCACGTAGGCGGGGATGGGTGAATCAGGATTTCGAAGTCATAGCCGGTAATCGGATCATAGACTGCCGGTTCCCACGCCGTGGCCATGAGGATCGGGTGCAGAGCGGCCAGCAGCGCGAAAAACACGATCAGCACCAACCCGATGATGCCTATGGGGTTTTCCTTGAAAATCGCCCAGCCAGACTTGAAGTTTTTCAAAGCTAGCTTCAAGCGCATTTGCCATAGGGGCGGTGCAGTATCCACACTAGAAGTCTGTACTGTCATGTTCATGCTTCCTCTCCCCTTTTAGTACCGGATGCGCGGATCCAGGAAAGCGTAGGTTACATCGGCCACCAGGTGCGCGGTCAAAGTCAGAAGCCCGATGAAACTCAAGGTACCCATCACCAAAGGAATATCCTCGGAAGTCGTGGCATTCAACAGCGTGATCCCCATACCAGGCCAGGAGAAGATAGTTTCGGTGATAATACCGCCGCTGATGGCCCCAGGCAGGTTAATGATCAGGCCGGTGAACACGGGGAGCATGGCATTGCGCGCCGCGTGTTTATCTCGCACGACCTTTTCAGGCAACCCCTTGGCCCGCGCCGTCTGGATGTAGTCCTCGCGCAACGTCTCCAGCATCGTCTGGCGCGTCAACAACATCGTGCCGGCAAACCCCACCAGGGTAATCGTGACCACCGGTAGGATCATGTGCTTGACGATGTCCCAGGCCAGGTAACCGATCTCCGACGCGGCCCAGATACCTACGGCTGTAGCCAGAATCAAAAAGGTGCCGCCCAAGCGCGCGCGATTCCTGCGACGCGTGCTCATGTTGCGGGTGAAAATCGTCAGGAGCAGCCACAGCACCACCGCAATCGACGCGGTCAGCAACATCCGTGTGAAGACGTAGTTCCCCTTGGAAGCGCTATCTGCCAGCCCGGTGATCTCAGCGTTACGCCAGATCACGGGGTCCAGGAATTTACCCAGGGGCAGCCACCGCAGCCGGGCGCCGAAAATGAAAATCATCATCAGACCAAACCAGGGCGTGAAAACCGTATACAGCGTCACTCCCACCACCGTCGAGCCATACTCGAAAAAGCCGCCTCGCCGCCAGGCCAGGGCGCGGCCCGTGGTAAACCCAACCACGAATTGGACGATACTGGCAGTGAGGAAGAGTACCACCGTGCGCGGAATGCGTTCCAGCAGGATATCGATCACCGGCTTTGGGTACTCCGAATAAGACACACCCAGATTTCCCGTCAAGAAATTACCCAACCAGCGCCCATACTGGATCAACACCGGATCATCCAGCCCCAACGCTTGTCGCGTTCGCTCGCGCACCTCCGGGGGGATATCAGGGTTGGTCAGCATGCGGTTGGTAACGTCGCCTGGCAACGCTGTCAAGATCACAAAGAGCAGAGTTTGGAATATTAACAGGGTCACCAGGATTTGGCCAACGCGCTTGAGGATATATTTGCCCATTGTGCTTACCTGCCTTTTCTACGAAAATGGGGGGGCTGTGGGCTGATCCACGGCCCCCCCTGTGCAACTAGGATGAAGCGCTCAGCGCGCTAAACCTACCGGCTACTGAACCGCCCTCACGTTAGTCTTCAAACCGTAGGTGCCGGAACCCAGACCATCGTTGACGTCCGTGAACGGGAACTCAATGGTGGTGTTGTTCCAGGCATCCCACATCGGGGTGGTGAAGAGGTAGATGTAGGGCAGATTGACCGCCAGAGACTCCTGGATGGCGTAGTTCTGAATCTTGGCCGTCTCAAGATCGGTCTCGGCGTAGAACTCATCACACTGAGCATCGAACTCGGGGTTGGAGTAGTTCAGCACGTTGAAGCCCGCGCCGGTGTAGAAGAAGTCGCAGGCGTAGTCGGGGTAAGCCGTAACGCCCCAGCCCAGGATGAACATATCCCACTCGCCGCCGCCAAAGACGACGTCCAGGATGTTGTTGAAGTTGGTCAGGTTAGCCTTGCAGGGGATACCCAGCTGGTTGATCCACTGCTCGATGTAGACGCCGGCGGTGGCGCGCAGCGGGTCGTATCCGGCGCTGGGAGCCAGCAGTTCGAGTTCAGCGATCGCGGTACCGTCGGGGGCCTTCATACCCTGACCCCATTCAGCAGAACCGCCGCGAGCCTCGTTCCAGGCGGGCTCTACATCCCACGTGTAACCGGCATCCTTGAGGATACGGGTTGCCTCGGTGAAGCGCTCCTGCGCGGTCATACCATCGCAGAAGAGCGTCACGTCGGAGTTGTACCAGTAGCCATTGCCCTCGGGCACGATAGTGTTGACGGGGAGCGCCGCGCCCTGCAACAGGTTCTGGGTCAGGAAGGTCTTGTCGATCTGGCAGGCGATAGCCTGGCGTACCGCAATGTCATCCAGCGGCGCCACGGCGAAGTTGAAGCCCAAGAAACGGAAACCGTTGGCGGGGTTCGAAGCCGTGGAGATCGCGGGGTTGCCGGAAACCTGGTCCACCTGACCACGGCTCAGGCCGTTGGGCGTCAGGATGAAGTCCACCTCGCCGGCGTCCAGCGCCAACAGGGCAGCATCAGCGTTGTAAATTGAGAAGACCACGCTCTTGAAGAACGGTCCCTCATAGTATTCAAGCTCATCGCCGCTCTGATCGCCGAAACCCCACTCGGTACCGTCGGCGGCAACTTCCTTGTACCCGCCATTGGAGTATTCAATGGTCTGGGTGCCGCGCGCCCAGTAGGCGTCGTGGCGGGCGATTTCGGAGTAAGCGCCGGGTTCCCACTGGCTGAAGACGAACGGGCCGCCCGAGGGCTCGCCGGTCGGATCCAGCTGGTAAAGGGCCTGCACGATCTCCTCGCGGGCCGTCAGGAACTCTTCGCTCTCGGGATCGAGGTCAGCGATTTCCGCATACTGCTCCATGAGCGGGGCGACCTTGGGTTCCCAGAACGCCTTGTTCAGGATGGGGGACTGCAGCACGCCGTACTGGTGGCGGGCCAAACCAGGCTTGGTGTGGTAGTAGAGCTTGGCGGTGAAGTCATCGACAGCCTCGATGCGATCGAGATAGTTGCCATCGTAAGCCTCCCAGTTGCCGCTCAGGTCCAGCGCCAGAACGGTCGCAGCCGTCCAGGCCCAGTCGTGGGCGGTGATGGGCGTGCCGTCGGACCAAACCGCATTGTCCTTGAACGGAACGGTGACAACCCAGAAATCCCCTTCCTCTTCCAGATCGGTGGGCAGGTCGCTCGCCAACACAGGCACGAAGTCCCACCGGTGGCTGGTCAGACCATAGGCGCTGGGCCAGAAGCTGCCGTAAACCGCGTAGTTCCAGATGCTGGCATCGGGGTCGTAGGCTGCCCAAACGTTCAGGGTCGTCATATCCGAGAGCACGGCGATACGATAGACGTCGCCTTCACCGGGCATGACCTCGGGCTCGGGTTCAGGTGCGGGCTCTTCGGTCTCGGCCGGTTCTTCAGTCTCTTCGGGTTCGGGTTCCTCGGTCGCCGCCGGTTCTTCAGTCGCCGCCGGTTCTTGCGTCGCGGGAGCCTCAGGCTCAGCCGTCGGGCCACAGGCCGTAAGCAGCATCCCCACCACGAGGATCAGGGACACCAGGACAAACCACTTCTTGTTAGCCATTTCTTTCTCCTCCTACGAGATAGATTTTGTAACGTGAAACACAGACTTTTCTTCAACGCCCCTCTCCATATTTGGCTGCACATCACCTCCTCTCATGACCGGACTATCAAAGCTACGAAACCAATTTCCGGTTTCAGACCTGATCAACAAATCGCGACCCGATTACCAGGCTTGCAAGCCGTTCGGCATCAGGTAATGATAATGCACATCGCACCGTATGATCGACAATAATGACACCGGCTGCTGCCGCAAAAAGCTGCGCGTATGCACATTGACGAACTGCTGCCGCACCTGTTTGACCACCCGGCGCCAAACCTGCGCCGCAGGCCGCACCTGCACGACCTCATGCGCCAGCGCCTCGCGGATCAGCGCATCCAGATCGGAGGTCAAATCCCCCGGGAAATCGCTGCACACGCTCAAGGCCGGCCCCAGATGCGACATAAGTATAACACACTATGTTCCATATTTCGAATCAGTTTACCATGGGAATCCATGACGTCAAGCCTCGTTTGTCAATGACTTCAGCTCCAATCCTCACCTTGACAAATCTCTTCAAAGGCAGAAAGCACGTTCACAGTTTGGTGCACCCCTACCAGCTATATATACCCATCCCCAAATCGAAAGGTTCAGCACAGGAGTTACGTTTTCCATGAAGTTGTCTATAATGTCCTGTGTTTCATTTTCTTGACCCAACACACTGGGGAGCGAAACAGGAGATTCAATGACCCGACAGGATACCGTGAACTTATTGGATAGTGTACGCGCCGTCATCTCGGCAGCGGGTGCACGCGACGAAAAGCTTCTCGAGATTTGCCGGTTGTTGTTCGAGAACGTCGCGCATTACGATTGGGTAGGGTTCTACCTCGTAGATGAGGCCGACGACCGCGTCCTCGTACTGGGGCCTTTTGTGGGCGACCCCACCGAGCATACTCACATTGCGTTTGGAGAGGGCATCTGCGGGCAGGCAGCCGAGACAGAGGCCGTCTTCATCATCCAGGATGTGACCGCAGAGACGAATTATCTTGCGTGCAGTCCCCACGTGAAATCAGAAATCGTCGTTCCGATCTTCAAGAGCGACCCGGTCTCCAAGCACAGTATCGTTGTGGGCGAACTGGATGTCGACTCGCACGCCTACGCCCCCTTCACGGACGAAGACCAGTCCCTACTGGAAGCGATCTGCGCGCAGGTCGCGGCGCTCTTCTAAGCCATGTCACACAACGGCGCCCCAGGTCTCGCTGCCGAGAACCCGCTGCATGAAGACAAGGCTTCTCTCGGCGGAGTCCGGATCGTCGACTTCGACGACCAGCCAGGGGCGACGTTCCAAATTGGTCAGCAAGGATAGTAGAAGGCCATATTGAATCGCCCCCCCCGGCGCATTCAGGGAAAGGTGTTCGTCGATCACGCCCCGGGTATTGTTCATGTGCACATGAATAATATGGGGGGCCAGCACTTCGATCCAGTGCTCTACGGGCTGGTTGCGTTTGCGTTGGTAGAGATACGCGTGACTCACGTCGAGACATACCCCCACGTTGGGCAGAGCGAGACCGTCAAGTAGTTCGGCAAGAATATAAGGGTCGGGGTCCCACATGTTTTCCATCGCAATGCTGATCCCACGCTGCGCGGCTTCAGGAGCCAGCTCGCGCAGAAAGGCCCGTTCATTTTCCACCCACTGGCGCCGGTATTGCTCCGTTCGAATCATGGGCAGGAAGTTGGTGTGAAAGATAACGTGGGTAGCCCCCACTTGCGAGGCAATCTCCAAATTTAGAAGATAGCGCTCCCGGGTCAACGCAACCACTCGGGCATCGAAACTCGCCCCGGAAAGGTCGAAAAATGCGCCATGGCACGATAGAGGACCGGGAAAGTCTCGCAGAAGGGTCCGGTATTCCGCAACGAGGTGGGGCCAGGAATTGTCCAGGACGTCTGGATCAGAGAAACTTTGGAGCTCCAATCCACACCTGTACTTCAAAGCGAGCGCTATGTGCCGGCTGATGTCCTTGCAGTTGGGCGCAATCTGAACGATGGTCATTTGACTCCATTCTAGCGCACGGAACACAAAACACAACCCCCGCGCCTCATTCTAACGCCGCTTTCCCAGGCCACAAATCGCCAGAGCAGGGGTTTAGCATTCTCCATACAGCTGCGCAGCGGCTCACGGATAGACACGGCTGAACACAGAGTTTATCCCTTTGTGTATCTCCGGGCCGGCTCTGTGCCTCTCTGTGTAAGCAGCTTCTTGCGCTATTCTCGGCGCCGCACCTGTCACTATCCTGAAGTCGTATCCGCTGTGAGCTGGCTTGCGTCTGATGGAATAACGCTGAGCTAGAGAATGATAAGGCCCTGCCCCCATAATTGACCCACGTATATCTCCGGGTATAGTAGCGCTAGTGTCAAATGACGCACCGCAAAGCAAGGATTTACCGTCAAAAGCGTCACCGACCTTAGGGAGGAGATATGGTAGAGACAGCGACCCCGCCGGAGCCGCCGCTCCGCAAACACGTGCTGATTCGCGAATCCACGCGGGCGTTTTTCCGGGAAGCCAGAAGCGCGCGGGATATGACCTGGTTCGATGCCCTCCACGGGTATGTCTACGCGCGGTGGACGTACCTCTATATCGGCATGGGCATCGGCGAGCATCCTCTGGGCAAGGCTTTCCAGGCGATTCAGCGGGCGTTCTCACGATTCCGGCGAAAGGAGAAACCCGCCTGCCCGGCACGCGCTGACCGGATCACCTTTGCAGACACCTACCACGGCAAGGTCGTGCCCCTGGAAGCCGCCACGCAGCTGGTCGCCATCAACGAAGAGATCCGGCTCCCCGACCTCGAACACATCGTCCCTTACGCGCGCGCCAGGGATATTGTCCTGAAGAATCCCGATCACGTGGCAGTCCTCGATTGTCCCTGCCGCAGTGCGCGGGAAGATCCCTGCTTACCGCTGGATGTCTGCTTGATCGTTGGAGAGCCATTCGTCAGTTTCGTCCTCGACCACCACCCCCACAAGGCGCGCCGCATCACCCCGGAAGAGGCTGTCGCCATCCTTCGCGCCGAGGACGAGAGAGGGCACGTCCACCACGCCTTCTTCAAAGATGCCATGTTGGGACGCTTCTACGCCATCTGCAACTGCTGCGCCTGCTGCTGCGGGGCGATGCAGGCCCAGCGCAACGGCACGCCGATGCTCGCGTCATCGGGCTACGTGGCGCAGGTGGATGCAAACCTCTGTATTGCGTGTGGTCTCTGCACGGATAACTGCCAATTCGATGCAATCACCGTCGTTGATAGCATAGCGCAGGTCGATACAGAAGCCTGCATGGGCTGTGGGGTGTGCGTTGGAAAGTGCACACAAGGTGCACTCTCGCTGGCGCGAGATGAAGCAAAATCGGCGCCGTTGGAGATTCAACAGCTCATCGCCCATGCCACTCAAACAGCGTAGGTTCAAGCAGGTAAATCCACACACGATTTATCGTGAGCGCTTCAGCGCGCGCTGAAGCGCTCACGATGGAGCCGCAGGCGCCACTTCTCACTGTCCGACTAGCGCCGAATTACGGGTAAGTAGATCTGGTAGGCCCTGTTGAGCGGCGCCGTTGCCGACGCCGGCCCGTGCCGCACCTGGGCGCCACGGGCGTCTACCGTCTCCAACCAATATGCATACGTGGCGCCCGGCGCAACCGTCTCATCGACGAACTCGTAGCGGTTACCCTGGAGACTGCCCGGCGTCTGGACAGG
>JAFGNR010000391.1 GCA_016926915.1 Anaerolineae bacterium
GCTCTGGACGGGGATCCCGTGAGCACCTGGAGCGATTTGAATATCTACCTGGAGCTCAACACCCGCGTTGGCCAGACGCTCGACGTTACGGTGTTGCGCGACGGTGCAGAACTCGTCATCCCTGTTGTGTTGGACGAGCGTCCCTGACGCAGCCCGCGTATAGATCATCCATCAGGCCCGTGCACACCTCGTGCACGGGCCGTTCTCTTCAAGGGTGAGAACCGGAGTTATGCTATACTTCGGGGTAGATCGGTTCACACAGACTGCTCCGGTGTGCGTAGCCCTAGTTGGGGAGGTGCAATCATGACAATCAAGCGATGGTGGGGCCTGGCAGTCCTACTGGTGGGGTGGGGGTGTCTTGTGGCTTGTCGTGGCCCTGTTGCGCCTTGGGATTCTACGGCGACAGCTGTTCCTCAGGCATCCCCTGTGCCGGCAACGGCCACCGCGACACCGGCGGCGCCTCATCCGACTGCAACGACGGCGCCTACGGCTGTCGCATCCCCGGCGACCGGCCACGATCCGCTTGGCCCCTTCGCGTGGAATCCGATCCTGGAAGGCTGGACCGGCGGCGCCATTGGTCATTGGGATCTGGCGCCCGATGGCGCCTTATGGGTGGTAGGAGAAACGAGTGTGGGCAGATTTCATGCTGGGGTCTGGACTCTCTATCCGGTTACAGCGGATCTGATTCTGGGTTTCGATGCCTTGGGGCGGACGTGGCTGGCTGCTGAGGATGGCGCGAGTGTGGCAATGTGGGACGGGGCTACCTGGACCGGCTATGAGGCCGCTTCGGGTTGGCGCGCGGCCGGATCTTTGCGAAAGCTGGGCTGGTATGCCAACGTCAGTGATGTGGTAACCGATGCGCGTGGGCAGCTCTGGTTGGCCACCTGGCAAGACGTGCGCATCTTCGATGGCGTTGGTTGGCGAGTCCTTTCTCCGGAGGAGATGGGCTTTACACCTTCTGAAGAAATGCTCGAATACGGCTTCGATTTTTCCTTGACGGAGATTGCACTCGACAGCGCCGGAGATGTCTGGGTCGCCGATTGTGCCTGGATGGGGCCAGGGCCGATGGGGCAGGGGGCGCGCTGGTTCGATGGTGAAGTCTGGAAAGGGCAAGATTCCCCGGTCGTAGCGACGGGGTGCATCGAAGATATCGAGGTCGATGTCTCCGGGCGAGTCTGGGCGGGTGTGGATGGCGAGCTCTGGCGTTATACGCCTGGGGAGGGGTGGGAGCAATTCCCGCATCCGGCGCTTGCCGGCGACGATGGCCTGCGATGGGGATGGATCGTCGATATCGCTTTGGGGGATCCGGATACCGTATGGGTGACGCTGTCGCCCTGCGGCGGCGCCAGTTGTGATAGTGGGCGACACCTGGTCTACCGGGTGCACGCGGGCGCATGGGCGCCGGTGCTCGATACTGAGTTGACGGATCTGGTGTTTACCGGAAGTGACGCCGGCTGGCTCTGTGCCCTGGATGGCTTATATCGCGTTGTGGGGCAATCTGCGGAGAAGGCGGCTGGGGAAGAGGCCGGCGGCTGTCGCATCGCACGCGGTCCCGATGGTCGTATCTGGTTGACGGTACCTCGCGCGCCCGGTTTCTGGACGTGGGCCGGCGCCGGGAATTGAGACGCCGCCCGAGCCGGACGCGAATCACAGTGAGCCGTTGATTGCATCTGGAGGTGTGAGGATGTCGGAACATGATGACCCTATTCTGGAAGCCTTGGGAAACAATGTCTACCGTGTCCGGTGCGCATTCTGCGGCGGACGGGGCTTGAAGCCGTACAAGATGAAAGGTTGGGAGATCGAAACCTATCACAACCAGGAGGTATGCCCGATCTGTGACGGCAAGGGCGTACTCAAGCTCCAGGCGGATGATCTTCTTATTCCTGATGCACGCTGCCAGGGCACGGGTCACGAACCCTACAACGCGCAGCAGGTCTATCACGACCGGGCGTGTGAAACGTGCCAGGGATTGGGTGTACGCTCGTTAACCGGCGATGTCCGCGTGTTGAGATAGGGCCGGGGATTCTGGTAAGTGCAGCGCGTCAAGCCAACTCGCGAAATCGGCCAGCGCGCGCTCGGCCCGGGCCTGCCCCCGGGCGCGCTTCCCGCGCAGGGCTTCCTCCAGCGGCGGCAACAACCCGAAATTGGCTTTCATCGGTTGGAACGTCGCCGGATCCGCTGCCGAGATATACCGCATCAAAGCTCCTATCATCGTCGTGGGAGGTGGAACCACCGGCGGCAGGTTTGCAAGAATTCGCGCCGCGTTGACGCCTGCTAGCCATCCGCCCGCGATATTTCCGGCATATCCTTCTAGCCCGGCGATCTGCCCGGCAAATAGCAACGCGGGTCGCTTCTTGAATTGGAGGGTGGGTTCGAGCAGCGCCGGCGCATTGAGATAGGTGTTGCGATGCATTGCGCCATACCGGACGAATTCGGCCTTTTCCAGTCCGGGGATCATCTGGAGAACACGCGCCTGCTCTCCGTAGCGTAAATTCGTCTGGAATCCCACCAGATTGTAGAGGGTCCCGGCCGCGTTGTCCTGGCGTAGTTGCACCACCGCGTAGGGACGGCGCCCGGTTCGCGGATCGCGCAATCCAACGGGCCGCAGTGGGCCGAACGCCAGCGCGTTGTTCCCCCGGGCAGCAAGCACTTCGACCGGCAGGCAGGCTTCGAAAAAGCGTTGGTCGTCGCGTTCGAAATCCCGCAATGGGATGCGCTCCGCCTCAAGTAGCGCCCGAATGAACTGTTCGTATTCATCCTGCGTCATGGGACAGTTGATGTAGTCGCCGTCGCTTTCAGCGCCTCTGCCATACCGTGATGCCCGGAAAGCCCGGCTGAAGTCGATGGAACTCACCTCTACGACCGGGGCGATGGCATCGTAGAAGAACAGGGCTTCACTCCCTGTCAACGCGCGCAGGGATTCGGCGAAAGCTTCAGAGGTCAACGGCCCGCTGGCCACGATGGTCAGGCCGGTTTCCGGCGTCGTCGTCACCTCCTGGCGAATGACCTGGATGTGGGAGGCCGTTTCGATTATCTCCGTCGCCGCCTGGCTAAACTCGTCGCGGTCGACCGCCAGCGCGCTGCCGGCAGGTACCCGGTGGGCATCTGCAAGCGCCACAATCAGGGACCCGGCGCGCCGGAGTTCTTCTTTCAACAGCCCGGAGGCGCGATCGATCAGATCGGAACCCAGGGAATTGGAGCACACGAGCTCCGCAAGCCGGTCTGACACGTGCGCGGGCGTCTGGCGGATGGGGCGCATCTCATAGAGTCGCACGTCAATGCCGTGACGGGCGACTTGCCAGGCCGCCTCGCATCCGGCCAGGCCGCCTCCAATGATGGTGATACTTTCGGATGGTTGCATTCGAATGCCTCTACTGTGCGGATGCACACTTTCCACAAATAAACGGCCCATCTGTCACTTATGAACAAGTGGGCCGTACCAGACCTAACCGGGTACGCTGCAAACGCTGCGTCACATGGATGAAGGCCGGTTCGCGACGTCACGCTGTCGCACAATCCGGCTTACGACGTCTCCTTTTCCATATCGGGCGGCACCGCGAAAATTTCTCCCTGCTTCGGCTCGGCATGGAGCAAACTCTCGGCCTCCTCAACCCACTCCTGTGGAACCATGACCCGCACCTGCCCGATTTTCCCCACAGTGAGGCCAATGGCAGGCCCTGCGGATTCGTAGCTCAACATGACCGGGATGCCAGCGCTTTCCAGCGCACCGCGAACCACCATGGCGCGTAGGAGGCCCTCGGCCACGTAAACAGTTACCAGTCCCATGTTTTGCTCGCTCATAGCATCCTCCTCTCTATTGTCCTATATATAGTGTGCTCCATTTTTCCTAATTTGTCAATCCTTTTTATTCCTGGTATAATCAAGTTCGGTTTGTGGAAGCGAAATGAGAGAGATAGAGGAAATGAGCGTGGAAAGTGCCGTTAAGAGCGAGCAGTATTGGGAACAGCTTTCTGTCTTGCCGACAGATCTGGAATTCCTGGTAAATCTCCTACTGGAAGAAGAAGAACCCAAGACGCTGGACGCACTGGCCCGTGCAATGGTCTGGCGCCGCCACCAGCAGTTGTTGGATTTGGTAAGAGAATCCTTGTCCCAGGGACGGATCTATCGCCCTTCCGAAGCCTACGAGGTCGGCGAGAGCGTGATTTTCCCACACATGGGCAATTGGCTGGGCGAAGTAGTAGCCATTCGGCCAGGGCGCAATCCGGAGTATGAATCGTTTTCGGTGATGTGCATTCGGGGTGAAGATGGCGTCGAGCGCGAGTATGCTGCCGAACTGGGTATGCGCCACCCACTAGATGATGCCCAGTATACTCCGGCAGCGGACGTAGGACCGGAAGAGCTGTATGAGCGCTATGGGGTCCGCGTCAGGCGTTTGCTGTTTGAAGCCCTGGAAGTCGCGCCGCAATTCGTGATGGTTGCGGATAAATGGTTCGTCAAAGAGCTGCTGATGGAAGTGTCTCCCATGCAGTTGAATATCGCTGAAGCGATGCTGGACATGGTACAGGGCGGCCCGTTGCCGGCCGAGGCATTCCTGGCAGAAATGGAATTGCCGGACGAAATCTCCGAGCCGCTCCAGATATTCTCGTTGGAATGTGCGTTGATCCAGGATCCGCGCTTCGATGAAGTAGGTCCTACAGGACAGGGGCTATGGTACTTGAAGCGTATGGAGCCCCCGCAGGTTCTGGAGATTCCATCACACCTGCGGTACGTGCCGATTCCCTACAATCGTGGGCTGCTGGATGACGTCATGTTCTCTCTGGAGAAGCAGATCGATGATGAATGGTCCGAATTGGCCTTTTCCGGCGCCCCCTTGGGGCCGGATTCGATGGTCACGGTGACACTTTCGTACCCGCATTGGCGGAGCGGGACCTTGCCCTTGACCGGCAGATTGGCGCGTATCTTCCCCACGGCTCGCTTGACGGATCACATCCGGTTTACGTTTATCGATGGGGATAACGGCGCTACATTCCCGGGCTGGGTGGTGCGCAGTGGACGTTATGTGTACGGCCTTGAAGCCTGGTACGAAGATTACAATGTCGGGCCGGGCGCCTATATCGATCTGGGTTTGGGCGCCGAACCCGGCGAAATCAAGATCGCTGCCCGTCCTTTCCGGTCGCGGCGTGGGGAGTGGCTGCGAACCGTGACCGTGCACGACGATCAGTTTTCTTTCGAGGTCACGAGGTATCCGGTTTTCTGTGAGTTCGATGAATTGACCGCGCTGGGAGTTCCCGACCCGGGCGCCGTAGATAGTTTGGCCCAGAAGTTCCGGCGGATTCCACTGGAATCCCTCGTGGAACGGGTATTCCAGGCGCTGGCGGTGTTGAGTCTTCAGCGCGCCGTCCATGGCGCTACGTTGTATAGTGCATTAAACCTATTCCGGCGCGTGCCGCCGGCATCGATGCAGGCGGTGTTGGCAATTGGGCAGCAGTACGTTTCACTGGGCGACAATTATTGGTCTTATAGAGGAGACTTCTGATGGCGACTTTGCCTCCCAATCCAACTTTGACCCGGTTTATCAAACCGACGCTGGACACGCCCTTTCACATTGACTATGAGTGGTGGCATTGCGAGGGCCTGGATTTGAACGTGGAGCTGCTTTCTCACTTGTGCCCGGAACACCGCATTGCTTTCAGTGGGCAACCTCTTGGTGAAAAGATCGATTGGATCGACTGGACGACCGGAGAGGTGAAGCGGGTGGAAGGATTGCAGTATCTTGTCTCCACGCACTGTAGCAAGCAACCAGGTTTTATCAGTCAGGCGCCCACCCTGATCGAGTCGATTTTCCGGGTCTTCTTGAACAACGGGAACCAACCTCAGACGCCGGCGCAGTTGGCACAGTTGGTCGGCTATCCGGAAGATCAAATCCTGCGTATGTTATCGGGACGGTGGGTGCGTAAGGGACTCCGTCCTGTCCTACGTTGAGGGTATGTTCACAAGCCCCCGTAGCGCAATTGGATAGCGCGGCGGACTTCTAATCCGTAGGTTGTGAGTTCGAATCTCACCGGGGGTGCCAGAGGCGCCAAAACTTCGCCCGATGAATTACCATCGGGCGAAGTTTTCTATTCCTCATGCCAGGGATGCGATCTTGGATGCCCGCAGGGCCTGTTTTTCCTCCGGAGAGAGAAACGCTCCATCGAGCGCGTTGCGCTGCAGCCGGTGGATCTGTTCTCGGGAAAGTCCTGCAGCGGGCGCGGCGATTTCGTATTCGTGCGCCAGGTCGATTCCGCTGATGCCGGGGTCGTCGGTATTGAGCGTGACCCTGAGACCCTGCGCCAGAAATTCCCCGATCGGGTGCTCTGCATAGGAGGCCGCCGTGCTGGTCTGGATGTTGCTGGTGAGGTTCTGTTCGATACAGATACCGCGTTCTGCAAGGACTGCCATCAACGCCGGATCCTCGATCGCGTGCACGGCGTGTCCCAATCGTTCGGCGTGGAGACCGTCGATCGCTTGCCAGACACTTTGGGGACCAGCAGCCTCGCCGGCGTGGATCGTAATGCGCCAGCCGGCGTCGCGCGCCTTGTGAAAATGCGCTACAAACAGATCGCCGGGGAAGTTCGCCTCGTCTCCCGCCAGATCGAGCGCCACGATATCATCCCGGTAGGCCAGCAGCGCCGCGAGTTCTTGCCAGGCAACATCTGCCCCGTACGTGCGGCTCAGAATGCCGATCAGCTTGGTGGGCACGCCAAAGGTTTCGCGGCCGGCCCTGACGCCATCCACCACGGCCTCAACGACGCCCTCGGGATCAAGCCGGCGCCGCTCGGCCATAAACCAGGGACTGAAGCGCAGTTCGACATAGTCGAGGCCTTCCCGGAAGGCGTCTTCGACATTTTCGTAAGCGATGCGCCGGCACGCGTCGTAATCGACGAGCACTTCGGTGATCCAGTGGAACTTCCCGATGAAGGCTATCAGTCCGGGTTGGGGAACGGTCACCTGAACGTGGGGACGCAGCCCGGCGACATCATCCGCCGGGAGTGCGAGACCGTGCCGGCGCCCCAGATCCAGAATTGTCTCCAGTCTGACGTTCCCGTCAAGATGGCGATGCAGGTCAATCCACGGCAAATGGGGGTCAATCATGGTTGTGTGTTGCATGGCTCTCCATGTAGCATCAAGGACAGTGCAAGGCTCCTTACTTGAAAGGGAAGCTCCATTGGAAGTTGGTTGCACCTTCCAGCAGCCGGCTGACATCCCATAGGGTAGCCCCGGCGAGCTCGCCGATGACGATGTCGTTCTCGACGCCGTAAAGCGAAAACGCCGCCCCGTCCGGCGCCCAGCGGGCAAATCCATATTCGATGGGTAGACACCGGTCGCCCTCAGATGTAATGCACGCTGCTGTGAGAATCGGGATCAGGCTATTGTCGGCATCCAGCCAGTAGAGGCCGGTTGGATAGCCGGAATCGAGATCGTACTGTGTGAAGGCCAGCCGGTCTCCGGTGATCACTTCCCAGCCATAGGGGATGAGGCTCTGGCTCGCTTCTTCGGGCGTGCTCCGCAGTACGGGCCAATCCAGCCCGCCGACAGGTTTGACCAGATGCAGCCCGCCCGGCTCACCACAACTGGTGGTTGCCAGCCACACGCCTTCGGTATCCCAGACGCCCTGCGGCACTTCCCCGACACAGCCCTGCATCAACTCACGCAGCTCTCCCGTGCGTACATCGATCAGGTAGAGCGGGTAGTTGTCGAACACGGCCAGGTTGGCGATGAGCCAGCGGTTGTCATCGGACCAGGAAGTGGGAATCCAGGTCGTCGCCCCTTCCTCGCTGGTGGGATTGGGCTTCACTTCCGTCAAGGTTCCCTCCGGAAGCGTAATCGCGTATAGGCCGTTGGCGTCGCCCACGGCCAGATATGTCCCATCCGGGGAGAGGGTGAAGCCGACAAAAGAGCGGGCAAACGGCAGCTGAACATCGACGCGGTCTCCGGTGGTGCGATTTACGACGTAGAGTAAGTCATCTCCGGTCCGAAACGCCAGAACTTCTCCGCTGCGATTGATGCGATAGTCGACAATGCTGCCAGCGGCGACTTCGGCAAGGACCTTCGGCTGCTGGGTATGTGCCGGGAGCGTCCAGATTTTGCCAGCTTGCAGATAGGTGAGATCATTGGGCAATCTTGGCAGTTTCGTGGCGACGGTGGCCGTCGCTGCCAGGGGCAAACTCTCCGGCAACGTCAGCACCGGAGGCGGCGTGGGTTCGGCGGAACCGCACGCGGTAAGTGAGGCTGCCAATATCACACCGGCAGCCAGGAGCACGGCTATTCCTGAAGTGCGAAAACGCGCAAGTAGCATGTAGATTTCTCCAATATCATGGTCTTTTGTACGGGGATTCGCGTCAGAGTCGCGGCGCCGGCCTTCATTCCCCGGTCAGGCTGGCGAGGAATCCCCGGCGCCGGCCTTGCCGGGTTTGCGCACGAATCGCCCTGCGAATACGCCGCAGCCCGGCGAGGAAGGCTTCCCGGTCTGCGGTTACCTGTTCGGGCCTTGGTTCTACCGCCTCGTGAAGCGTCTTAAAGATGTCCGCCACTCGGGGAGCCATGGGAAGGAGACTGGGGGGACGCCCGGCCCTTTCCGCGTTCACAACGCGGATCAATGTCTCCACAGCCGTCAAGACTTCCCAATCGTCGAGGTCTTCATGGCGCACTCTCATCCGGGCGATGCTGCGTTCCAGTCCATATGTGATGGTCTCGACGCTATCGAATCTCTCCTCATTCATTTACCGGTATCCTATGACGATGACAGTATAGGACAGCCGGGCGACAAGTCAATGCACCGCCTCTCCATCTGCAGGGCTTTATCATTGTCTATCCGTGAGTCTCTTCGCAGTTGGCTGGAGAATGAAAAAGCAACCCCCGGGTGTCGAGAGCTAACATATGATTCGCTCCGACATGCGTAGCGATGCTAACCTGGATGACCTGATGCCCTATTTTACAGTTTTCAACGGCTCGGGGTAGGGCAGCCAGACGGTGAAGGCGCTGCCTTTTCCGAGTTCGCTTGCAACCGTGATGCGTCCCTTGTGGAGGTCGACGATTTCTTTGCTGATGGCGAGCCCTAATCCTGTGCCGGGCACGTTGAGGGCCTGGCTGGCGCCTCCTCGTTGAAAGCGCTTGAAGAGTTGCTGTTGATCGTCGTCGGTCATGCCGAAACCGGTATCGATCACCGAAACGGCGACCCAGGAGCGCGCGCCGGCAGCTTCTCTGGCGGTGATGAGGCGCACCTGACCGCCAGGCGGGGTGTAGTTCATCGCGTTTGTCAGTATGTTGGTGAACACTTGCTCCAAGAGGCGGGGGTCGGCATTCAAGATAGGCAAATCGGAGGCGGGTTGGATCTGCAGTTCCAGCCCGCGGCTGGTGAAGAGCGCCTGCCGGTCCTGCGCCAGTCGCAAGACGAGCGCGTTGAGATCGACAGGTTCCGGCTGCACCTGTACCCGTTTCAGGTCCAGCCGCGAGATTTGCAACAGGTTCTCGATAAGGTACTGCAAACGATCGGTTTCACGTTGCAGGGCGCTGAAGTAGGCGGTGTGCTCCGGTGCGCGTCGCAGCAACTCGAGATAGAGTTTGATGCTGGTCAACGGTGTGCGTAGCTCGTGGCTCACGTTGCTGACGAACTGGCTCTTGGCCTGGTCAGCGGCCTGGGCTTGCACCAGGGCTTCTCGTAGTTCTGTCGTACGCGCGGCAACGGTGGTCTCCAGACTGCTGGCGTAGGTTTGCAGCTCCCGGTGAAGTTCGGCAGCCTCCAGGGCTTGACTCACCGCCGCCGCTGCGTTCTGGGCCAGTTCGCGTTCGTCGGCGTTGAAGGTCCGATCCCCCAGGGCATCGAGCACGATTGCGCTGGTCACGCGCTGGCGCGTGATGATGGGGACCAGTAACAGGGCGCGCGTTCCCCGCGTTGCCAGCAAAGCGTGCGCCTCTCTCACACGGGGGTCGACTTGCGCGTTGGCAATGTACAAAGGGGTTTGGTGGGCCAGCAGGTGTTGGATGACGGGGAGCGTCAGCGGAATACCGATGCCCAGGGCGCTGGGCTGCGTCCCACGCCGGTATTCTGCCACGGCGACGGCGCGCGGGGCAGCTTCATCGACCGTAAAGGCTGCGGTTGCGGGCAAATCGAATGCCTGCCCCAGCTCAACGCACACGGCGTGCAGCACCTGGATCACATCCAGACTGGAAGTCGCAGCCGTGATCACCTGGTTCAGTACTGTCAGGTCGCGGTTGCGTCGTTGGAGGGTCTCTGCGACTTGTTTGTGCTGGGTGATGTCCCGGACGATGCACTGGATGTATTGGGGGACGCCCGCGCCATCCAGAACCGTGGTGGCATTGATCTCCACAATACGTCTGCTGCCATCCCGGGCCACGATGGTCTGTTCGAATAGCGGCGGCTGTTGGTTCGCGCGCAGCATCTCCATCCGGCGCTCTATGACCGGCAGCTCCTCCTGTTCCAGGTAGTTGCTCACATTTTCTCCGACCAGCTCTGACTGGGTGACCCCCAGCAGTTGCGCGCCAGGACTGTTGACGCTGAGTACACTCCCAGCGAAGCCCAGGATGAACACGGCGTCATTGGAATGCTCGAAGAGCGCCTCGTATTGGCGTTGGGTTTCTTGAAGCTGTGCGCGGCGATCACATTCCAAATGATGCCGGTGGGCATTTTCCAGCACTAACATACCGCCTACGAAAGCGAATAAGGCCAAAGGGCCGGCAATGACATCCCGGTATGTGAATTCGCGGTATAGGAGAGGCGCAACCAGCAAGGATAGGCTCAACAGTAGGTAGGCCCAGAGAGTGGTGCGCGAGTCCGTGAAAATGCTGGTTATGAAGAGTGAGGTGATCAGGTA
>JAFGNR010000094.1 GCA_016926915.1 Anaerolineae bacterium
ACGCGCGATGATGGGGAGTCCTGGCAGGTGATCTACCCGACGTTCCCCTTGACGCAGACCATGGGCGTGGTGGGGCTGGCGGTCGATCCGGCGCACCGGACCCAACCGGCGCTCTTCGTGGCGCGCAATGACCCCTCCGGCACGGCTACCTTGGAGCGCTCGATCGATACCGGCGCAAGCTGGCAAACGGTGTTCTCCGCACCCGGGACTCAACTTTCCGACATTGCTGCCGTGCGCGATGCTATGGGCAATCTGGTGGTGTTCGCCGTGGGCGAGGATGAGGTATGGCGCTCGACTGACGGGGGCGATACGTGGACGTTATCTGTGGCTGGCTTGCCTGCTTGGGTGGATCTGTTTCACGTCATGCCCTCGCCGACCTTCGCCAGCGACCACACGGTCTATCTCACGGGGTTCAATCCTCTGTTGCGCTCGACTGATGGCGGTCTCACCTGGAGTGTTGTGACGATTCCCTGGGTCGATATAGCGCGGCATGTTGTCTTCTCGCCGGATTATGCTGTCGATGGGACGCTGTGGGTGAGTTACTTCTGGATCGAGGGCAGCGGCGATCCGGCGTTGCCGCCCAATGGCGTCGTGCGGTCAACTGACTACGGGGCTACTTGGGCGGCGGTCAATACGGGGTTACCTGTTGATTACCTCGATGGGTGGATCATGGGGCTGGCCGTCGCGCCGGAATACGTGGAGGCGCCTGAACTCTACGCCGTAGAGCGGACGGTCGGCGCGGCAGGCACGACGTGGGAACTCTTCCGTTCGCTGGGTGGCGGCGCTGGCTGGCGGCGCCAGGGGACCACCCCCGGCACGCCGCGTGGACTCCTGATGCCCCGCCCGGGGCTGCTGTTGTTACCCACCGATGGCGGGCTATGGCGCTTGACGTGTACCTGTTGGGAATACCTGCTCAACGGGGCCTGCGAGGGGGACCTGGGTTGGGAGCTGCCTGCGACGGCGATTCCGGCAGCCTATTCGTTCGATGAGGCTCATGGCGGCAGCCGTGCGATTCGGCTTGGGTTGGTCGAGGGTCCCAATGTCTACGGT
Organism: Anaerolineae bacterium; assembly: GCA_016926915.1. Lineage (GTDB taxonomy): Bacteria > Chloroflexota > Anaerolineae > B4-G1 > SLSP01 > JAFGNR01. The sequence goes on from JAFGNR010000094.1 coordinate 1,051, forward strand.
TATTCCTCTGCCCGCCAGCGGATTACACTGCCCAACACTCTCGTGACGGCGACGCTCGAAGTTTGGCTTTTTCCGCTGTCCGACGCCGGCGTGGCTGGTTTTGAAAAGCCTGCTCCGGCTGTTATTCCATCGCATCGCCTGGCCGCAGGACCATGGGCTGGCGATGCGCAGTATGTGTTACTCATGGATGATCAAGGCGCGATCCTTGAGCGCTTGCTCTGGATGTTGTCCAATGAAGGAACCTGGGGCAAACACACGTTCGACGTGAGCGCGTATCGTGGAGAATCCATTTGGGTACACTTTGGCGTCTACAATGATGGTGCAGGCGCCAAAACTGGCTTGTATGTCGATGATGTCTCGATGCAGGGGTGTGGATCCGACCTATCCCCACCCCCAGTACCTCCTGACGGTCTCAATCCCGGCGCCGTTGGGCAAGACTTCTTGTTGACTGATGCGGATGACGCTCAACGGAATCCGGCGCTGGCCTTCAATCCGGAAGATGAGACCTATCTGCTGGTTTGGGAGGACAGCCGGCAAAATTACTCCCCCGACATTTTTGTGCAGCGCGTGAGTGCGGGAGGGCGCCTGCTTGGCAAAGCGCTGGCGCTCACCGACGATGACGTCGCGCAATCGAATCCCTCGGTAGCCTATCTTCCCGCGGCCGACCGGTATCTCGTGATCTGGGAGGATCGCCGCGCGGTTGTCGACGCCCCGGACGTTTACGGGCAGTTGATCACCCGTGAGGGCGCGCCGGATGGGACTCCCTTTCCCATTGCTGCTTATTTGAAAAGCCAGGTTCACCCAGACGTGGCCGCCGGACGCGATGAATTCCTGGTGGTGTGGGGTAATGCCACCGGCTTGACGTCCACGATTCTAGGGCAGCGCGTGAATGGGACCGGGGTGTTGCTTGGGCCGGCCTTCGATTTGATTGATACCGCGACCTGGGCGGGCACGCCCGCATTGGCGTACAATCCTACGCGGGGTCACTACGTAGTGATCTGGCGGGATGCGCGGTTGGGCTACGAGAATATCTATGGCCAGATCGTGCTGTCCGATGGTACCTTGCAAGGCTCCAATTTCGCGATTTCTACCGAGCCGGTGTACCAGGAGGTTCCCGATGTCGCGATAGGCCCAGGACAGGGTCTGGGGCTCGTCGTTTGGGGAGACCGGCGTACTGGGGAGCTCCACATCTACGGTCACTATCTCAACGTCGATGGGACGCCGCTAGCCGGGGATTTTCGTCTCAGTGATCTGCCGTTACACGAGGCCGAGCCGGTCCCGGTCGGCTGGGGGGATCCTCTGGCTGATGAATTCCTGGTCGTGTGGCAGGCTACCGAGGGGCGTGGGGATCTTGTCGCGCGGCGGGTCATGCTGGGGGGCATCGGCGCGCTCGCCGTGATCAACGACGATGCCTATACCCAGTCCCGTCCTGCTGCTGCCGTGGCATCCTCTGCTGCTGATCCTTCCTATCTGGTAGTCTGGGAGGACTACCGGTTGGGTACACATTCGGGAATCTACGGACAACGTCTGGACAGGCAGGGGGAACGATTGGCCTTGCACGCCGGTCTGACACCGCTGCCGCAGCTCCAAGTGCGGCCGGCGCTCGCCTACAGTACGCTGTCCGATGGCTATCTCGTGGCCTGGGCCGACGTGGTGGGCGGTGGTGGGAACACCAGCACACACGTGAAGGCTTATTGGCTGGCGGGCGAGGGGGTTTTGACCCGGCATCCCTTGACACTGACCGAGCAACTCTTGTCCACGGATTCTCCGGTAGATGTGGCCTGGGATTTCTTCCATGACCGGTTCCTTGTCATCTGGCGTGATCCCGACCTTTCACAGACGCCCATCGTGGGACAGCTTGTCGCCGCCGAGGGGAGTCTGGTGGGCGCCAATGCAATTTTGACCGGAATCACGGGCGACAAGGCGGCTTTGGCCGTCGAGGCGGGCATGGAACACTACCTGATCGTTTTCCAGAACACGGATGTCGTGAGCGGGACGACAGACATCTACGGCCAATTGGTAGATGCAAATGCTGCGCCATTGTCGGCGGCTTTCAATATCTCTCAGGCGCCTTGCTGCGGGCACGCAGCGTGGAATCCTCACCTGGCCTACGATCCTGTCAATAACACATACCTGGTGGTCTGGCAGGATGATCGCGATGGGTTGGGCCTGAGTCGCTGGGACGTTCGCGGGCAGCTCGTTGCAGCGGAAGATGGCGCCTTACTGGGGACGGCGCATGTCATTGCCGGGGACTTGGGGCACAACGAACACCTGGCCCAGGTAGTGCGGGGCGGATCAGAGGTCGAACCGAGATTCCTGGTGGTGTGGGAAGATGTCGATATGACTGCCGATGGCGACCCCGATGTGATGGCGCGGCGGGTGCGGCTGGATGGTGCGCCTGACGGCATCGCCTATCCGATTGCCACGGCCTCGCATTGGGAAGGCGCGCCGGCGATTTCCCATGATGTCGACTCAGGGCGTTATCTGGTGGCCTGGTACGATGGGGAGCAGGGAGACCCCTTTCTGCCCGGTATTAGTGCCCGGCAACTCAGCCCGGCAGGATTGCCGGAGACCGATTCCCTGACCATCGTGCACGATACATACAGTGCGCGCTTCGAACCGGAAATCGCGGCGCGCCATGTGGCATCTTCGCCGGACCATCCGGCGACCTGGTTGGTGATCTGGGAGGATCACCGGGCAGACCTGGGCGTCACGCACATCAATCTGTATGGCCGGTGGCAGGCTGTGATCTATGGCTGTTACCTGCCGCTGATCTTGAGGTGAGGAAAGACAGCCGGACACATACTGCACTTGGCCCGAAGCTAAATAGCTTCCAAAACACTTCTTCACAGGTTCTTAAACACCTTCTGGTATTAATAAGGATGTAAATCGTGACCGGTTCGCAAAGACCGGATCAACATCAAAACAAACGGGAGGTTTATGATGAAGAAGCAGTGGAAGCGTTGGTTGGTGGTCGGTGTGGCTGTAGTTGCCCTTTCTGGGCTTGCTGTTGGCGTCGTGAGCGCACATGGTGGGGGGTGGTTGGGCAGACCTGACGGCGACTCCTATCTTGCCGAAGAGCTGGGGATCACTGTGGACGAGCTGACGGCGGCCCGGGAACGCGCCCAGGACAAAGCCCTACAGCAGGCGCTCGAAGAGGGTCTCATCACCGAAGAGCAGTACGAGATGTACCAGGTGCGCGCCGCGTTGCAACCCTATCTCGATCGGGAGACTATGACCGCGACGGCGCTGGGTATCGACGTTGAAGAACTGGGCGACAAGACCCTTGAGGAATGGCTCGACGAACTGGGTCTCGACCGCGAGACTTTCGTGGAAGCCATGCAGGCAGCGCGTGAGGCTGCGATCCAGCAGGCTATCGATGACGGGGTGATCACCCAGGAGCAGGCTGACGCGTTGGATACGCTCGGGCGCGGTTGCGATGGTTTCCATGGTCGTGGCGGCCCGATGGGAGGGCGTGGGGGCCGGATGCGTGGACTCCCCGAGGGGGCGTCTGGTGATGAGGCGACGTTGGAAGGTAGCAGCTTCCGCATGCAGCGGTTTGCGCCCTCAGATTCTTTCTAGTTTCTCTCTTCTGTACGTCCCCGGGCACAGCTCGGGGACGTGTCGTTTTGAGGGGGAAGACGCGTAGGACTATCAAATACTGGATGGGGGAAACGTTTGAAAACCATAAGACGGTGGGGAACACTTCTGTTAGTGGTAGGGATGCTCGTGGTCTCGGCGGCCTGCGTATCGTTGGGTTCGATGGATGAAACGGCCCTTGCGCCGGTATCCTTTGATCAGGATACGCTTGTCGCATTGGTCGAGGCGGAGGTGGCGACGCAGTTGGAGGCCCAAAGTGAGCCGGCGGCGACGTCAGACCCGGACATGGAGATCACCCCGGCAGTCTATACGCAGCCGGTTGCGATCAAAACCGATCTCGAGGCCGCCCTGGTGGATGTATATGCGCGCGCCAATCCGGCTGTGGTTTACATCATTGTGGGAAGCGGGAGTGGAAGTGGGTTTGTCTATAGTGATGAAGGCTACATCGTGACCAATAATCACGTGGTGGCAGGCGGTGCGACGTATGAAATCGTTTTCTGCAACGGCGATCGCCAGTACGCCGCCCTGGTCGGTACGGACCTGGATAGCGACCTGGCAGTGCTCAAGGTTGAGACGCTGCCGGTGGGGATCACGGCGCTCCCGTTAGCCGAGGCCGGCGACCTATCGGTGGGGGAGCTCGTCGTGGCTATCGGGAATCCCTTTGGCGAACAAGGCTCCATGTCGTTAGGGATTGTCAGCGGATTGGGCCGCAGCCTGATGTCGCAGCGCAGTGCGGTTGGCGGCAGCGCCTACTCGCTGCCGCAGGTTATTCAGACCGACGCGCCGATCAATCCAGGGAATTCCGGCGGTCCCCTTCTCAATCTGGCGGGTGAGGTCGTCGGCGTCAATGCGGCGATTGCGACGACCACAGGCGCCAACTCGGGCGTGGGATTCTCTATTCCGGCGGCGGCGGTGCGGCGGATTGTGCCTGATCTCATCGAGACAGGCCGGTATGTCTATCCGTACATGGGCGTGTCGTTCGATGGGGAACTCTCGCTGGAAGACCTGCGCCTATACGGGCTTTCGCAGACACAGGGCGCCTACGTGCTCAACGTCACGCCGGGAGGTCCGGGCGCTCAGGCCGGGTTGATTGCCGCAGATCGTACAACAGGATACGACGGAGATCTGATCATCGCTCTGGATGGCGCCCCGGTCAATCACTTTGGAGAGCTCAATACCTACTTGAGTTACCATACCCAAGTGGGGCAGAC
>JAFGNR010000392.1 GCA_016926915.1 Anaerolineae bacterium
TCAAGATCTATTGCCGGCAGACCGCCGGTGTGATCCTGGTGGATGTGGGACAGTACAATAGCTTCGATGACCGCGAGGTCGATGTTGAGCTGGCTGGCGTTATGTTTCAGTATTGTGGGGTCGGCGCCGGCGTCGAAGAGCACGGTGTGCCCGTGGTACTCGACAAGCGCGCTGAAACCCCAGCCGGCGCGTAGTTCAGGAGCGGTGGATGTGTTGTCATAGAGAATGGTGATGCGGACTGTATCCGAAATGGGCCGGGAGGTGGGGCTTGGCGCCGGCTGTCGCGTTGGCGTGACCGTGAATGTTGGCGTTGGGGGCGCTTGTGTTGCGGTGGGCGGCGGCGTTTGCGTGGATGTGGGGGGAGTGTTGCGGACTTCGACGGAGGTGGGTAACGCGGGTGCTGCAGCCCGGCAACCCGCCAGCGCCACGAACGGCATCAAGATCATGATCCACACGTATGGATTTTTCATTGCTTCATCTTCGACCTTTCCGGTACAGATAGGTCCACTTTCACATATTTGCCTCTTGACATACTGTGTGATATACAGTATAATGGCGTTAATGCTATGTGATGCACAGTATACCACGAATTGGGCAGGTGGGAAGTGAGGAGTTATGTCGGAACAGCTGATTCTCGAATTACGCCGGGGAGTCATTGTGTTGGCCGTCCTGGGAGCCTTGCGAGAAGCTCACTATGGCTACTCTCTTCGCAAGCAGTTGGTTTCCCTGGGATTGGATATCAATGAGGGGACCTTGTACCCCCTGTTACGCCGTCTGGAGTCCCAGGGATTGCTGCGCAGCGACTGGCGCGAAGCCGATGGGCGGAGACGGCGCTACTATCAACTCTCGCTCCAGGGGGAGGCGACGTTGGAAACCTTGACCGAAGAATGGTTGGGCTTGGTCGCCATGCTAGACAGGATTGTGGGTGAATCTTGAGGAGGTTGAAGATGGAGTTGTTTGAACGGTACGTGCACCAGGTAGGCAAGCGTCTGCCGCGACAGCTGCGGGCCGACGTCGCGGCAGAATTGCGGTCGCTGCTGGCAGATACGCTGGAAGAACGCCGCAGCGAGGATCAGGAAGCCTCACATGAGGCCTTGGTGGTGGACATTCTCAAGGAATTCGGTTCCCCCGACGCGATGGCGGCATCATACTTGCCGCCCCGCCAATATCTGATTGGGCCGGCGTTCTTCACCATTTTCAAGATCGTCATCTTTGCTGAAGGCGTGGCCCTGACGGTAGCTTTCACGATTATCGCCGGTTTCTCGCTATGGGGCGTCGCCGATCCCGGTGAAATTGCGCGCATTCTGGCTGGAATCTTGGGAAGTTTCGTGCAGGCAGCGCTGGCCGGGTTGGGCATGACGACCCTGGTCATGGCCGCCGTCGAACGCCTGGTCAACCCGGATAGCGTCGCTCCGGACGAGGAGGAATGGAATCCCAGGGATTTGCCGGAAATCGAGGCAAGCGATGATCTCAAGATGGGAGAACTGATCTTCGGACTCTGTTTTACAATCGCGGCCCTTGTGCTCTTCAATGTCTTCCCACAGTACGTGGGCCTGGCCAGCTATTACAACGAAGCATGGCACTTTCTGCCGCTGTTGACCGAGGGATTCGACCGGCTGCTGCCCTGGCTCAATGCCTATTGGCTTGGGCAGGTCATTCTCTGTGTGCTGCTGCTGCGCCGGGGGCGTTGGGAAGTTGTCACGCGGGCAGTGGACCTTGGGCTGACCATTCTGGGCATCGTTCCGCTGGCGCTAATGATTACCGGGGAGCCCTGGTTCGGCCTCGACGCGGCGGCGATGAGCCAGGACCCATTGTGGGGGCTCACGTTCTTCTACAACGAAACCGTCATCTCGACGCTCTGGACGCTTGTGCGCCTCGCTTTGATCATCGGTCTCGCCGCTACCCTTTTCAATGTGCTCGGCAAACTCTGGCGCTTTGTCCGCCGCCAGTAAGGCCCCGGGGGTGTTTGTCGCTGCCGGAGGCTCCGGATCTATTTCGGGGCCTCCCGGCGTCGTACGGGGTTTTGATCTGCGGAGGGGATGTTGTGCTGCCAGGAGCGCCAGAAGTCGATCCGGTGGATCAGCTTTACTTACGAAGGCGTCCGCACCGGCGGCCAGCGCATCCGGACGGTTTTCGGGACGCCCGCTCAGAACGATGATGAACGGCGCGGGGTGCAGGGTGTTCAGGTGCGCGATCTCGTTGCCCTGCGCGCACGCATCGATTGTCAATGCCCACTCGACGAGCACGACATCGGGGTGTGTTCTGAATACGAGGGCCAGCAGTTCCCGCCGGTCCCCGGTCTCGCCGACGATCTCCAGTCCGGGTTGCTGCTCCAGTAGCGCGCGCAGTGCAAAACGGACCTTGGGTTGGTCATCGGCCAACAGAACGCGCGTTTGTGTTTCGCCTCTTTGATCCCTCACTCGATTGCCCCAGTCCCCAGCGCCATCCGGTAAATTGCGTTAGCTCCTGTTGACGCTGCCAATTCCAACGTCCGGTGTTTTCCATCCTGCGGGCAGCATAGCTTTCTTATTCTTGACCGCTAGAAACAGGCGCTCCCGCCAGATTGTTCAATCCGGCGGGAGTATTCTGGATCTGGTGGTATCCAGCCTTTGAAGGAGGAGCGTGGAATGCCCGATTTTCCACAACTCGCAGTTGAAAGAATTGACTACGCTTGGCAGTCTTACTATAAAACAAAAACCCCCCAGGTACATCGGACACCTGAGGAGTCTGCTGGCTGGTCACTTGACCGATTCTATTATCCCTCACTTGACCAGCTTCTGGCGAATAGCGATAGCGATGGCCTCGGCGCGGTTGGTTACGGCCATTTTGGAAAGAATGTTGCTGACGTGCGCCTTTACGGTCGAGCGGCTCACGTAGAGTCGCTTGGCGATATCGGGATTCGTGAGGCCTTCGACCAGCAATGCGAGTACTTCTTGCTCTCGTGGTGTAAGGTCGAATTCGGGCTGAGGCGGGGTCGCATCGGGACGCACCAGGGCCTGGAACGCTTCCGGAGCCAGCGTTGATTGTCCGGCGTGGGCCGCCCGAATCGCTTCGGCCAGTTCGTCGACGGAGACATTTTTGAGCAGATACCCAATAGCGCCGGCTTGCAGCACCTCGTGGATGAGATCCTTCTCTTGGAAACTTGTCAGCGCGATGACCTGGATATTAGGCCAGCGCTCCCGGATCATCCTGGTGGCCGTGGCGCCATCCATCTCCGGCATCACGAGATCCATCAGGACGACATCAGGTCTAAGGCCCGCGCAGAGATTGAGCGCCTCCTTGCCGTCGTTAGCTTCGCCCACCAACTCAAGGTCATCCTTGACCCTCAGGAACGTCGCCAGACCGCGACGCACCATAGTATGATCATCGACGATCAAGACACGGATCGGCAGATTGGATGCTGTGTTGTTCATACTTGCTCCTGTTTCCGATTCTCTCCGGGCCACGTGACGAAAACCCACGTTCCCTGCCCGATGTTGCTTTGCAGTTCGAGGGCGGCGCCCACGGCCTCGGCGCGTTCCCGAAGGATGTGCAGGCCCAGACAATCCGGCGGAACGCAGGCCAGATCGAAACCGCGCCCGTTGTCGCGTATCTCTAATTCTACACGTTCTCTTGAGATCCTACCAGTCTCGGTTGCTATGCACCGCAGCGTCACCCAGACATGGCTGGCGCGGGCATGTTTCACGACGTTATTGAGCGCCTCTTGTGCGATACGATACAGGGCCACGTGCACGCTCGTCGCCAGGTGGCACTCTCCTGTGACGTCGACGGTGACCGGAAGCCCTGTGCGTCCTATCATGGCTTCGGCCAATTGACGTAGCAAGTCGCCCAGATTGGCCTCGACCAGTGCTGTTGGACGAAGTTCGAGGAGCAGGCTGCGCATTTCGGCCAGGGCCCCGCGCGTTAACTGGCGTAGCTCCAACAGCAGTTTGCGGCTGTCGTCTCTGTCGCTCTCCCAGAGCGCCGGAAGTGTCTCGGCGATGAGGCTGGCTGAAAACAGGGTCTGGGTGACGGCATCGTGGAGGTCGCGAGCTAGCCGGTTACGCTCCGTCGCCGCGGCTAGTTCGGCGGCTTGCTCTCGCAACTGATTGTTGGCGATGGCCAGGGCGGCCTGGTCGGCGAACGTCGATCCCAACTGGAGGTCTTCTTCGCTGAACGCGCGCGGCTGCTGATAAAACAGCACCAGCCCGCCATATGTTCCTTCATCGAATGAAAGCGGGATGCCCAGTAGCGCCCGGTAGTCTCCGGGCAGGACGAGCGCTTCGCTAAGCGCCCTGGCTTGGGCCGGAGTCAGCTCTGGTTCGCTCAGGATCTCTCCTCGCAGGACAGTCTTTGACATCCAGTGCGCCACCTCCGGCGGTAGATCGACCCCGGCCTGGGATCCGGCCTCGGCGCCGGTACAGCTGATGATGACCGGCGCAGTGTCAGTTTCATAACGGAAAACCAGCACGTGTTCTGCATCGGTCAACTGCGCCGTGTGCTGGACGATGTAATCAAGACTCTCCTTGAGCGAACGATTGGAGTTGAGCAGCAACAGAATCTCGCGCAGTCCTTCGGCTACCTGGCGGCGGCGCTCGATCTCGTAGGTGCGTTCCCGAACCGTCGTTTCCAGTTCCCGGTTGCGGGCCTCGATTTGCCGGATGCGCCAGCTATAGCCGGCGGCCCCGGTCCCTAGCAGGGTCAGTACCGCGCCCGCGATGAACCACCAGCGTTGCCAGAAGGGTGGGGAGATCACGATATCGATTCGAGCGACGTTATCGCTCCACACACCGTCGCTGTTGGTGCCCCGAGCCTGGAATGTATAGCGTCCGGGACGCAGGTTGGTGTAGGTTGCGAAACGGCGTGTGCCGATATAGTTCCAGTCGTCATCGAAAGGCTCCATCATATAGGCGTACTGGTTTTCATCGGGGGCGGCGTAGTGCAGGGAGGCGATTTCGAAGGAGAAGACACTGTCGCGATAGGATAATTCGATCTGCCTGGTCTGTGCAATGGGTTGTGTGAGGACACTGTCCGGTCCGAACGCTACCGGGGCGTTGAAGATCTGGAAATCCGTTACGACGACCGGTGGGTCATAGCGGCTATTGGCGATGCTCTCAGGAAAGAAGGCGTTGAAGCCGTTGATGCCGCCGAAGAACATCTCACCGTTGCTGCTTCTGAAGGTTGCACGGGTAAATTCCAAACTCTGAAGACCATCCCCGGTGTCATAATTGCGAAAACTCTCAATTCTCGGCACGAACATCGAGAGCCCGCGATATGTGCTAATCCACAGGTTGCCCTGGTTGTCTTCCAGAATACCGACGACGACGTTGTTGGGCAGACCCTCGGACTCTGTGAAGTGGGTGAAGGTCTCGGCGACGGGATCGAAACGGTCCAGGCCGCTGTTGGTGCCTACCCAGAGGATACCGTTGCGATCCTGGTGTAGGGACCAGACCATATCGTTGGCCAGCGAGGCGGAATTCTCCGGGTCGTGGATGTAAAACGTGAAGGTGGTGGTTTGAGGATCGAACTTTGCCAGTCCTCCCAGGGTGCCAAGCCACAATACGTCTGTAGTGCGATCTTCGATGATGGCGTGGATGTAATTGTAACCGATGGTATCGGGGGTCCGGTCGGGTTCGCGATATTGGTAGTAGGTGAACAGTCCGGTATCACGGTTGAGCTTGTTGAGTCCGCCCACCGACGTTCCGATCCACAAGTTGCCCGCGCTGTCTTCGAAGATGACATTGGTGTAGGGATAGTTGAGTCCCTTGCTGCTTTCGGAGTCGCTTGAATAGTTGTGGAAATACCCGGTGGTACGATCCCAGCGGCTTAGCCCCGCGCCGAAGGCGGTTCCAATCCATAGGACACCTTCCCGATCCTCGTACAAAGTATTCACCCGGTTCGTACTAATGCTGCGATCGTTGTTGGGAGAATGGCGGTAGTGCGTGACCCTGCCGGTGGTGCGATCCAGGTGATCTAGCCCACTGCGGCTGGCGCCGACCCAGATGCCGCCTTCGCGGTCTTCAAGAATCGCATTGACGGTATCGGCGCTCAGGCTGGTACCCGGCTCGTCAGGATTGGCGCGGTAGTGTGCGAACTTGCTCCGCTGGGGATCGAACTTGTTGATGCCGCCAGCCCCGGTGCCGATCCACACGACCCCGGCCTCATCAACGTAGAGCGACGCGACCAGACGGTCGCTGAGGCCATAGGGATTTGCGGGGTCGTGTTCGTAATGGGTGAACTGCACGTTTCCAGGCGCCAGGAGGTCGATGCGTTCGAGGATGCGTTCTTCGGCTTCATTGATGATCTGGTTCGCTGCACCGCCGAGAAGGAGCCGGTTGAGTCCTGAATCTGTGCCCACCCACAGGGTTCCGTTGAGATCCTCGTAGAGCGCTGTGACGAAGTTCGAATCCAGGCTGGTCGGGGATTGCGAGTCATGGTGGAAGCGGGTGTAGCGCTGCTGGCGAGGATCGTATATATAGAGACCGCCGCCTTCGGTCCCAATCCATAGGGTTCCCGTCCGATCCTGATACAGGGTTGTCAGGGTATTGGCGCCGGTTACGTTGGAGGGATTGGTGTGCGCCGTGAAGATCTCCGTGGCCGGATCGAAGTGTATCAAGCCCCCCTGGGTCCCCACCCATAGTGTATTTTCGGGTCCCCGCGCGAGGGCGACGACGTAATTAGTTCCGTGGATCTCCTCGGGCGGGTCGAAGTCGTTGTGATACGTGGTAATGATCTGCGTTCTGCGATCCAGGCGACTCAACCCAGTGGGTGAGCCGATCCATAGATTCCCGGCGACGTCTTCATACAGCGCCTTGACGAAATCGTTGGCCAGGCTTTGGGGGTCGCCGGGATCATGGCGATAGTGGGTGAATCGTTCGGTCTTACGATCGAAGCGATCCAGTCCTCCGCCTTCGGCGCCGATCCACAGAATGCCGCTGCTATCTTCCAGGAGGGCATTGATGTGGTTATGCGCCAGGGTGTAGGAGTTTTCGACGTCGTGCTTGAATACGGTGAACTCGTAGCCATCATAGCGGTTGAGGCCATCGCTGGTCCCAAACCACATGAACCCATCGCTGTCTTGCAGGATGCAGTGTACCGAACTCTGGGATAGGCCCTCTTCGAGCGAGATGCGGTCGAACCGTAGATCTTCGCCGCCGGGAGGCAACGCCTGGTTGGGTTCCGCAATCCCGGACGTAAGGGCCGGCGCCCGCATTGATTGCGCGATGACGCCGGGCATCCAGGCGGCGGCGAGGCATAGCGCCAGGACACACCACCCCCATCTGCGACGGACGTGCCGCGCCTGCTGGGGCGGGCGCTGCTGGCGGTAGAGGTTTCGGTTGTTGTTCCCGAGTGCTGTGGCGATGGCCTTTCTCCCGAACCGGTGTCAGCGGTTCTGTGTTGTTCAGATAGAACCTAATCTTAGCACAGCTTTGCTTCCCATTCAAACGCCAGTAAACTCAGGGGCGGTGTTTCGGATGCTGGGTGGCTCGCTGCTGTGCCTGCGAATGCACCTTGCCTCTATTCATTCTTGTCTGGAGGTTTACCTTGACTAACACGTCTCTTTCACTTGCGGGAGTTTTCCCCCCTATCCCGACGCCCTTTTCTCAAGAAGGCGCCATTGATCACGCAATGGCGCGACGCAACCTTGCCCTTTGGAATCGTTTCGACCTGGCAGGCTATGTGGTGCTGGGATCCACCGGCGAAGCAGTTTACTTGACCACAGATGAGAAAGCCGATTTCTGGGAGATGGCGCGGTCGGCCATTCCTGCCGACCGGCTGATGATCGCCGGCGCCGGCTGTGAATCCACCCGCGAGACCATCGCGGTAACGCGTCTGGCAGCCCGGCAAGGGGCGGACGCTGCCCTGGTGGTGACCCCTCACTACTATGATGCGGGGATGACATCCCAGGCCCTGGTGCATCATTACCGGGCCGTTGCCGACGCGGTTCCGATCCCGATTCTGCTTTACAGCGTTCCGCAGTTCACGCATGTGGATCTGGGTATTGATGCGATCGTTGCGCTGGCGGAACATCCGAACATCATCGGTCTCAAGGATAGCGGCGGCAGCGTGGCGAAACTCACCGAGATCATCCGCCAGGCGCCGGAGGATTTTCAGGTCTTGACCGGTTCGGCGGGTGTATTCCTGGCGGCGTTGACGCTGGGGGCTGTGGGGGGCGTATTGGCTTTGGCGAATATCGCGCCGCAGGCGTGCATTGATCTCTACCGTCATGTAGTGGCAGGTCGCATACAGGAAGCCGTAGCGGTGCAGACGCGCATGGCGCCGGTCAATGCGGCGACGACGTCACGCTTCGGCATTCCAGGATTGAAGACTGCTATGGATATGCTGGGTTACGAAGGCGGAGCAACCCGTTCGCCGTTGCTGCCTCCCTCGGAAGTCGATCGTGAAACGCTGCGCCAGGTTCTCGTGGCGGGTGGGTTGCTCTAGCCCGACTACTTGCTTTCGGGTGGGCCGTTGCAATATAGGGGATGGTTGGCTTTCCGGATACGTGTGTTACAGTCATATCGATATGGGCATTCAAATCCTTTCTACCAAGCTGCATATCCCGCCTCCTCGTAGTGATTGGGTAACGCGGGAGCGGTTGCTTGCGCGCCTCGATGAAGCAGATGTCAAAGAGCAGCGGCTTACATTGATTTCCGCGCCGGCAGGCTTTGGTAAGACTTCACTGTTGTGCGCCTGGGCTGCCCGGCATCCAAACCAGGTTGGCTGGTTTTCTCTGGATACCGAGGATAATACGCCCGTGCGTTTTTGGGCGTATCTCATCGCGGCGCTGCAGACTGTGGCCCCGTGTGTCGGCGAAGAAATCTTGGCGGCATTGGATAGCCCCCAGCTTCCTCCCACAGATTTGCTCCTGACACACTTGATCAACGATCTCGACCGGCTGACGACACGCTGTTACCTCGTCCTTGATGACTACCATGCCATCGACGCGCGTGCGCTGCATGATCTGGTAGCGTTTCTGGTGGAGCATGCGCCCCCGCAGCTGCATCTGGTTGTGGCCTCTCGTTCGGATCCTCCCTGGTCTTTGCACTTGCTGCGGGCGCGCCGCCAGATGGTCGAGCTGCGGGCTTCCGATCTCCGTTTCTCATCGCCAGAGATACGCTGCTTGTTCAAGGAGATCTTACGCCTCGATGTATCTTCCGAAGATATCACCTTATTGGATCGCCGCACCGAAGGGTGGATTACCGGATTACAATTGGCCGCGCATTCTCTTCAAGGTCGCAGGGACGCATCGTCATTCGTTCGGGAATTTGCCGGCAGCAACCGGTTTGTGCTGGATTACCTGGTTGAAGAAGTTCTCAGTCGCCAGCCCTTAGCGGTACAGTCCTTTCTCATGCAAACTGCAGTTTTGGAAAGGATGACGGGTCCCTTGTGCGAAGCCCTCACCGGTCAAGCCGGCGGCGCCGCGATGCTGCAACATCTCGAGGAAGCCAACCTTTTCCTTATCCCTCTCGACGATAACCGTCAGTGGTATCGTTACCACGCGCTTTTCGCCGATCTACTACGATATCAGTTGTCCGTTACCGGTGCGGCGTTAGGATGCGCCTCTCCGGCAGTGCTGCACCAGCGCGCGAGCATCTGGTATGAGACTGAGGAGATATGGGATGAGGCCATTCATCATGCCCTCGTTGCCGGCGACTTTGACCGGGCTGCGGGTTTGATCGAAAGCACCGCGATGCTCACCATGGCGCGTGGGGAGTTGGCGCAGATGTCAACGTGGATTCGGGCATTGCCGGAGACCATTGTTGGAGCGCATCCCTGGCTTTGCGTCTACCAGGCGTGGATCAATGTGCTCGGTGGTCAGTGGGACCTGGCGCCATCCTATCTGGAACGGGCGGAAGCAGGAGCTCGTTCGAAGGTGCATGGACCGGATCACGATAGCCTGCTGGGGCACGTTGCCAGTATACAAGCGTACCGTGCCGTTGAAGTTCTTGACATAGGAAGGGCCATCGACCTGGCCAACCGCGCGGAAGCCCTGCTTCCGGAAAAGGCGCGCGTCGGCCGGAGTATCAATGCGTTCACACTCGGGAACGCCTATCGCTTTGGCAACGACCTGGAGCGTGCGATCGAAGCCTACAAACGTGCCGTAGCGTTTGGAAAAGCTGCGGATGTCCGCCATATTTTGGCGCCGACTACCAGTGCGCTAGGGCGCCTGCACGTGCGTCGTGGGGAACTTCACCTGGCAGAACAGCTCTACCGTGACACACTTGAGCGATTGTCTGGGCCGGGTGGGCGTCTGCCTCCCATTGCCGCCGGTGTGTGTGGGCACTTGGGCGACCTCTATTACGAGTGGAACGATCTGGAAACCGCCTTGTCGTATCTGCGTCAGGGACAAACGTTGAGCCGCTACTGGATGAACGCCAGCATCGGAATCGCCCTCGGGGTATCATTGGCCAAAGTGTTGCGCGTCCTGGGCGAGGTTGGCGAGGCGGATGCGATCGTTCAGGAGGCTGCCGCGCAGGTTCGCGATCACAGTGTCGGATTGCGCGTCGCGAACCTGCTGACGGCGCATCAGGGATATGTGTGTGTATTCCGTCAGGATCGTGAAGCTGCAACTCGTTGGATTTTCGACAATGCTCTGAGCGTGCAGGACGACCTCAGTTACGTCACCTATGAGACCTATGTGGCGCTCATGCGAGTGCTGATCTTGCTACGGCGTTACGGTGAGGCGGACATGCTCGCGCGGCGTCTGCTGTCGATGGTTGAGCGCTCCGGATGCGCCGGGAACGCACTGGAACTCCGCGTGATTCAAGCGGTGATGTTTCAGGAGCAAGGGCTTCAAGATGAGGCGCTTGCTGTGCTTTCCCGTACCTTCCCTTTGGCTAGGTCGGAACAGTATATCCGCACCTTCCTTGACCATGGCGCCTCGATCTTGCAGCCGTTGATTAAGTTGGTTGCACAGGGTATATCGCTGGATTACATCGAACTCCTGGTTTCCGCCTTCCGGTTGGACGTGTCTTCAGACGCGCTGTTTCAGGCGCCGGACAGCGCGCTTACAGAGCCGCTGACGGAACGGGAACTCGAGGTGTTGAGGTTGATGACGGCGGGTCTGAACAACACGGAGATCGCGCAAACGCTATTCGTGGCGCTGAGCACAGTCAAGAAGCATATCAACCACATTTTCAGCAAGTTGAACGTCCAGGATCGGACGCAGGCGGTCATTCGCGCTCGCGAGCTTGGCTACTGGTAGCGCTGCTGCCATTTCACCCGGTAGTCTCATTCTGCGTTGGATATTCTCCCTCCAAATTCACCCTGGGGTGGATGACGCCCCGGATCTTCTCATGTATTCTGGGACTGTCGACCGTCCGGATAGGGCGGCATCATGATTACAGGAGGAGAAAATGTGGAAACGGATTGATACGTTCAATGCCAGAGTGCAAGGGTGGGCGCAGGGGAAATGGGTTGTGGTCTTGGGGATTCTCTTTGTCATCGCAACCATCCTCAACGTCGGGAAACCTTGGGGAATTGCCCAACTGGAAGCCATCACACACCATGCCGGTACCCTGGACCAGACATCCTATGATGCGGACAAAGCCTACGAGATCTTGACACAACAAGGCGAGGCTGGGCGAAGATTCTACACCCGTCTGTTGCTTACAACCGAACTGGTCTTTCCGGCAATTTACCGCACTTTTAACGTGCTGTTCATTGCCTTTCTCTGGGGCCGCTGGCTCAGGCCCGAGAGCCGTTGGCGCCGGTTGGCGCTGCTTCCGTTCCTGGGTATGGCGGCCGATTACCTGGAGAATGGATTGACGCTGATCTTGCTGGTTGCATATCCCGGAAGGCTCGATGTCGTGGCGACCGTAGGAAGCGTCGTTTCTTCTTTCAAGTGGGTATCCAATTACGTGGATTACACATTGATGCTGGTGGGGCTGCTGGGATTGGTCATTCACCGGTTCGCAGGACGGCGACGCGCCGGTGAAAGCACTCAGGCTGAAACACAGGTGCATTCCAGAGTGGAGGTTACACAATGAAGAAGCTCTTGATCGCTTATGCAACCAACGCCGGTTCGACAACGGATGTTGCCCGGACGATCGGCGAGGTTCTCGAAGAGGTCGTGGCGCAGGTGGATGTGCGCCCTATGCGTGACGTGACGACGCTGGATGGCTATGACGCGGTCGTGGTAGGCGCTCCCATGATTCTGGGGTGGCACCGCGAAGCCCAAGCTTTTCACCAACAACACCAGGAGGCTTTGAGCCGCGTGCCGGTTGCCTGCTTCATGATGGCGCTCAGTCTCACGAGATTCGAGCCGGTCAGCTACCAGGGTGCAGCGATTTTCCAAGATCCGCAATTGGCCACCGCGCCCAAGAATCCGGAAAGGCTCAGCTTCAAGGAGCGTTTCACCTCCGTGCCTTCCTACACCAAACCGGCGTTCATCTGTGCGCCACACGTCACGCCAGCGACCATCGCACTCTTCGGCGGCGCGCTAGTCTATCGTCGTTTGAATCTATTCCAACGCATGTTTGTGCGCCTCATTACCGGTGCGGATGAAGGCGATTTCCGTAACTGGGATGCGATTCGGGAATGGGCACACGACTTACCCGTTGCCCTGGCAGCGCCTGCTGTCTAGCGGTAAATCCGCATTGGGGGGCGCCGGTCCTATGGGCACGCTTTACGAAATCCGCGTCCGGCATCGTCTCGATCTCGTGCGATCAGACTGGTTCCAGGGGTGGAATGTGATCCATGATGAAGAGGGGAACACGATTCTGCGGGGGGCGGTGGAGGATCAGGCGGCGCTTCATGGGGTGTTGGCGCGCGTGCGCGATCTGGGATTGATCCTCCTCTCGCTTCACCGGGCGGATGGGGATACGTGAACCGGCGCTATCTCCGGTGTCTGGTGATAACGGGGTGCTGCGCCGGGGCACACACACCGCGAATCAAGCACATAGGACAGGCAACTTGCCTGTCCTATGTGTAATGAGGCGAGCTGTTCCGCGAATGCGGCTCCTGTTGAGCATGGGGTGAGCGGTGCGTTTGTGCGCGTTCAGTCCTGAGTTTCCAGATAGGGCGCCCTGGCGTTTTCCCGGAGCAGTAAATACAAAGGCAATCCTAGCGACACGCCTACCAGGCAAGTTCCCACGATGGGAAGCCAGAGATGGCGGATGTCACGACGACGACCTTCAGTGAAGATCAATACGAACAGCACGACCACGGAAACGATGACGTCCAGCCACCCGAATGCGGCGATGCGTGAGGCGGTGATCTCGTTGATCAACCCAGGGATATTGAGGCCGTTTTCGATCAGCCAGGGGATGAACTGGCTGTAGGGAAGTGCTATTCCCAGGACACAAAGCAACGCATAGAGATGTTTTGTCTTGATCATCTTGGTATACTTTTTATGGGGTCACGGGTGATGCCGGACTTATTCCCTCAAGGATCAGCTTGGCGCCGTGCCGCAGTTGCGTTTCTAAATCTACCTGATCCGGGGCAAAGGCCCAGATCAACAGGGTGCCTTCCATGGTCGCCGCTAGTGCGGTAGCTGTCTGGTGGGCATCGATATCTCGGAATTCACCCCGGTTGATTCCTTCCCGGATAACCGGGGTGACGACATCGATGAAATGGGCGAACACGCCGCCCAATACGCCCCGGACCGAGGCCCTGCGCAGCCCCATGGCGTAGAACTCATACAACAGTGGCAGCAGGGGACGCAGGTGTTCTAAATCCTCGACCATTGCGTCGTTGAAGCGGAGGAGACGCTGCCGCGCCGAAGCGCCGGGCGTTTCTCCGATATCGAGTGCTGCAAGTTCACGGTTGAACACCCGTTTCATGAGCGCGCCGATGAGCGCCTCCTTGCTGCGGAAATAGAGATAGACCGTGGCCTTGCTGATACCGGCGCGCGCGCCTACGTCCTCCATGCGCGTCTTGTCGAAGCCGCGCTCGGCGAACACCGCCATTGCCGCATCGAGAATCTGTTCGGTGCGCTCTTCGCTCACATCCGGTTTAGGCGACATCGCGTACCTCCCTTACCGCGTAACCAGCAACTCGCCACCCGCAACTTGTACTTCATGACTCACCTTTTCCCCTTTGCTGCTTCCCACGCTTCCCGCATCACCGGATTGCGTCGTAGATACGCAGCGACGACAGGTTGGGGGACGGTGTTGAGCGGGCACGAGAAGTTCACGCATTGTGTGCAGAAAACCGTTCGCAGAATCACCAACGCTGAACCGCCCGCTACCACGCTGGCTACCGTGATGCCGATCATGGCCCACAGGAGCGGCATTCCGAACGTGGCGCGATTTGCGGCGAGAAAGGCGATGCCGTAGCCCTCGATTGCCCACGGTACGATGCCAAACACGGTCGCCACCAGGAAAATCATCAAGAAGCGCTCGAAACCATTCATGGGTTCGGGGCGGTACTTCCAGAACTTGAAGCTGCCGTGATTGGCCAGACAGTGAAGGATTTTGCCCTCCTCGGCGTAGAACGGGCAATGGCTGCACAAGAAACGGATCTCCAGCACGCCGAGCATAAGCAGAAAGTAAGCGATAAAGCCGATGAGCATCCACCAGCGTCCGGTAACTAAACCAACCAGACTGACGCCCAGGAGACACAGGGCCAAGGTTGGAAGAAATGTTGCCCAGAAGACGCGGAGCAGCTGGCCATCCCATTTACATGCCAGTTGCGACTGCAAGCCACACGCGGCGCAATCGGCGTTCTCGTCCCAGGTACAGAGATGATGGGGATTTGCGTTCATGCTTGGCTCCTTGAGTTGAATAGCTATTTTCTGATCTCAGCTACGTCGAGAAGCTGGGCCAGCCGCCTCGCGCTGTTCTCGTCGCCGGTTCGGATCTCGTAAGACAAAGATTTGGGCGCGGCGCGGCGCGCCATGAAGCGCAGGGCAAACGAGTTGGCGTAGGCTTGTGCATCCGCCAACGTCTGCCAGGCGTAAAGCCCTTGGAAAGCGCCGCTCTCTTCCTCCAGCGCCCAGAATTTGGCGCGGAAGCCTGCAAGTCCGGTGAAGAACGGGACCGGCAGCCACGAGAAGACCTTGTTGGCCCTGGGGGACATGCGGGTCAGGTGAAACCGGACCTGGAACAGGGCCTGGGGCGGCGCCGGTTCCCCCTTGGGTATCAGGATGGCATGCCGGAACACCCTGAACCGGCGTCCATCGTCCATGACCAGGGTCTTGCCGGTGTGGCGCCTTGGAAAGCGCAGCCGTCCCGTCATGAAGTGACCCGCTGCGCGCAGAAACGATCCTACCGGGTTCATGGCGCCGTCTCTTTGCTCACGGATTTGATCATGGTCGTAGCAGCGCTGAACCCCAGGATACGTTTCAGAAA
>JAFGNR010000095.1 GCA_016926915.1 Anaerolineae bacterium
CACAGCGGATACGACTTCAGGATAGTGACAGGTGCGGCGCCGAGAATAGCGCAAGAAGCTGCTTACACAGAGAGGCACAGAGGGATAAACTCGGTGTTCAGCCGTGTCTATCCGTGAGCCTCTGCGCAGCTGGATGGAGAATGATAAGACCCCCTGATGCATGAACAGGGCGGAGAAACGCTGGTTTCTCCGCCCTGTTTCGCTAGACGCAAAGGGTCAGGCCAGGGTCAACGCTTTGAAATCCCGCACCTGCTGCGTAATCGCCCGTTCGGTCGGCAACCGCTCGATGCTGGAAGCGCCGAAGAATCCGGCGATACCCGGCATCCGGGCCAACGCCGTTCCGACGTTGGCCGGTTCGTCGAAAACGCCGCCGTGACAGATGACCAGCACATCCTCGCGAATCGATTTCCCGGCTTCGTAGACCTCCATCACCATCCCGATGGCGTCGTCCATTGTCATGGCGACGCCGGCGCCGATGGAACCCGACGTCGTCAACCCGATGTGCGCCACCAGCACATCCGCACCCGCGCGCGTCATGGCCTTAGCATCCTCGGCTCCGAAGACATAGGGGCACGTAAGCAGGTCGTGCTTGTGAGCAATGGCGATAGCCTCAATCTCCCTGTCGTAGCCCATGCCGGTCGCTTCGAGATTAGCGCGGAACTTCCCATCGATAAGCCCAACGGTGGGGAAGTTCTGCACCCCCGTAAACCCCATGGCCTGGAGGTCTTTAATGAAGACCTCCATCAGGCGGAAAGGATCGGTGCCGCAGACCCCCGCCAACACAGGCGTATCCTTGACCACGGGCAGCACTTCCGAAGCCATCTCCACCACAATGCCGTTGGCGTCGCCATACGGCATCAGGCCGGCCAACGACCCACGACCCGCCATGCGATAGCGCCCGGAGTTATAGATGATGATCAGATCGGCGCCGCCCTTTTCTGCGAACTTCGCCGAGATTCCGGTTCCGGCCCCACATCCAATGATCGGTTTGCCGGCTGCGACCTGTGCGCGCAGCCGCGCCAGTGCATCACTGCGTGTAATAAACGCCATCGTTACCTCCTTTACGCGTTACTTCAAGTACCCCAGGTACTGCTTCTGCATCACCAGCATGGTTTCCAGGGTCTTCTCGGCCGCATCAAGACTGTGAACCACCGGATCGAGTAGCAGGGCCTGAAGCACAAGGTCCCTGGATTTGCGGAGAATGGCTTCTGCGGTCAAATCATACGTCGCCGCCTGATTATTGAGGAGTCCCACAAACCCCTTGGGCAGGTCGCCGAGCGCCACGCCATGGACGCCGTTCTTGTCGACGGTTGCCGGCGCCTCGACGACGATATCTGAGGTCAAGTTAGTGATCAGGCCATCGTTCATGATGTTGACCGCCATCTCCTCATGACCTGAATCGGTGAGAATACCTTCGATAATCGGAACCACCCGCTCCCATTCGGTGGGCTTGCCCAGACGCGCCTCATCGACCTGGCACCACTGCTTGTAGAAGTGATAGAAGTCGAGAATGCCCTTGTGATCCACAACACTGTGCGCCCATTGGATGTACTCGCCGAAGTGGCTATCGGTAGTGATAGGCAGCAGCCCAAACTTCTCCAGGATGACCTTGAATAGCCAGCGTTCGGGCCAGGCGTGCGCGCCCTCGCGCAGCGCGGGTTCGGCGCCGGGGACAGAACCGGCCTGCTCGGCCAGTAGTTGCTCGACGTGATCGCGAAGACTCGGCAGTTGCTCAAAATAGGGAGGCGCCTTGGCCAGAATGTCGGGATAAGCATCCGCGCCGGTATCCTTGTACCAGGCTTTCAAGACCACGCTGAAGTGGTTCAACCCGCCGGCCAGGAATCCGATGTTTTCCCACGGCACGCCGAGGATTTTGGGCAAGTGCTGCGGGATGGAGGCAATCTCGTGACACAGTCCGATCAGTTTGAGATCGGGATGCTTCCGTTTGACCGTGAGGCAGATGCGCGACATGGGATTGCTGAAGTTGAAAACGGTAGCGTCGGGACAGATGGCCATGACATCGTCGGTGATATCGAGAATCGGGGGAATGATGCGGAGGGAGTGGAAAAGCCCGCCCGGCCCGCCGTTCTCACCATAGACCTGCCGGATGCCATATTGGAGGGGGATCATCCAATCCTGCTCCCACAGCTCGAAGCGGTTCCCGACCTCGATCGAAATCACGATGAAGTCCGCGCCTTGCAGCGCTTCCTGACGGTCGACGGTACCCGAGACAGTGAAGGGCAGGGTATGCTCTGCGATATGCGCTTCCGTGGCATCCTGGACGCGCTTGAGCGCGGTCGGATTGATGTCATGCAACACAACGTGGCTGCCTTCGAGAACTTCGCTGGCGAAGATATCGCTCAGCGTGCCAAAGCCGAATTGCGCGCTTCCCGCGCCGATCAAGACGATTCGTTTGTTCATTGAACTCCTCTGGGAATGGTGAATTTGCGAATGGCGAATGCAGCTCACCGCCGCTCTACGTCACGCTTTGCTGCCGAGCATCTCCAGCAGAAGGGCAGCACAGTTATCGGCAAACTCGGGATCGTTGATGTTGTGATCCAGCTCGATGACCGGAATACCCGGCTTCACGTGGGTCTTGATGGCGTCGTAGCAGGCCCGGTCGGCTTCCGGATCCCAGAAGCGTCCCGGTTTGCCGTCCTCGTCGACGCTGTCGAGCATCGATACCCCCTTGAGAGGCAGAACGATGGCGACGGGAGCCGTAGCCGCGTTGGCGGCAGCTGCAATCAGCTCCCCGATTTGCCGGTTTTCCTCGACGTTGGTGCGCAGCAACGTAACGTTGGGATTCCACTTGTAGAGATTGCGCGCCTGATATTTCTCCGGCACGGTCTCGATACCCCAGAAGTTCGCCATATCGACGCACCCCGGCGCGATCACCGCCGGGATGCCGGCCCGGGAAGCTGCCAGACACCGTTCGGGACCGGCGCTGAAGACGCCGCCGCACACCTCATCGGCCAGTTCGGTGGTGGTGATGTCGAGCGAGGCTTCGATGTAGCCGTCGGCAATCAGGCTCTCCATGGTTTTGCCGCCGGCGCCCGTGGCGTGGAAGACCAACACCTCGTACCCTTTTTGCTCCAGGACGTTGCGCGCGTGGTCCACACAGGGGGTAGTATTGCCAAACATCGACGCAGTGATAAGAGGTTTCTCGATCACCGGGGTGGGCGCTGCCATCTTCACCATACCGGCGATAGCCCCGGCCGCATTGGCATAGATGCGCCGGCTGATGCGGTTCATACCCGCTACATCCACAATGGAAGGCATGAAGGTGATGTCTTTGGCGCCGGCATAGGCGCTCACGTCGCCGCCTCCCATGGTCGAGACCATCACCTTGGGCAGCCCCACCGGGAGCGCGCGCATCCCACTGGTGGCGATCGAGGTCCCACCGCTGCCGCCCATGCCGATGATGCCATCAAGCTGGCCATCGTCATACAGTTTTGCTGCCACGACCGCCAGGCCGGTTGCCATGACCTGCATAGCCTCATCTTTGTGATCCCCCGAGGCCAGATAGACCAGATCGCCGCCGCCGGCGGCGGCTACCTGCTCCCGCGTGACATCGGGGGTGAAGGCCGGTTCGCCCATAACCCCGAAGTCAACCACCAGGGTGCGGAGACCGGCATCGGCGATGAGGGATTTCACGAATTCGAATTCAACGCCTTTGGTATCCAATGCGCCAACAATGACGACTGTTTTCTCCATACTCATCCTGCTCCTTTCACTGGATTTGAACAACAAACCGGAGCCGGCGCCCCGGTTGGAAGGCCGTGTATAGGGGGCTTGTCGTATCATGGCAGATGCGGCGAGCATCATCCCGGATTTGCGCCTGTCGCTGAGGTCTTCCAGACATGCGCCCAGTATAGGCGCAACCAGAAGAAAATCAAACCAGCAAACGCGATGTGCTTGACCTTATGTCACTTACCGCTACAATTGCTTAGCATATCTTACTTTCATCAGACCGGAGCAGACGCGTGACGACACAGACGACGACAAGTGAGTTCACAGTACGGACGAACTGGCAGGCCAACCACGAGGGGCCAGGCCGTTGGGTCTTCTCACACGCATTCCGTTACTGGCCGGTCATCATAGGAATCTTCATTGGGGCGTTCGGTAACGCGGCCCTGGCGGGGTTGGTGCCCCTGCTTACCGGGCAAGCCTTCGATGCGATTGCGTTGGATCCCCCCGACACCGCGCTTCTGCTGCGCGCCGCGCTGCTCATCGTTGGGTCACAGCTGCTTCGCGGGCTGATCCTGCAAATGGGACGGAACTTCTCGGCAGAGACCCTGGGCCAGCGCCTGGAGCGCGACATCCGCGACGAACTTTACGGCAGTTTGATCGGGAAGAGCATGTCCTTCCACGATTCTTACCCCACCGGAGATCTGATGGCCCGCGCTACCAACGATGTGCGCGAGATTAACTTTATGTTCAATCCAGGTCTAAACCTCGTCGTAGGTTCGGCCAACTTCCTCTTCATGCCGCTCCTGATGTCGCCGGGCATTCATCCCCAATTGATGGCGGTCCCAATCGTTTATCTGGCCGTATATGGATTTGTGGTGAGCCACTATCTGCGCCAGCTGCGTCCGGCCTCGGAAGCCGTGCGCGAGACCTTCGGCGAGATGAACACGACGTTGGCCGAAGCGATCGACGGCATAGAAACGGTGAAAGGCGCCGCCCAAGAAGACTTCGAGATCACACGGTTCGGACGCTCAGTAGCCAACTGGCAAGGAGCCTTCCTGGACCGCAGCAAGGTCGAGGCGCGTTTCTACCCGCTGCTGTTGATGGGCGTCCTGCAAGCCTTCGGCCTGCTGCACAGCCTGTTGCTCTTCCGCGCCGGGGGGATCGGCGTCGGCGATGTGATCGCCTTCAACGGCCTGCTCATGCTGCTGCGTTTCCCCACCTGGGCCGGGCAGTTCGCCTATTCGCGGGTGGCCTCCGGACTGGCGAGTGCGCGCCGGCTTCTGGAATTGATCAACACACGCACCGATCTGGACCAAAACGAGAGCGGCTATCAAGGCGTCATGCAGGGTGCAGTGACCTTCGAGAATGTGGCCTTCTGCTACGCCAATCAGGAGACGGCCTGCGAAATCGGCGCAAGCCCCGTCACCTTGGAAGACCTCTCGTTCGAGGTGCACCCCGGTCAGACCGTGGCGATTGTGGGACAAACGGGAGCCGGAAAATCGACCATCACCAAGTTGCTCAACCGCATCTACGATGTGGACGAGGGTAGTGTGCGTATCGATGGCGTGGACGCGCGCGACTGGAATCTGGCGGCGCTACGCCAGCAGATTTCCGTGATCGAACAAGACATTTTCCTCTTCTCCCGGAGCATTGCCGAAAACATCGCGTTCGGACGCCCGGACGCGACACAGGAAGAGATCGAAGCGGCGGCCAAAGCGGCGCAGGCGCACGACTTCATCATGGACTTCTCCGAGGGATACGAGACCATTATCGGCGAGCGCGGTACGACGCTCTCGGGAGGGCAGCGCCAACGGCTGGCGATTGCCCGCGCCTTCCTTACCAATCCGGCGATCCTGGTATTGGACGATGCCACCAGCGCCATCGATAGCGCCACCGAGGATCGCATCCAGCGAGCCATCGAACGGGCGGCAGCCAACCGCACGACGTTCTTGATCACCCACCGGCTCTCCCAGATTCGCTGGGCCGATCTGATCATCGTCCTGCGCCGGGGAAAGATCGCGGCTATCGGGACCCACGAAACATTGATGGCGACCTCGGAAACATATCGCAACATCTTCGCCCGCTACGAGTAAGCACAAGGACAGAAAGCACGCATGGGTTTCTTCAGAGGGCTCAACACCGAAGCGTACGACCGGCAATACAGCGACCGCGAGCTGACGCGGCGCATTTTCCAGTACTTCAAGCCACACTGGAAACCCCTCATCGTGATTGCAATCTTGACGCCGCTGGGGGCTGCGGCAGCGGCGGCGCAACCTATTCTTATCGGCAGAGGGCTGGATTTCCTAGTTCCCGATCCAAAGCGTCTGGATATCCTGATAGGTCTGGTTGTCTTTGCCTTCGTCTACGCATTCCTCAACTGGGGCTTAACCTGGTGGTATCGTTGGCTGGTGGCAAAGATCATCGGGGATGTCATGAGCGCCCTGCGCAATGACGCGTTCGACGCAGCCATGCGGCACGACCTCTCCTTTTTCGATGAGTTCCGTTCCGGTCGCATTATCAGCCGGATTACTTCGGATACCGAAGAGTTTACGCAGGTCGTGCAACTAATCGCGGATCTGACAGGACAGGTATTGCAAACCCTGATCCTGATGGGATTCCTCTTCAGCATTTCCTGGCGGCTCACGCTGATGCTGTTGGCGTTCACGCCTATCGTGTCGATTCTGGCATTGAGCCTGCGCCGGCTGGCGCGGCGCGTGACCCGCAAGGGCTTCCAGGTTTTGGCCGAGGTCAATGCTGCCATCCAGGAAGCCGTGACCGGGATTGGCGTCGCCAAGACATTTCGGCAAGAAGCAGCGATCTACGAAGAGTTCGACGAGGTCAACCAGCAGTCCTATCGCGTCAATTTACGGCGCGGCTATGCCCTGGCCCTGACCTTTCCGGTGTTGAATTCGCTCTCCGGCATCGGCACGGCGTTGGTGCTCTATTTCGGTGGGTTGCCCGTTGCCGCCGGCGCCATCTCTGTGGGCAGCTGGTACCTGTTTGTCAGCAGTATGGATCGTTTCTGGTTCCCCATGATCAACATCTCGGCCTTCTGGAGCCAATTCCAGGGCGGGCTTTCCGCCGCCGAGCGCGTCTTTGCCCTCATCGACGCCGATCCCACGGTCCAGCAAGTAGAGGAAGCGCCGGTTGGTCGCCTGCGCGGCGAGATAGTGTTCGAGCACGTGGACTTCCGTTACACCGAAAACGAACCCGTTCTCCAGGGCTTCGATCTCCACATCCGGCCCGGCGAGAGCGTGGCGCTGGTAGGGCATACCGGCGCGGGCAAGAGCAGCCTGGCGCGCCTGATTGCGCGCTTCTACGAATTCCAGGGCGGGCGCATTCTCATCGATGGACACGATATTCGCACGTTCGACCTGCACGATTTTCGCCGCCAGTTGGGCATTGTATCGCAGATGCCATTCCTCTTCTCCGGGACGGTGTCCGACAACATCCGCTATGGCCGCGCGGGCATCACCGACGCCGAGATCGAAGCGCTGGCGCGCCAGATTGGCGGCGGCGACTGGCTGAATACCCTGCCGTTAGGATTGGAAACCAACGCCGGTGAACGCGGGGCGCGGCTGTCGATGGGCCAACGCCAGCTGGTCGCGCTCATGCGCGTTCTGATACAGGAGCCGGCCATTTTCATCCTCGATGAGGCCACTGCCAGCATCGACCCCTTCACCGAGATGCAGATTCAGGAAGCAACCGATCTGATTCTCAGCCGCAGCACGTCGATTCTGATTGCCCATCGTCTTTCGACGGTACGCTCGGCAGATCGCATCATCGTGCTGGATCACGGGCGCATCATCGAAGAGGGCAGTCACGACCAGTTGATGGCCCAGGGCGGTCACTATGCCGAACTATACGATACTTACTTCCGCCACCAGAGTCTGGCATACGTGGAGGAAGTAGGCGCGCGGCGGAGACAGCTCTAAACACCTAGTGCGGAACGCACTCTGCGCCTTCTGCTTCCTCCGAGGCCGCCGGCATAGCCTTGGATCGCCTTAACGCCGCCGCCAGATGTGGGAAAGGATCATAAGCGTGCGGCAGCGCCAGGGCGGCGACGAATTGCTCCTGAAATTCTCCTTCCGCTGAGGGCGTCACGTGCTGCGTCCAGCGGGCCAGGTGTACGGCCTCGCGGCGTTTCTCCCGGTTCAGCAACGCGATCCGCGCACCATCTCCGGCAGCATTCCCGACAGAAATCACCTGATCGAGGTCGCAATCCGGAATCATGCCAATGATCATGGCCCGTTCCTTGTCGATCACCGACCCAAACGCCCCGGCCAACACGATACGATCGACCGCAGCGACGCCGAATTCCTGCATGAGGAAACGTGCACCGACGTAGATGGCGGCCTTGGCCAGCTGAATAGCGCGCACATCGCTTTGTGTGATCACAATGGGGCTTTCCAGCGCTGTCTGCGCGGCCTCGGCGATGACATAGGCCGGCCGGCCATTGACCCTGATCAGGCGCGGGGTGGCCAGAGCCTTGTTGAAACGTCCGCTTTCCGAGATGAT
Source organism: Anaerolineae bacterium (assembly GCA_016926915.1). Lineage (GTDB taxonomy): Bacteria > Chloroflexota > Anaerolineae > B4-G1 > SLSP01 > JAFGNR01. The sequence continues at coordinate 8,209 of JAFGNR010000095.1, forward strand.
TCCCGCCGTCAAGAGCTCCGCCACGGCTTCGATAATGCCGGAGCCGCAGATCCCGCGCGCCTGAAGCTGCTCCGGAGGCAGCGCGTCGCTCCAGGATGCCTGCCCAATGACCTTGAAACGTGCTTCCAGGGTCTCCGGATCGATCCGCACCCGCTCGATGGCGCCAGGCGCCGCGCGCATCCCGTGCGTAATCTGCGCGCCTTCCAACGCCGGGCCTGTCGCAGCAGAGGTACACAAGAGCCGTTGGCGATTTCCGAGCACGATTTCCCCATTCGTCCCCACGTCGATGATCAGGGTAACGGCATCCTGGCGATGGGGTTGCTCAGCCAGGAGCACACCCACGTTATCGGCGCCCACAAATCCGGCTTCCAATGGGAGCACGTGGGCCCGGGCGCCAGGATTCACCTGCAAGCCAAGATCAGAAGCCCGGACGTCGATAGCATCCCTGATGACCGGTAAAAATGGCAGCTGTCCCAGGGAGCCAGGATCGAGATCGAGTAGCAGGTGATGCATGACGCTATTGCCCACCAACGTGAGGTCGGCAACATCTTCAACAGCACGTCCCACTCCCTCCACTGCCTGCCGGGCCAGCTCGTTGATGGCAGCAACCACAAGGGTATGGAGCCGGGAACGACCGCCGGGCTGTGTAATGGCGTAGGAGATACGCGACATGATGTCATCGCCATACGTCACCTGCGGATTCATGGCAGAAACCGTGGTCAGCAAAGCGCCGGTGCGTAGATCGCACAGATACGCCGCCAACGTGGTCGAGCCGATGTCCACAGCAAGACCCAGGGGCCAGGATTCGTCTCCCGGCTGGACGTGTATAACTACCTTTTCATTCCAGAGGGTCGCCGTGATCTCACCCTCGCCGGCGCGCAGCGCATCGGGCAGCGCGCGCAACGCCCGGTAGTCGAAGACCCCACCGGTTACGCCTGCCTGTTGCGCCAATGCCGCGAGCACCCGTTCCCGGTCCGAGCCGTCTTCCCGGTTTGGCACAGAAAGGTGCAGCGTCACGATACGCACGGCGGGATCGAGCGCAATGTTGCGATGGTTGGCAGACTTGCGAACCACCTGCTTCTGTGACTGGCTTTCAGGTGGAACCGTAACCAGAAGGTCGCCCGTGACCCGCGCCATGCAGGCCAGACGGGCATACGCCGGCAGCGCGCGATGTTCCAGAATCCGGCGTTCGGCTTCATGGGGCGGCGAGACGTGATCCAGATTTGAGATCACATCATATTTGGAGAACGTCCCCGACTCAATGTATACGACACACTTGCCGCACGTGCCCTGCCCACCGCACGTAGCTTCAATGCCGGCGCCCAGTCGGCGCGCGGCCTCGAGCACCGAGATTCCGGCGGGAACCGTTCCGGCGCGCCCCGAGGGTTGAAAGACAATCTTGTGATGTATAGGTTTCATGTGTAAATCCGTTGTTTCGCGTGATAGTCCTCCCTTCATACCACGAAATCGAGTTATCACAATGAGCAAGACTACACGTGTGCGGTGTGTTGCCCTTTGAGCCGTTTCGGCTTATACTGGGGACAGCTTATTCGATCTTCCGGTGCACCATCGGGGGATCTGCCGGCAGGAATCACAGTTTGACAGCGTATCTTTCAAGGAGTGAGAAAACATGGAGCTGACCGTAAAGGAATACAAGCACTGTGACGTAATCAAAGTGAACGGGCGTATCAACACACAGACCGCACCGGAATTGAAGGCGGCCCTCGAAGCGCTGATGGAAAACGGGCGCTACAAATTCGTGCTCGACCTTAGCGAAGTAGAGTTCATCTCTACAGCAGGGCTGCGCGTGTTGATGAGCGCCCAGAAGACGTGCAAACAATTGTCGCGGGGAGAAGTCGTGCTGGCGGGCGTTCCGGAACGCGTGCACGAGGCGTTGGATCTGGCAGGGTTTGTATCGCTCTTCAAAATCGAGGAGACGATTCTGGACGCCGTAGGCAACTTCTAGGTTGCCCACCGGTGAACACTGCCAGCTGTTTGCACGCGAAATCGCGCCGGAGCTGGCAGTGTCATATTACGGAGCTATGCACCCATGCCAGACCTCCCTGCCACACAGTCTACTTCTTCAAGTCGGACTGCCGAGATGAGTCTGCGCCTACCCGCGCGCCTGGAAAGCATCGATCAGATCATCGACTTCATCACGGTCGCCGCGCAACAGGCCGGTTTGGACGAGCAAGGCATCTATGCGGTGCAGCTCGCCACCGATGAGGCCTGCGCCAACGTGATCGAGCATGCCTACGTCGATATGGAGCCAGGCGAGATCGTCTGCAGCTGTGCAGTGGTTGCCGGCGCCCTGACCGTGACCATCAGGGATTTCGGACGCGCATTTGACCCTGAGTGCATACCCGATCCGGACCTCGAAGCGTGTCTGGACGACCGTCCTGTTGGAGGTCTGGGGCTCTACTTCATGCGCAGCGTAATGGATGAAGTACAGGTGATCTCGGCGCCGGGACAGGGCAATGTGGTCATCCTGGTCAAGCGAGGAACACAGCATGGGCGAGGAGTATAACGAGACCAACCCGCTGGATAGAGGGCTATACACGCTTGCGGCCTACGTCTGGCCCAAGATCCGTGAGATGAATGGCAAGCGCGCATCCGGCGCAATGACTAAAGTCATCGGATTCCTCCTGGCGGCGCCCCTCGCGGCGGCGGGTCTGGCGTGGTTGATTGCCATTACCGACCTCGCACTTCTAGCCCAGAACTGGCTGTCGTTGCTCGCGATGTTTGGGCTGCTCCTGATTTTCGAGAGGCTGGTGTTCCTGATTTCCATCGAGGTGAGACCAGGAGACTACAGCGGGTGGCAAGGTTCATTGTCGTGTATCATCATCTGGGCGGCGGCCTTACTCTACGGGCCTAGCGCGCTGTGGCTGTCTGTTCTATGGCTCCTCGTGACCTACGCGCTGCTGTGGCGACGGGATTCCACCGAAGACTGGCGCTGGAATTTGAGACGCAACTTTGCGACCAATCTGGCGCAGGAGACCCTGATCACCCTGGTAGCTTTGAGTCTCTACCGGCGCTGGGGGGGACAATTCCCGTTTCCAGGACTGTACTTTGCCACCGTGCTGCCGGCCTTTGCGGCCACCCTCGTCCGTTTTGCGGGGGCAGACTTGCTCTGGATGCCTTCGATATTGTGGTTGGGCAAAATGCGCCACCTTTCCAGAGAACTGCGGCGGCGCCAGCTCTACTCGTTTTTGCTGGGCACGGGATGGCAGCTATTGGTCGAACCATTTGCCGTACTGCTGGCCGGGATCACCACGCAAAACGGCAGCGGCGGCTTCCTGTTCTTCGTCGCCGGTTTGTTGATCGTCAGCTACCTGGCGCACCGCCTCAGCCAATCGATGCAGCAGAGTCGCCAACGCTCCCTGGAGGTTGAACACCTGGAGCAACTGAGCTGGGCCATCATTAACGCACCGCCCGACGCCTCCGCTCTGCCCGAAGTGTTGGCCGAGACCGTTCCGCCGATGTTTCCGGGCACACAAATCGAAATTCGGCTTTTCCCGGACCGGGTGCTTTTCCAACAGGGAGAGAGCCGGTTGCCGGTCCCGGAATCAGCCTGGGATTGGCTGTCCCAGACTGTGAAAGCACGCGCCTTCGCTCCGGGCGAGATCTTGCCTTGGACCCAGACCCGGGACACCTGGGCTCTCGTCGCGGCGCCCATCGTGGTCGATGAACGCGAAGGGCCTGCCGGGGGCGTCTTCCTGGCCAATCCACCGTTGATGGCGCTGCCCCAGACCGGGGCGACGCTCCTGCCGGCGATGCAATCGCTAGCCGAAAGAATCGCCTCTGCGTTTCGCAATGCAGATACCTATCGCCAGATGCTGGAAAACCAGCGTGTCTTGCAGGAACTCGAGATGGCCGGTCGCATTCAGGCCAGCTTTCTACCGGCGACGCTCCCTGAAGTGCCCGGCTGGCAACTGGCCGCGGCGCTGCGTCCGGCGCGACAAGCCTGCGGCGATTTCTACGACGTCATCCCCCTGCCTAACGGGCGGTTGGGCATCCTCATCGCCGACGTAGCCGATAAGGGAATGGGAGCAGCCCTGGTCATGGCCCTGAGCCGCACATTGCTGCGCACCTACGCTGTGGAATACCATTCCCGCCCGGATTTCGTCATGCGTGTGGTCAATCGTCGCATGCTCGCGGATTCAGATGCTGGGATGTTCGTCACTGCTTTCTACGGCGTGCTGGACCCCCATAGCGGCACGTTATCCTATTGCAATGCAGGCCACCATCCACCGCTGCTGTTACAAGCCCATGCAGCAAGCGGAAACGGCATCACGCCGTTGACGCGCACGGGAACGGTATTGGGGATTTTGGAAGGCGTCAATTGGGAACAAGCGACCGTTCGATTGGAGCCGGAGGATGTCCTGGTACTCTATACGGATGGCGTCACCGATGCCGAGAACCGGGAGGGGGAATTCTTCGAAGAAGCACGGTTGCACGAGACCCTACAAACGACGCGGGGCTCCGGCGCTCGCGATGTCTGCGCCACAGTGCTGGATGCCGTGAGCTCATTCACCCGTGGGGCGCCGCCCTTTGACGACATTACCCTCATGGTATTGTCCCGCGCCACAACAGATTGACCGCTTCGGTATCAGGCCGGTTGCCCAGAGCCGCCAAAACGCGCGAGGAAAGCCAACACGGCCTGGGTGTGATGTTCGACGCTGAACTGCGCCGTCATGGTCTGGCGAGCAGCGCGTCCCAGAGCCGCAAGGGTTTCCGGGGTTCTCAACAGTTGGCGCAACGTCTCCTGAAGCGTCGTGGCGTCAGGAGACGTCACGATGCCGTTGTAACCATGGCGTAGACTGTCAGGTAGCCCCCGCGTTTGGGTGACAACCACACACCTTCCCATGGCCATTGCCTCATGGATCGTCGTGATCCCGGCGGCCTGAAGGGTATCGTGAAGCGGCACCACGACCAATGCGGCGCCGGCATAGAGCTCCCGAAGCTGTACGAATTCCAGGCGCTCGCGGATCCAGGTAATGTTGGGAAGCGCAGCGCCATACCGGTTCCGGGCTTCCTGCATCCAGGCGCTGGAGGCGCGCACGACGACCTTTTTTCCCAACCCCACAATGGCCTGACATAACAACGAATAGTCGCGCATCTCCATGCCCACCGAGAGGATATAGCCTTCACCGGCGTCTCTTTGCGTAGGGCTGGGATCATAGAAGTGTGTATCGACACCTTGTGAGACAGCTGCGACCGGCGCATGCTCGAGAGGCCGCAGGCCTTGCAAGTACTGTTTCTGATACTGGGTATTGCACAGCCAGCCATCCACTCGAAATACCGTTCCCAGGGCGTGGAGCACCCCCCGCCATTTCCGCGAAAACACCCGGTGCACGTACATGACGTGCTTCAAATCCCGTCGCGACATCGCAATCGCGATACTTACCGGCAGTCCCCAGGTTTCACTCGTGGTATAGATAAGTGAGTCTGTCGGAAGCTCATGTACGAGCTTGAAAGCAGCCAACGTGTTGGCAGCCAGGGAGCCAAATAGACGGACCGGCTTGGGGCCACACAGTCCAGAAGACGAGGGAAACGCTTCGTAGATGCGAGCGTCACACTGCCGGGCGATTTCCCGGTAGGCGATGCGAGGTGCAAGCCCCTCGGCGGCCAGGGTCACGTGCCGTTGGTTTTCCGGCCCCACGACAATGCAGTGTGCGGTCATCGGGATTCCGGCCCCGCAAGCCGCGCCTGCGCAAAGCCACGTTCGAAGGTACGATTGCGATACTGTCGTAGAAGCGCTTGCCAGAAAGCAGGGGAAAGGCCCCACCGGAGAGCCAGAACGAAACAGGCCAGACCGTGCAGGCCACGGCTCCCCCCCGCGAGGAGCCGGCGGCGGGCCAGATTCCACAAGAGAGAGGTCAGGTAGATTCTAACGACACGCCCATACCAATATCCCCGGTGTTCGGTGCGTTGCGAGACCGACGCTCGCAGCCGCTGGAAGACCCCCATCTGGTCGAGTACATCCTCGCGGGCTTCGCGGCGGATGGGGGATTGTCCGGCATAATCGGAAGTGCTCCCCTCCTCTCCTGCAACGTAACACGCAATCAGCGCGCCGGTTTCGGCGAAATCCCCCACCCTGGCAACCAACCGGCTCAACTGAACGTCCTCAGCCGTAGCCATCAACGCCGGGAATCCGCCAACAGCGAAGAACGTCTGGCTGCGAATCAGGGAGGATTGCAGCGGGATCCATTCCCCGGCCATGACCGGCGCGAAAATGTTCCCCACAAGCCCGTGATGCAATTCGATGAGCGGTGTACCGGCCCGGTCGATGAGTTGGGTTCCGCCATAAAGCCACACGGCATCCGGCGCCGCCTGAGCAAGTTGCCACAGGTTTGCCAGTGCGCCCGGCAACAGCCAGTCGTCATCATCCAGAAAATGAAGGTAGTCGCCGCGAGCAATCGCGGCGCCGGCATTCCGTGCGACACTGCGCTCGCGTCTCTGGGTGTGAATCACCCGGACGCAGTCGTCATTCTGCCAGTCAGCCGGCGGCAAGGGGGCGCCGGAATCGTTGACAACAATCACTTCGAAAAGAGCGTCCTCGAAATCCTGCGTGAGAACGCTTGTCACGGTGCGCCGCAACGTCGCACGCGCGACTGTTGGAATAATCGTTGAGCAAAACATGGTATGCTCCCTGAAAATAGCCGTTAGCCGCCAGAAATACCCTTTGTGGCTTCGCCCAACAAGGTAAAAGGATCAATCATTGCCGGCTGGCGCTATCTTGAATACGAATTGATAGGCGAACATCCTGGGCCAGATTCTTGCCAGGAACTTCTCCCATCGCAACAGCACCGCTCTCGAATACCGGTATAAGTAGAGTGGTTTCATCATTGCAAAGGTAACAGCCTCGCCGGTATA
>JAFGNR010000096.1 GCA_016926915.1 Anaerolineae bacterium
AGCCCGCGGGGAACATCCCACCCTCGATCATGTGACCGTCAACGCCTCTCCGAATGCGGCGGCGGCCTACGAGCGACTGGGATTTCATGCGACAGCAGAGAAGCAAGTCAAACAGGGCATTCGCTTTCTGCCTATGAAACGTGAGTTTAGCGATGAAAGCGAGGAGGTCTGATGCAGCGCATCTGTCTATACTGAATTTCGAATAATCTCACAATGAATCCCGTTGTATGAATGGAGGTGTCCAATGGCAGAAGTAATCATCACGGATGACGACCGGAAGAAGGCTGAATTCTGCAAGACGTGCCCCATTTGCGCGCACGCGCGGAAACGGCAGCGAGGTCTTGCGTTCTGGTTTGTCAAGACCATTGAAAGCGGCATGTGTCCCTACTGCCAGGCTTTCGAGAAAGTGTATGGGAAGAAAGCCCACGAGCCACTGAACGATTGAGATTGTGTGTGCCGGGGCGCGTGTGCCCTGGCACACGCGTGTGCTCTGGCACACGCGTGGCGCTTGAGCGCCTGAGGTTTTCATCTGAATACTTGCGGCCGGTACCGCTGCGCCGAATAGGTGTGGTGTGCCTACCGGCCTTTTTTATGGAGCCATGAAAGAGATACTTCGCTACTTGTTGAGGCGCAAACTGCGCACGGCATTGACGATTCTGGCGGTCACCGTAGGCATCTTCGCGGTGACGGCGGTGGGCGGCATTGCAGAGGAGATGGAGAAGACCATCCGGGCCGTTGAAAACGACGCGCTGCAGCGTCTCGGTGTATACACGGAAGGCGATCTCGATGCCGTCTCCGACAGCTCCGTCCGCCAGCTGCGACGTCTCCCCGGTGTGGCCGGCGTGACCGAGTCCTTGATGGGAACTCTCGTTGCGCCGGATGATGCCCCGGTTCAGATCTCCATCAATCCGGAGATGTTCGTGGGCGTTCGTTCGGATATTCCCGGCCTGGAATACGAGCCGCCGGTGATGGGGGTGGCGCTCTGGGATGGACGCTTGCCGGAAAGCCGGACGGAAGCCGTTGTGACGTGGCCGCTGGCGCAGGCTCACGACCTGCGCGTGGGCGATGCTTTGATGATTCGCGAGCGACCCTTCAAAGTGGTGGGAATTTGGGAGGATGCCCCCACCGCCAGCGGGCGAATTGCAACCATCGATTATGACATGGCGGCGGATATGCTGGGCCAGCAGAGATTTTATCGCTCAGTTTCGGTGATCCCGGCGCCGGGCATCGATCTGGAGGCGCTGGCGACCCGCATCGAAACTGAGATTCCCGATGTCGTAGCCGATTCTCCCACGGAGATGGCTGCACAAGCTCGCCAGGAAGTGATGATTTTTTCGTTGATCGTCGGCGCCAGCGGGATCATTTCTCTGCTGATTGGGACGTTCACGATTGTGAATACCATGGTCGTCAGTGTGCAGGAGCGGCAGCGTGAAATTGGTCTCAAGAAGGCGCTGGGCGCCGAAGACCGTCACGTTCTTTCGGAAATCGTGCTGGAAGCCGTGATCATTGCGGGGGTAGGCGGCGTGGTCGGCGTTGCCGGGGCAGCGGTTGTGGGCAATGTTGCCAACCGGTTGCTTGCCGTGCGAATGGGGACGCGCCTCTTCCAATTATCACCCCGCCTGGGTGTGGGCGTCATCGTATTCAGTATGTTTATGGGGGTAATTGCGGGTCTCTATCCGGCGTGGCGCGCTGCGAAATTGGATCCCATCGTCGCCTTGCGCGGCATGGGGAGCGGCGCCGTCTTTTCGGGGCGCGGCCTCAAACGGCTGATCTATCTCGCGCGGCGCAACGCCCGGTCGATCTTGACTGTAGGCGGTATCGCGGTGGGGATCTTTGCCCTCGTCTTGTTGGGCAGCCTCTCGGAGGCGCTCAATACATACCTGAACAACGTCACCACCGGCACGCAGAATCTCTACATGATTGCCCCGACGCGACCTGGCGTCATTTTCGGACGCTCTATGGTGCGGCAACTGCACAATCTGCCTGGGGTGCAAGATGTGGGGTTGGCCAACTACGTCGAACTGCCGATCATTTTCGGCGAGGATCCTGACGGCGAGGCAGTCAAGACCGAGGTTTGGGCGCACGAGTCTTTGCACGGCGACTGGGGATTCGCGATGCCCGTGGTCAACCGGATTGCCGAAGGGCGTGCATTTGATCCCTACAGTGTGGACGAAGTCATGGTGGGCGCCGGTCTGGCCGAGGTCCAGGGGATTTCGATGGGAGACGTTGTGCACATCGATAAACGTCCATTTACCGTGGTGGGAATTTGGGATCGGATTCCCTTCGATTTGAACGGTAATGAGAACTCGGCGTATATGTCTATCGCCGCATTGGAACGCTTGAAGGGTCCCGAGGCTGCCTACGGCGGTCTCAGTGTGCGCACAGAGCCGGGGGATGCTTACGGGGCCGTGGCTGCACTCCTGAGGCAGGGATTTCCGGACGTGAGGGCCTATGGCTCGGAGGAGATCTTCGGGCAAATCCGGCAGATATTCGTGACGCTGATCGCCGTCATGGTGGGGATCTTTTCGATCGCCGTCTTCGTGGGGGCCGTATCGGTGGTCAACACCATGGTGATTGCCGTCAACGAACAAGTGCCGGAGATTGGGTTGAAGAAGGCCGTCGGCGCGGAGGATGGCGACATTCTCGCGGAGGTCCTCCTTCAAGCGGCAAAGCTGGGGGCCATTGGGGGGGGGATCGGCATCGGGTTGGCCTGGGTTGCCGCACTCATTGTCAATCCCCTGGTCAAGGCGCAGGTGAATATCGATATTCTGCACCTTTCACCCCGGCTAGTGTTGGGAGCGCTGGCTTTCAGTCTGGTACTGGGCATGGTCTCCGGCATGATGCCGGCCCGGCGGGCAGCCCGGCTTGATCCGGCGGTGGCGCTGCGCGCGGAGTGATCCCGCGTAGTCTCGAACGAAAACAGAATGGAGAGAGAAGAAGATGAAACCAAAGAGGCTGATTTTCATTGTGGTCGGTTTGGTGGTTCTGGTTGTGATTGGAACCCTGGTGAGCGGGCCGTTGACCCAACTTGTGCAGGGGCAGGCTGCGCCAGTGGTCACCCCCGATGTTCCTGTCGAAATGGCCGTGCGCGCACGCGGCGAGGTGACGCCGGCCCAGTGGGCCGACCTGGCCTTCGAACGTTCGGGCCGGTTGGTCGAATGGCTGGTAGCCGAGGGCGAGGTTGTCGAAGCCGGCGCGCCGTTGGCCCGGCTCGATACGGCGCAGGCGGAACGGGTGATTGCCCAGGCCCAAACTGACCTGGCGGCAGCGCAAAACCGGTTGGCGCGCGCTGAAGTGGATCAGGCTTACCAGCTGCGCGAGGCCGAGTTGGCCCAGCAACAGGCAGAGGCGCGGCAGGCGCAGACGCGCGCGCGCTATCCCGGTCTCACCGGCGCCGCCATCGATGTACAGCGCGCCGAGAAGGCCCTGATCGACGCCAATGAAGCCTACCGAAGAGCAGCCGAGACGCCCGGTATGTTCGACGTGCCGGGCGTCCGTGACCACTATCAGGAGAAGATCGATCTGGCGGAACAGGATTTGGCGCTGGCTCAAGCGTCGTATGGCCGCGCGCGGGGTGAGCAGGCGGCTACGACGCAGGAGATTGCCGTGCTCGAGGGGGAGGTGGAACGGGCTACACTGGCGCTGGAAAAGCTCCAGCGGGGACTTGATCCTTCATTGGCTTACGATGTGGCGCGCGCGGAGATGACGCTGGAACAGGCTTTGGTCGATCTGGAGGCCCTGACTCTGGTCGCACCGTTTGACGGTACGGTGGTCAAGCAGCATCTCAAGATCGAGAGCTGGTCCCAGCCCGGCGCACCCGCCGTCACGCTGGCCGATTTGACCACGTTGGAAATCCACACCACCGACCTGGACGAATGGGGCATGACGCACATTGCGGTGGGTGCGCCGGTGGACATCACGTTGACCGCGTTCGATGACAAGGTGCTTTCCGGGTATGTCCGTGATATCGCGCTGCGCGGCGATGCCTTGCCCGGCGGGGACGTTGCCTACCGCGCGGTCATTGCGCTGGATAAGATGGATTCGACTTTGCGCTGGGGTATGACCGTCCGTATTGCGATCCCGATCGAGGAATGAAATGGCCTACGTTGTCGAAGCACATGAATTGGTGAAGACCTACCGCATGGGTGAAGTCGAGGTCCATGCTCTCAACGGGTTGAACCTGCGCATCGCGAAAGGCGCCTTTGTCTCGGTCATGGGCCCTTCGGGAAGCGGTAAATCGACCTTGCTCAACGTGCTGGGGTGTATGGACCGCCCCTCTTCCGGGACGATTTTGGTAGACGGTGTAGAATTGGGGCGGGCGCCTCGCAAGCATCTGCCACGCATCCGGCGGGAGAAGCTGGGATTTGTCTTCCAGCAGTATCATCTCTTGGGGCACATGACGGCTTTGGAGAACGTGATGTTGCCGTTGCGGTACACGAATGTAGGCCAGAAAGAGGCGCGGCGGCGAGCGACCGAATTGCTTGCACGCGTGGGGCTGGGCGACCGGGTGCATCACCGCCCGTTGGAGATGTCCGGCGGGCAACAACAACGCGTCGCGGTGGCGCGGGCGCTGATCAACCACCCGGCGATTATCCTGGCCGACGAACCGACGGGCAATCTTGACAGTAAGTCAGGTGATGAGATTATGGACTTGCTCCAGGCGCTCAACGCCAACGGGCAGACCATCATTGCAGTGACCCACGATCCCCGGGTGGCGGAACGCACCGGGCGCACCATCATTTTGCGGGATGGCTGCGTCGTAGATGAGGTTATCAGGGACCAGGTGGGCGTCTGATCGCCGGAAAATCATGTCGCGGAGGCGTTTATGGAAGAATATAAAGGTATTACAACGGCGCGTGTCTCGGGCGTGGCTACTGTCACGATTGACGAGGTCGCGTGCACCGGATGTGGGCTGTGCGTCACCGTCTGCCGGGGCGCGCCGCTCTATCTGGAATCGGGCAAGGTGCATGTCGATCAGGCGCGCCTCTACGGCTGTATCGGGTGCGGGCAATGTGCGGCGGTCTGTCCACAGGGGTGCATCATGGTCGAGGGCCGGGATCTCCATCCCGATGACTTGATTCCGCTTCCGCCTCCCGCGTCCGGGGCCGCCTATGACCAGCTCTCGGCGCTGCTCCTGAGCCGCCGCAGCGTGCGGGATTTCCGCTCGCGCCCCGTGGCCCGCGAGGACATCGACCGGGTGCTGGCGGCGGTCTCCACTGCGCCCATGGGCATTCCCCCCACGGATGTCTCTGTTCTGGTATTCGATGGCTTCGACAAAGTTCAGGCGTTGGCCGGCGGGCTGTTGGCCTTCATGCAGCGCATTCGTTGGTTTCTATCTCCCACGGCATGCGCGCTGATGCGGCCGTTCATTGGAAAAGAGGCCGTGACTACCTTCCGCGAGTTCCTGGGGCCGGCGATCGACGTGTTTTTGGAGAAGCGTGCTGAAGGCGTCGATTGGCTCACGTATGGCGCACCGCTGGCGATGTACTTCTACACATCGCCCTTCTCCGATCCTGTCGATCCCCTGGTAGCAGCGACTTATGCTGTGGTCGCTGCCCAATCGCTGGGGTTGGGCAGCTGCATGTTGGGCCTTCCGGCGTACTGTTTCCGGTACAGTAAGCATCTGCGCGACCAATACGGTATTCCTGATAAGAGTCAACATGGCATCCTGGTGATTTTCGGACATCCGGCTGTGACCTATCGCCGCGCCATCCGGCGCCGCCTGGCTGCGGTCACTTTCGTGTAACGGTTCCCTGCTTTATTGTCGCGTGGGGCCGGTTCGAGAGCATTTACAGCCCCGGTAGGGATTCCTGCCGGGGCTGTGGATTTTTATCTTGACGGATGTTGATTAGCCGTCTGCACGCCGGCGGCTCAGGAATGCGGGCAGCGTCCAGCTCCCCCCTTCTCCCCCCACGCGAATCGGGTGGAAGTTTCCGTGATGTGGTTTACGTACTATAATCTGGCTATCTGAGACTTCAAGAGTCTTGAAGCCCGGTTGAAATGCGTTCCATTGCGAAAAGGTGCACAACGATGACCGATGTCGCGACGCCGAAAGCTGCACGCCGTTATGATTTGGATTGGCTGCGTATTTTCGCCGTCCTGCTTCTCGTCCCTTTTCACAGCGCGCTGATCTTCAGTCCGTACCCGTGGGACGTTGTCTACATCAAGGACACAGTCTACAGTCCCGTTCTGGTGGAGCTGGCCCGGTTCATCCATCTCTGGCACATGCCTCTCCTGTTCTGGATCGCGGGTGCGAGTACCTGGTATGCACTGGAATTCCGCACTAATCGCCGCTTTCTTGGCGAACGCTCGCTGCGCCTCGTGGTTCCGATGCTCTTCTCGTTCGCGGTTCTGATTCCTGTGATGGTCTACATCGGACGCGTGGGCCGCGCCGACGTGGGGCCAGACGCAGCGGGCGCCTTCTGGGCCTTCTATCGCGGCTTCTTTACCGTCGATCTCGATCATCTCGACGGGCTGACCGGGGCTTTCACCCCGGCGCATGTCTGGTTCGTGCTCTTCCTTTACATATTCTCGGCGGTCACCTTGCCGTTGCTCCGCATTCTTAAAGGTGAACGTGGGCAGCGCTGGGCGATCCGTTTTGCGGACCTATTTGCTGACCGCTGGCGGCTATTCCTGTTCGGCTTCGTTCTGGCGCTTGCCGACGCTTTGCCCAATCTTGGCGGGAAGAATCCCTTTTTCTACATCACGCTCTTTCTCGCCGGGTATCTGATGGTGAGCGACCTGCGTTTCGAGCGTGTGATTGCCAGACGAACCACGACAGCACTTATCGGAGGTGTCGTCCTGGTGCTGCTCTCGGCGGCGCTGCGAGCCTTCGTGAATGAAGCGCACCCCTATGGTCTGGGCAGCATCGCCTTTCATCTGGTCTACACACTGGGCCGGTGGTGTTGGTTGGTCGCGATCCTGGGCCTGGGGTACCGGTTTCTCAATCAGCCTTCACGCCTGCTCCGTTACGCCAGCGAGGCTGCCTATCCCTTCTACTTGCTGCATTTCATCGTCAACACGACGGTAGCCTTTGTGGTGTTGCCCTGGGATGTCGCCATTGCCGTCAAATACGTCGTGATTGTGGGGCTCACGATTCCTCTCACCATTCTCGTCTACGAGCTTTTGGTCCGCCGTTTCGTCGTGATGCGTTTCCTTATGGGAATGAAGCAGCGAGCTCGCGTCCGGCGCCGTGCAGTGGAAGGCTGAGGCGGTCACACTACTTTGTCAGGAGGCCACATGCAGATTATCAAAATCGATCCGGGCGACCGGCGCGCGGTGCAGCGCTTCGTCAAGATGCCGTTTGCGTTGTATGCCGGCAATCCTTACTGGGCGCCGCCGCTGCTGGACGACGCCCGCGCTCAGCTGGACCCGGATTCCCACCCATTCTACGAACACTCTGTCGCTGCCTTCTTTGTCGCCGAGCAGGATGGTTCGCCTGTGGGGCGCATCGGTGTGATGGACAACCGCAATTACAACACCCATCTCGGTCGCCGCGATGCTTTCTTCGGTTTCTTCGAGTCCAGCGACGACATGACAGTCTCGCGGGCTTTGTTCGAGGCGGCGTTCGATTGGGCGCGGAGGCGCGGTCTGGAACGCATGCTCGGTTCTAAAGGCATGATCGGCGCCGACGGCTGTGGTATCCTGGTCGAGGGTTTCGACTATCTCCCGGCGCTGGGGCTACCCTACAATTATCCTTATTACGATGCGCTCGTGAAGGATGCCGGGTTCGAAAAAGAATCTGACCGGCTTTCCGGTTATTTCACCGGCCGCTTGACGCTTCCTGAGCGGTTCCGGGAGATTGCCGGGAAAGTCAAAGCACGCCGGGGGTACCGGATCAAGAGTTTCAAGACCAAGGATGAGATGCGCGCCTGGATACCGAAGGTCAAGGCCGTTTACGAGGATTCGTTCGAGGGGGGCGGCTTCTATCCGCCTACCGACGCCGAGATGGAAAAATCGGCCAGGGATATTATCAGCGTGGCGACGCCGGAGACGATCAAACTGGTATTGAAAGAAGATGAGGTGATCGGTTTCATCTTCGCTTACCGCAACGTTGGCCGGGCGCTGCAGAAAGCCAACGGGCGGCTTTTTCCGCTGGGTTGGTATTATCTACAGCGCGAGCAGAAACACGGGCGCGCCATCGATGGCAACGGCATAGGGGTACTCAAACGCTACCACGGTATGGGCGCCAGCATTTTGCTCTATGCAGAGCTGGCCGATACGCTGCAGCGTATGGGCTATGACAGCATTGAGGCGGTGCTGGTGGGTGAGGAAAACCACGAGAGCCGGTCGGCGGCGGAGTCATTGGGCGTCGTCTGGTGCAAGCGCCACCGCTCCTATTTCCGGAATTTGTAGAAAGGGCGCGATTTCGGGAGCATCGCGCTTTACTGAGAATCATCGTCAGTGTAGGATGTATCCATGCGTGGGAAACTCAACTATGTTCCTGAGATTGTGGCTGTACTAGGCATCCTGGCCATGATTGGCGGGTGGCAGCTTTCGCTGCTGCCGCTGCTTTACCTGGGGCTGATGATCGTGGGCCTGGGCATGGTGGGTATGGGCGTCAAATCGATCATCGCGCGGCGTGTGGATCTTTCTGATTCCGATGTCGGGTACGGCGCCCACACCACGTATCTGGGATGCACCGCGATGCTGTGGGGTATCTCCCTGGCAACGGCAGGGTTGGCCCTGCTGGCAGTGGGTATTGTCCTCATGTTGGGATTTGGGGAGGCCCTCCTTGTCTTTGTCAAGGCGCGTCCCGGTTTTCTGCTGGCGGCGCTAGGCGTGTTCCTCTCGGCTGAGGGGGCGACCCAGGTGCTCGGCTCGCGCGAACAGGCGCGCGGTTTCTGGTCGATTCTGGGCAGCGTGCCCGGTCGCCTGGGCGGCGTGTTGCTCACGTTGACCGGGCTGGTGATGCTGGGTCTGGGCGCCTTCGAGATCGTTGCACCGGCCGGTTTCGACGCCCTAATAGAGCGCGTGCTTGGCCCATGGACGGCTTACCCGTTCGATTGACGTGAGATGCATGAAGCGGCGTTTGGACCATTTCGTGAAACGGCGCCGGCCGGCGACCTACTTGTGCCTTCATCCTTGTACTGACCTTGAGCCATCGCTATCTGGCCAAGAAAAACCTCTTCACCGACGTGACTCCCGGCGTTCTGGAGCCAGATCCGATAAGGTAGCGGGATTTGAGGATTGCCATGTAAAAATCTGGCTGAAAGCTGATCGCTATGTCGAAGGAGGAGGTTGTAATGGCATACACGGTAAGCATCATCGATGATGAGATCGTGGAAGTCACGCACGTGGGTGATTTTTCCGTTGAAGAAGCCTGTTCCGCGCGCCGTGAGGCTGCTCGACTCGTGGTCGCGCACCAGATCGGCAAGGTCCTGGCCGACATCAGCCGCGCCCGGGTTGTGGGCCAGCTCTCGACCTTCTACGATTTCAACGCCACACACTACGACGTCTTCCCTCGGGGGACGCGCATTGCTACCCTGGCTTCGGGAGACTCCGCTAGCATGGAGAATATGCGGTTTTCCGAGGTCGTGGCCGCTAATCGCACGATCCGATTCAAGATCTTCTTCGATCGCGCCGAGGCGCTGGCCTGGCTGCGAAGTGAGGTGTGATATGTATACCCTGGTTGCGAAGACAGCGAGCGCCTTTGTGGTGGGGGCCATGGCGATGCTGGCGCTTTCTTTTACGATCTACCGCAAGAGCTACTATTACAAGAAAGCCCAGGCGGAGATGCAGGGGAGCGCGGGCAAGCCGGGGGTATCGAGCCAGCTTGTGACTTTGGCAATCTTCCTGGCGATGGTCCTCTTCTTTGCCCTTGTCGATCTTTGGATTCTGACCGGTGCATCCTACGTCTTCGGGTTTCTCGCGGCCTATAACCTCGCGCTGGTGACGCTCCTTTCGCTGTTCGATGCCTTGTTCATCGATTACTTTGTGCTCCTTGTATGGCGTCCGGCGGTTCTGCGGTTGCCCGTAGGCCAGCCGACCCGCGCCCAGATGCTGCGACATATCAGGCTACAATTCACCCTGGGGTGGGTGTTCAAACTGCCGATTGCATTGCTGGGGGCGGCGGTTGCAGTGCTGTTGTGACAAGGAAGGTGTTGGGTATGACCGCGATTACGATTGTTCAATCCGATGTGGATCAACACGGCGCGAAGAAGGAGAATGCCTTCAGCGCTGTGGATGAGCACGGCCGATTTCTTGGCGCCGTGTTTCTCTACCCGTTCTGCGATTCTGATCTCGAACCGGCACACCCCCACAATCTTTATCTCCATTTGCATGTCGAATCGGAAGGCGACCTGGGCGAGCATGTCAAAGATGCGCTGGGGGTGTACGCCCCTCGGCGGGCGGCAGAGATCAAGGGGCGGGCGCGCGGACAAAGACGCGGGTTTATGCCTGTTTTCTCAAACACGAGCGCGAGAAGGTTGTCGATTCCCTACGGCGGGGGTTCACGCATGATGAGGGCATGCTCATTCTTGAGTGGCGTGCAGCGATCGCCTTGCCCGACTGCGCGGCGCCCGAAGAGGTTAACAGTGGAATAACTTCGCCGCGTGGGACGGAGACGCGGCATTGCACGGCGTCTACTGCGCGAGATGCTGCCTGCATGCATCCCTGGGCCCTGGCGGCCTGGCGACATCTCGCTGAAAGCGTGCGGTTTGAATAGGGCCGAAAGGAGATCAAGCGTATGAAAATTGGTATGGTCATCTATTCACATAGCGGTCACACACTGACGGTTGCGCAGGCGCTCAAGGAAGCCTTGTTGGCGGCGGGACACGAAGTGCAACTGGAACGGCTGGAGATTGTCGGAGAGGTGAGCCTCTCCGAGACGAATGTCGATCTCCACTCCATCCCGGATGTTGCCGAATACGACGTTGTCATCTTGGGCACTCCCGTGCGGGGTGGGTTGCCTTCGCCTGCCATGGTACGCTACCTGGAACAGGTTCCGAACTTGGAAGGAAAAACCATCGTCGGTCTGTTTACGCATTTCTTCCGTTCTGATTGGGGCGTCAAGCAGGCGACCGAGAAACTGAAGGAGATGTGTGCCTCCAAAGGCGCTACACTTGGGACGGTCGGCGATGTGCGTTGGCCGAGCCTGGGGCGCAAGCGCAAGATCAACGAGGTGGTGGACACGTTAAGCCAGCTGTTCTAACTGCTCGACTCGATGTTGCAGATAACTCGCCGGACGTTCCTGGGGGAACTCTTCGCAGAAAAACAGCCCACCCTCATAGGGTGGGCTGTCGTTGTGAAAGCCATCTTCTGCCGGTGATCGTGGGTCTTGCGGTAGGCAGAAAGCGATTTTGCTCTAGGGAGCAGCCTCTTCGAGGTACTCGTTACAGAGCATGACCGCGTTGTCCAATTCGCTCTTGGGATCTTCGCCGCCCAAGACATTGGTCAACATGTTGGCGATCTCTGTACGACACTCGTCATAACCGGCAACCGGGGACTCGACGCCGCTTTCGTAGAACATGAACTGGAAAGCCTTCGCATAGGTCGGATTCTCGTTCATGTAATCTGCCATCATATCTGCAGCGCTGGCGCGGGTTGGGAAGTAGCCCGTGCTACTGGCCCACTTGGCCTGCTGTTCGGGCTCGCTCAGCCACTTGGTGAAGAGCCAGGAAGCCAGCTGTTCCTCAGGCGTGCTGGCGAAGATAGACTGGCTGGCGCCGTAGATGTTCATGCGCGGTTCTGCCGTGCTGTGCGGGGGCGGGTTCACGCTCCAGTTAAAGGCGGCGCCTTCGTCAACGGCCTGGGCGTAGTATGAAAGACCGGAGATTGAGCTGATGGTGAAGAGCACGCGTCCGGCGCCGAAGTCGGTCTGATCGCCATATCTCTCAGTTGCCTGAGCCGCGCAACCATCCTCGACCAACTGCTGCCAGTAAGCCATGGTCTCCACGCCCTCGGCGCTGTTGAAGACGTAGGAAGAAGCATTCTCGTTCAGGACGTCGCCGCCTCGGCTGAACAGGAAGGTGGCGAAGCGGGAGGCGTCAACGGAGTATTCATAGCCCAACACGATACCTTCACCAACCTGGCCGGAGAAGGGCTGCTCAATAGCGGCGCAGGACATCTCGGCGAACTCTTCCCAGTTGGTGGGCGGGCCATCGTAGCCCAGTTCTTCGAGCCAGTCCTGGTTGTAGTACATTACTTCCATGGACTTGTAGGGCGGCCAGCCATAGCGATCTCCGAACTGGGGAAGGTAGTCTGCGCTCAGGGCAACGGGGAAGAAATCATCCAGTTCTTCCTGGGTGTACCCATAAACCGGATCGGCGATGTACTGGTCCAGCGGCACTAAGACACCCTGCACGGCGTAGGTTGCGGCCTGGTTTTGGTAGGCCACAGCCATTGACGGGAGTTGATTGGCCGGGATGCCGGCGATGATCTTGGTGTACAGCTCGTTGTAGCCCCCCTGAGTCTCGCCGACGACCGTGATGCCCCATTCGTTGCTGCTGTTGAAATCCTCGATCATGGATTGCATCAGTTCTTCGCGCGAGCCGGTGTGCTGGTACCAATAGGTCACAGTTTGTCCGCTAGGATCAATGCCTGGTTCTTCCGGTTCCTCGGTCGGTTCGGGCTCTTCGGGTTCTTCGGGTTCCTCTGTGGGCGCCGGTTCCTCAGTCTTGGGTTCTTCAGTTGCCGCCGGTTCCTCAGTGGGGGCAGCCGTTGGCCCGCATGCCGCGAACAGGCCCAACACCATGGCTAGCACGACCAACAATCCAAACAGGTTACGGTGCTTCATTTTCTCGCTCCTTCAGATTCATATGGTATTTAGCTGAAATCGAAATCAACTAGGCTTCTAGGGTGCGTGTCGCTTCTTACTTATCACCTCCCTTCTAGAAGTTAGCGTTTGCATCAATCACACTGTAAATACTCTATCCTTTCAATCCTGTAGTGGCAATCCCTTCAGTGAATGTCTTCTGTGTGAAGAAATATAACACAAGGATAGGAATTGTCGTAATCACCGAACCGGCCATGATGAGTTGGGTTTCTGCCGAGGCCTCACTGATAAAACTGGTCAACCCTACGGTAACAGGACGCCATCTCTCGGTGCTGGTGACAATAAGGGGCCACTGCAACTGATTCCATGCCCAAATTCCGTTGAAGATGACGATCGACATGATCGGGGCTTTCGAGAGCGGAACGACCACTTGGGAAAGGAACCGCAGGTGCCCGCAGCCGTCGATGAGAGAAGCGTCGTATAGCTCGTCAGGAATTTGGGCGAAGAATTGACGTAGCAGGAAAACGCTGAAGGCATTGATCATGAAAGGGATGGTCAAGGCAGTCCAGTTATCATACCAGGCATTCGCAATGCCCAGTGTTTCGGTGAAGAAGGTTTCCAGACCGACGATGATCAAATAGTTAGGGATCAGCACGACAGCGCCTGGGATCATATACGTTGCAAGGTAGCCGGTGAAGATGAGATTTTTCAGAGGGAAGTCCATCCGCGCAAAGGCGTAGGCTGCCAGGGTGCTGGTGACGACCACTCCCACGATGGTAATGGCCGTGATTTTGAAACTGTTGAACATAAACACCGCGAAGTTGGCATCTTTCCAGGCGTAGATGAAGTTATTAAACAGCATACGCCATATACTCCACGTCACCTTCACGGTGAAGTTTTCCGGATCGGGATTGCTCACTTGGATATGGGGCCCCCAGCGTCCGCGCACCGACAAGGCATTGAAGTTCGGTCCTCCCATTTCATTACCATCGATACGCGTCGTGAACTGCTCTACGATACGGGAATCGACCGTCAAGCGGTACGAATCATAATTCACAATGCCGTCATCAGTGGTATCGGTGGCCAAAATCAAAACGTCAAAGGGGATGGAGAAATCTTTCTCGGCTAACCTGTCGGCAACATATCGTGAGACCTGATTGATGGTGATCTTTCCTTCCAGGGCAGGATTGAACGAACGGGGAATGTTACGCCAACCCTCAGCCGACTGCATCGGAATGACGATCTCTTGCGTGGCCGGGCGTCCCTGGTAGGGGGTCAGGCTTAGTCCGGCGGGCCACCAGGTGCGGGTCGAGTGTTCTCCATAGGTTTTGAACGAGGTTTGGATCATCCATAGGAAGGGAATGATGGCGATCACGGCGCCAATAACCAGGATCAGGTAAAGCGCTGCCTTGACCAAAATGTCACGTGCGATATAGTGGCGGGATGATTTCAGTGGTGTGGTTAGATCAGCCATAGAAAGCCCTCCCTTCCGAGATGCGGTTTTGAATCCAGTTGAGGCTCAACATTACGCCGGTCAAGACAAAGGCCAGCGCCGAGGCATAACCGAAACGATTCCCATTCCAGAAGTTCTTCCAGATCAACATACTGGCGGTCATTGTGGTGCCTTGTGGAGCTCCGACCGGACCTGCAACGCGCGTCATCACGTAGATTGAATTGAAGGCGCGGAAGGTGCCCAGAATCCCCATCATAACCAGGAAGTAGGTGGTGGGCGAGACCAAGGGGATGGTGATCTTGCGGAGAATCTCCCAGCGGTTAGCGCCGTCAATTTCCGCAGCTTCGTAGAGGGAGTGAGGGATATTTCCCAGACCTGAGAGATAGATGACAGTATTATACCCTACGTAGGTCCAGATATTGTAAATGATAACCGAGATCAAGGCCAGACTAGGCCCGCCGGCCCATTCAGGTACCTCAACCCCAATCCAATTACCGATCAGCGTTACAACGCCTTCGGCCTCAAAGAGCCATCTCGGCAGAGTATCTGGGTTGAACCCCAGTCCCGCCAGTCCGATATTTACCAGGCCTTTTGTCGGATCAAAAATCGATTGCCAGACTGCAGCGGAGGCCACCGTGACTGTCACGTAGGGTAGGAAATAGATGATGCGCCACGCCGATTTGCCTTTGATGTCCTGGAAGAGGATATTGGCCAGTAAGAATGACAATCCGACCTGGAACGGTACCGTACCCAATGAATAGTAGAACGTGATCAATAACGATTCGAAGAGGTCTTTATCGCCGTCAGCCAACATCTTGGGAAATCCCAGGAAGAGTGCGAAACCGCCAAAGATCAACATGAATGCCAGGCCTATACGCCAAGCCAGTATCTTGGTTGGAGTCCCAGCAGTGATCTTGCGCCATACCATCCATGACCCTGCCAGCAATCCCAGGCCAAGCAGAACAAAAAGGACATCTATGGGATTTCCAAGCGCTTTCAAGTAGTTTTCCATCCCAATGAAATCGCCCCTTTTCACGCGCCACTTGTGCATGCTGATGTAGAGGGCATAACCGATTGGGAGCAAACTGAACACGAACAGGATCAACGTACCTGGAAGTAGAAAGGCATAGGCTTGAATCGCTTCGCGCATCTTGCGGGAACGTTGTCCTTTCGTTGGTTGCGGTTTAGATTGCGGTTCCGGTAAATTCATTCGGGCCTCCAAAGGTATCTCACTCTAGATTGATCTAGACAACAACACGCACCTACCCGGAAAATGAACGGTTCTCATCATGGTTACAATGCTAACTTACTATCGAGAGCCGGATTTGTCAAGCGTGATTTGTAAGGATTCCACTGATAAGATTACCTTGGAATTTTTAACCCGGTGTTAAATGGATATTAAGCGACCGTAAGCGTTCAGTTGCCGTCTTGGGCCAGCTGCGCAACACGGACTTGCCCCGCGAGGGAAAAGTCCGTGCTTGTGTGCGATGTGCAGGCCAGCTATTCTCTGATCTCGTGAGGTGTAGCTGTGTGCGGCAGGTTCATCCCAAATCTGCGCAGGTACCTGATACTCTGAACGAGCAAGGTCAGCCCTGTCACCGTGGCGATACCCCAGAGCGTGAGGCCAACGATCACGTGGAGAGCCTCCGTAGTGATCAGCGCTACGGCAGTGCTGATGGCCGTGTACCCGGTCGCCAATTTCAGCAGTCTCCACAACGAGGGCCGGGGAAGCGGGAGCGTCACGGATGGTGGAAGCGTTCGGGAGTGTTTGAGGCTCGTTCTCAGCAAAGCGATGGCCGCCGCGTAACATCCCCACACGAGGGCCTGTGGGACAAAGCCGGGAAGCGCTTCAAGATTCAGCATGACGCCGAGGCTGCCGTACATCAGAAGCAACAAGGCTGCGAGGACGGTGAACTGGCGACGGTTCGGCAGCAGCATCTCGATGGATGGCGGTGTGGCGCCGGCAATGGCGCGCCATACCAGGGTGAGCACGAGCAATGTGGAGGTCGTTGCCAGACCCGAAAGCAACGCGGTTTCCGGAGAAGCGGCATTTGCCCCTGAAAGGACCCCGAGGAGCGCCATCGTCAGCACGACCCGCCGGCTGCGCACTCGCGGGTCCGCCAACCGTTCCCGGAGGCGCCTGGGGAGATAGCCGGCGACGATGCGTGAACCGGTCAACGTGATCTCCGCCGCGCAGAGGGGGAGATAGAAGGATAGCAGTGGGTGCCAGAACAGGGTCAGGACGAGCGTTTCGATCACTGCAATGCCGCCGATTTCGAAGAGCGGTGGTCCCCAAAAGGGGGACCAGATCACCTTAGTGATGTACGCTTCGTAGAGGCCGAAGAGGATGCCGGCTGCAAATAGCGCTGTCCAATGCGGCCGTCCGTAGGTGAACACGAGGTAAGCCAGCGCTAGGGTGTGCAAGGTGTACAACGGGAACACCACCAGGAGTCCCCACGTGTGGAAGAAGGGCATTGGATCTGATCCGCAGGTAACTTCGGCGAAAAACGTCGAGAACGCACCCAGAACCAGCCAGAACAACAGCTGCAAACCGAACGAATTCGTTTTCATCGTTCCTCCTGTCATGCGTGATGCCTTTCATGAATTCATACCCCCGGTGGGGCGGTTTGTTGCGGCGATTTTCCGGGTCGCTGGTGTACATGCGCACACAATCGTCAGGATTTGACATCCCCAACGGGCGTGGGTATGATGCGGTTGCCGGGGTGAAACAAAAGCACAATCGGGGAGGCGATCGGATGGTTAATATCGTGGAGCAGGTGGACAACCGGGTGGCAATCCGGCGGGTGCTGGTCAGTGTATCCGACAAGTCTCATCTGGATGTGCTCATTCCGGGGTTGATCGCCATCAATCCGGAGGTCCACCTGTATGCTACAGGCGGCACCTTTCGCGCCCTTGCGTCGCTGCTTGGCGACCAGGCGGCGCGTTATTTGACGCCTGTGGCAGACTATACCGGGCAACCCGAAACGCAAGGTGGGCTGGTCAAGACGTTGGATTTCAAACTCTATCTGGGGCTACTGACCGAAACCTACAACCCGGCGCACCAGGCAGACCTAGCGCGCGCGGGGGCGCTGGCACTGGATATGGTTGTGGCCAATCTCTACCCGTTCGCGGCGACGGTATCGCAGCCTGGCGTCACGTTGGAGCAGGCGCGCGCGCATATCGACATCGGAGGGCCGTGCATGCTCCGTGCAGCAGCAAAGAACTTCCTGCGGGTGGCTGCCGTCGTCGATCCGGCGGATTACGCGCCGCTTCTTACCCAACTTCGCGAAGGCGACGGCGCCCTCGATCTTTCCGCGCGGTTCGAGCTGGCGAAGAAAGCTTTTGCCCACACGGCGCAGTACGACGCGGCAATACAGGACTATCTGGCGCATCAGGCGTCGCTGTCGTCGGCGCGCTACGTGTTCCAGGACCTCTGAACACCTTACCGGAGGCGCCTTCCATGAAGCAGGATCTAAAGACCAGTTATCGCACGGTCGTGGCGGACCATTTCCCCGATCGCATGGAAATCGCGTTCGTCTACGATGACCGGCGCGTCGTCCAGGTGTACGAGAAGGTGACGTGGGATGTCGGCGGCGAGCGGAAGGGGCTGCGTTACGGGGAGAATCCCGGGCAGGAAGCCGCGCTCTACCGTCTGGTCAACGGCAATCTCATCCTGGGCGCAGTGACGACCATTGCACCGGGCCGCTATCTCGTATCCGATGCGGAATTGTTGCAGTTGGGGAAACATCCCGGGAAGATCAACCTGACCGACGCCGATAACGCGCTCAACATCCTCCGGTTTCTGCCGGATCGTCCCTCGGCCGCCGTCATGAAACACAATAATCCCTCCGGCGTCGCCATGGGGCGCACCCTGGTTGAAGCCTATGTCAAAGCCGATCTCGCCGATCACATTGCCGCTTTTGGCGGTTGCGTGGCATTGAACCGTCCGGTGGATCGCGCGACCGCCGAGGCCATTGCCGCGCGGTATGCCGAGGTCGTCGTAGCGCCCGAATTTGAGGAGGGAACGGTAGCGATCCTGGCGGCGCGAAAGAACCTGCGCGTGATGCGCATTGCCAACTTGGGCCGGTTGCAGACTTTCCAGCACGAGCGTTTCGTCGATTTCAAGAGCCTCATCGATGGGGCGGTGATTGCCCAACTCTCTTACGTCCCGCGTACCCGTACTGCAGAGAATCTCATCCCCGCCGAGGCGACTCACAAGGGGGAGCGCGTTCGTATCGCCCGCTTGCCCACGCCGGCCGAGGTCGATGACCTGCTTTTCGGCTGGTGGGTCGAAGCGGGCGTGACCTCCAACTCGGTGCTTTACGTCAAGGAGGGGGTCACGGTCGGGATAGGCGCCGGCGAGCAAGATCGCGTTGGCGTGGCCGAGATTGCCCGCAACAAGGCCCACCGCAATATGGCGGAGCGGCTGGCCTACCAACAGCGCGGCGCTGCTTACCGGGACCTGGACGAAGCAGCGCGGTTGGAGATCGATGCCATGGTCTCGGAAGCCCGTGGGGGTTTGCGAGGCGCGGTAATGGTCTCCGACGCCTTCTTCCCATTTCGCGACGGCGTCGAGGTGGGCTTGCGTGAAGGGGTTACAGCGGTGATCCAGCCGGGCGGTTCGCTCCGCGATTACGAGGTCATCGAGGCGTGTAATGCGTATGGCGCGGCGATGGTTTTCACGGGACAGCGCAGTTTCAAGCACTGAAGAACCGCCAGGGATGCCAAGATCGTAAAGTTAAGCCTGGCGCCGTGATTCCTGACTTGCGTCGCGTGAAGTGCGCCAGATGTGCTATACTTCAAGCAGGATGTGCAAGCCTGGCTGCTCGCGACGGCCAATGATGCTATGGGGAGAGATCTGATGCACCCTACCGTGAGACGTTTGTTGTTGAAATCACCGCTTCGCCCTTTCGCCGGTATTGCCTTCCGCACCCTCGTCGCGCTGGAGTTAACCGCAGTGCGTGTGCTGGACACGCTTGGAGGGCCGGAGAAGGCGCCGGGCGATGGTGATCTGTCGCTGCTTACGGCAATCGTCAAGACTTTCGAGCGCCCACGGGCGGTAGCGCGGCTCGTGGAAAGCCTCCGGCGGCTCTATCCGGACTTGCGTCTGCTCGTCGTGGATGACAGCCGCGAGCCGGCTCCCTTACCGGGCGTCGAATGGATTACCCTGCCCTACGATTCCGGCGTCTCGGCGGGCAGGAGTGCAGGGCTGCAGCGGGTGCAGACGCCTTTTACCCTGTTGCTGGACGACGACTTCGTCTTCTACCGGCATTCGGGGGTGCGGGCTGCTTTCAGCGCCATGCAGCAATACCCGGAGATCGATATTATGGGCGGGGCAGCCTTGCAGCTCCCGCACTTTCACGCTCCTGATTACCGCACTGCCGGGCTGTATCCTACGACGGCCGCGCCTGTACGCCCTATCGGAAGCCATATTGGACCTTTCCCCGTGTATGACAAGGTTCCCAATTTCTACATTGCGCGCACCGGGCGCCTGCGCCTTGTGGACTGGGATCCCCAGATCAAGCGGATGGATCACGCAGATTTCTTCACCCGCGCCCGGGGCGTGCTGACCTCGGTTTACAACGAGAAGTTACGTTGCCTGCACGCCCAGACCCCTTTCGATGCCCACTACATGCAGCATCGGGGCAATGTCGAAGCCGACATCGCCTTGTTGCGCTGGCGTTATTACCTGGATGCGCCAAAGCCGGCTGCCGCCGATGGGCGGCGCGACCATTCCGGTTCGTGAATGGCGCCCGGTTGCCGGGAGGCGGAGCGCTACATATGCAGCATCGGGGCAACACTGAAGCCGACATCGCGCTGTTGCGGTGGCGTTATTACCCGGATGCGCCAAAGCCGGTTGCCGCCGATGGGCGGCGCGACCATTCCAGTTCGTGAATGGCGCCCGGTTGCCGGGAGGCG
>JAFGNR010000393.1 GCA_016926915.1 Anaerolineae bacterium
AGGCCCACGGTCGAAGATGGGCAGCAGACTGCCGAAGCGCTTCTGGCTGCTCATCCCGAGCTCACCGCGTTGCTTTGTTTCAACGACCTGGTGGCAGTGGGCGCGCTTCAGGCCTGCCTAAGGCGGGGAGTGCGCGTGCCGGAGGAGGTTTCGGTGGTGGGCTTCGATGACATTCCCCTGGCGCCGCTGGTGACGCCGCCGCTCACGACCTGCCGGGTCGAGCGAGATGCGGTGGGCGCTGCGGCCATGCGCTTACTTGCCGGACGGCTAGAGGAACCGGGCAAGGCGGGGCCGTCTCACGTGTTGTTTCGCCCCCGGCTGGTGGTGCGGGGAAGTTCGGGCCGGACGCAGGAGATGCGGGCCGAAGGCTGAGAGGACGCTTCGCAGGCTGATGGGGATGCCGGAGTGTATCGAGGTGGAGGGAATTGTCTGATGAGAGTGGGGGGAAACGTGAATTCGGAAACGATCGAGCAGTGGTACGATTTTTCACACAAGACCGTCGCCATTACCGGCGGGGCCGGGGTGCTGGGAGGCGAGGCGGCCTGCGCCCTGGCGGCGCGTGGCGCCTCCGTCGCCATCCTGGATCGCGATCCGGCGTTGGCAGATCGGTTGATCGAACGGATGGGGGCCGGCCCCGGGTGCGGCATCGCCGTCTACGCCGATGTGCTCAAACGCAGCACCTTGGAACAGGCCGAGGCCGTCATACGTGAGGAATTTGGGCTGGTTGACATGCTGTTGAACTTCGCCGGCGGCAATCACCCGCTGGCGACCACCGGCAGCGACGCGTCGTTCTTCGATCTTCCGGAAGAGGCGCTGCGTTTCGTTTTCGAACTGAACGTGTTGGGGACGATGCTTCCGTGCCAGGTCTTTGGCAAGACCATGGCAGACAACGACGGAGGGGTAATTCTCAACGTCTCGTCCATGAATGCCTTTCGTCCCCTGACGCGCATTCCCGCCTATTCGGCAGCCAAAGCTGGCGTCAGCAACTTCACACAGTGGCTGGCGGTGCACATGGCCCAGGAGTACTCGCCCCGTATTCGGGTCAACGCCATCGCACCTGGATTTTTCATGACGCAACAGAATCGTTTTCTCCTGATCGATACAGAGACGGAGCAGCTGACGCCCCGGGGACGCGCGGTCATTGATCACACCCCCATGGGACGCTTTGGCCTTCCCGAGGACTTGATCGGGACGGTGTTGTGGTTGCTGTCGCCGGCTTCTGCCTTTGTCACGGGCATGGTGGCGCCGGTCGATGGCGGGTTCAACGCCTTTGGCGGGGTATGATTCCGTCATTGTTCGAACTCGTAAAGAAATCAGGTTGGGGCGCGTCAAAATAGAAAACTGACTCTATTGAAAAAAGTGGGAGTTAACCGCAAAGGACGCAGAGAGCGCAAAGAAGAGTTTACTCTGTCCCAAAAGAATGAGAGGTGCATATGCAGAAGGCGACGATTGGTGTAATCGGTCTGGGCGTCATGGGGCGCCGGTTGGCTCAGAATATGGCCCGGAACGGCTATCGCGTGGCGGGATTCGATCTCGACGGCGAGAAGGTGGCGACCTTCGCAGCGTCGGGCGCCGCGCTGGCGGGCTGCGAGACATTGGAAGCATTCCTTGCCGCTCTGGAGACGCCACGGCGTATCTTGCTGATGGCGCCGGCGGGCGGTCCGGTCGATGCCATCCTTGAGACGCTCACGCCGCATCTCGCTTCCGGGGATCTGGTCATCGATGGGGGCAACTCCCATTACATTGCCACGGAGCGCCGCGCGGAGGCGCTCGCGGCCCGCGACGTGCTGTTCGTCGGCATGGGAGTGAGCGGCGGCGAATATGGCGCCTTGTGGGGACCTTCGCTGATGCCGGGCGGGCAACGGGATGCCTGGGAGCAGATGCGCCCCTTGTTGGAAGCGGTTGCCGCCAGGGTGGACGGCGAGCCGTGTGTCGCCTACATCGGGCCGCGCGGCGCGGGACACTACGTCAAGATGGTTCACAATGGCATCGAATACGCCGATATGCAGCTCATTGCCGAAAGCTATGACCTGCTGCATCGCGGCGGGGGATTGCGCAACGCGGACTTGGCGGAGGTTTTCGGCGCCTGGAACGAGGGTGATCTGGAATCCTATCTCGTTGAGATCACCGCCAAGATCCTGGCGCGGGTTGATGAGGAGACGGGACAACCGCTGGTCGATCTGATTCTGGACGAGGCGAAACACAAAGGCACGGGCAAATGGACATCCCAGGACGCCCTGGATCTGGGCGCGCCGATCCCGACTATCAACGGCGCGGTGACGATGCGTTTTATCTCGGCTTACAAGGATGAACGGGTGGCGGCCTCGCGGGTCTTGCCGGGACCGGAACCGGCGCTGGCTGTGGACAAGGACGACCTGGTCGCGACGGTGCGCGACGCGCTCTATGCGGCCAAGATCGCGGCCTACGCGCAAGGGTTTGCGCTGCTGCGCGCCGCCGATCAGGAGTATGGCTATCATCTCGACTACGGGAGCATCGCGAAGATCTGGCGCGGCGGCTGCATCATCCGGGCCGGATTCCTGGACAAGATTCGTGCGGCCTTCGCGCGTACACCCGACCTGACCAATTTGCTCCTCGATCCGGCGCTGGGCAACGCTGTTGCGGCGCGACAGGGCGCGCTGCGCCAGGTGGTGCAATGGGCTGCGGCGCGCGGCATCCCGGCTCTGGCGATGAGTGCAGCTCTGGCTTACTACGATGGTTATCGCGCGGCGCGGCTGCCGGCAAATCTGACGCAGGCCCAGCGGGATTACTTCGGCGCGCACACTTACCGGCGTGTGGATCGCGAGGGATCGTTCCACACGGTCTGGGAGGATCTGGAACGCCCTTCGCAGGCGTGATAAGTTTAGTCTGTTGGCGTCGCGTCCCACGCGTCCGGCAGCGTGATCAGATACATATCCACGGCTTCCGTCCCGGAGCGTCCCCAGTTGGAGGTGAAGACGATCCGGGTGAAGTCGTGGTTCACGCTGGCGTGCGGCTCGGCCCAGTAGTCGTGGTCTTCTTCCTGATCGACTTTCGAACGGGTGTGCGCCAGGCGAACTACCTGTCCGCCCGCCTGCAATTCGACGGCGAAGACCTGATCGTCCATCCAGGTGTAGGCGTCCGGATACCCGCCGCTGTAGGTCGAAACCAACGCCCATCCGGGCCGCCCGTAGGCCAGCCCTGAGAAGTGAAAGCCAAGGGGCGTGTGGCTGAAGTCGATGTCGAACAGCGGTGTGATCTGACCGGTTTCCAGGTCGAGTAGCGCGATTTGGTCGGCGTCGATATCTTGGAAGATCACCACCTCCCGCCCGTGAGCGTCCAGCGCCACGTCGTAGTGCCCGATGACGCGCAGCAGACCGCGTCCCCGTTGCAGCGTGCGGTCGTAGACCATCAGCCCGCAGGGATGACCGTCATCGCCCAATTGACCGGGGTCGCAGTACCGGTCGAACGAGGCCAGGAAATAGGCGCCCAGGGGGCTGATCGTGACGTGATCGACGTCATCTTCGATGCCGTGCAAGCCGCGCACGTCGCGCACTGTCGCCACATCGCTTGCCATATCGTAGACCAGGAACGCCGTTGGAACCCAGGATGCATCCTCCGCCATCAATCCCCACGTGCAGCCGTCTGCCGAAGGGCGGCCTTCGTGCCGGGTCCACACTGCTTGTGCGGCGTACCCCGCGAGATCGTCAGCGAAGTCATGTACCACGCGGCTCGCGCCGGTCCCCAGGTCGAACGACAGCAGACGCGTTTCATCCAGGTGGTAGATCACGTCAGGATCGACCGCATCCCAACGCGGTTCGGTGTAGAGGGGGAGCAGGCCCAGGGGGCGCAGGGAGGCGCTATCGTAGAGATACCACGACCCGTCGATCGCGTAGACGAGAATGCGGGAGCCATCTGCATTGAAGGACTGCACCCGCGCGTAGACGTTTTTCAATCCTGGGGAGCGGTCCTCCGGCTGGAGGTCCGTGGTGCGGTCGGTGACGCGGACGACACATGTACCGAACACCGGATCGCGGAAGGGTGCGCGGGCTTGCGGTTCGGGCATCGCCGGGGATGGCAGCACGGCCAACCCGGCGACCAGAGGCGGATCAGGTTCAGGGCAGAGCGGGCGGGGGAGCGCGGCGGCAGGGTCCGGCGTCGCAAGCGCAATCTCTTCGGGGAATGCCCCGTGGTCCTCGTTCTCCGGCAATGCCGGCTCGCCACACGCGCTCAGCGCTAGGGCTGCCAGCACCAGCATACTGAATCCCCATAACGATTTCATCACCGACCTCCTGCACGAATGGCTCAGGGCCTATCCGAAAATTCCTTTTCGTAGCGTGACGCGGAGAAGGCGCCGGTGTGACCAATCTAGAAATTACGGGTCATGTTCAGGGGGTGCACTATCGTATTACCCTTCCGACTGTTTCAACTCCAGACAAATACGCAGCAGGTAGAAAACGGCCCGGTTCTTTTCGGCTACCTTGCCTGGATCGGGACCGAATAGATCCAATTCGTGTTGGATAGCCTGAAGTTGGCTGCGCTTGAGATCGACCTCATTCCGCCTGGCTTCCAGGTCGGAGTGACTTGCCAGGTATTCGCTCAGAGCCTGTGCGCCGGCGATGGGATCGTTCACAATCTCCTTGCGAATGGTCTCAATCTCTGGCGCTGCTTGTGAGGTTTTCAGAGCCATGGAAAGGTCGCCGGGAACCGCAGCCATAGGAAAATTCATGTCCAGGTCATTGGCTTTTAG
Source organism: Anaerolineae bacterium (assembly GCA_016926915.1). Lineage (GTDB taxonomy): Bacteria > Chloroflexota > Anaerolineae > B4-G1 > SLSP01 > JAFGNR01. The sequence goes on from JAFGNR010000393.1 coordinate 4,727, forward strand.
GATGGGTGTCTGTTCAGGTTCATTGGCTTGTACTGACTCGTTCACATAATGAAACACGTCGAGAATGTGTACCATACCATCGCCGCGTATGGCTGCTTCGCCTTTGAGCGCTTCGAGCAAACAATACGTGAACAGACTTAAGTCGCCTTGGGGACGCACATGCGAGTATTGATCAGCCTTTGAGGAAGCAATCACCACACGCCCGCTGCCTTGGCTGAGCGCGTCATAATAGTATTCGGGCAACCCGGATTTCCAGATGCGGGCGCCATTGGCGGCTTTGATTTCGGCGGAGCCGCCGGCATGACAGGCATCGAGTATGACTATCATCCGGCGCGCCGGGATAGCGGAAAGCGCAGCGCTGAACTGATCACTGGGAATCGCTGTATTGGATAGATCATCCGGATTAGCCTCGCGTGGGCAGAGATAAGTATGCCAGTTCTCATGCTCATAGATGCGTCCGCCATGTCCGGAGAAGTAAATGAGGACGGTGGCGTCGGGTGTGCTGGCGTGCGATAAGAACTCCATTGCAGCGCCTATGTTGGCTGCGGTAGCTTCGGGTCCGGTGATAGCGTGAACGTTTTCTGGAGGATAACCGCCGTACGCAGGATCCGTCAGCACGTCGATCAAGGCTTGTGCATCACGCTCTGTGGCCGGAAGATTGGCAAAGCGCGGGTGCTCGTAGTTGCCAACACCGATGATCAGACCGTGATGATTAGGCAATACCTGGCGGTTCTTGCCTCTGCCGCCTGGTTCGTCCACAGGCAGTTCGGATTTTTGTCGCGTTTTCGTTTTTGACTGTTTCAAAGCCGTGTGCACTACACTTGCCAGGCGCGGCATATCGGCGGGCTTTTCCAGTCCTTCAAAGACATGGTATTGCTGAAACAGCTGGGCAGCTTTGCGCATTGGCAACTCGCGTCCTGTGAAAATCACACAGGGTACCTCAGACCGGTGGTCTTGGAGGCAGGCCAGAACCGTTAATCCGCTGTTGATGCCGGTAACTTTGGATAGTCCCAAATCGAGTATGACGAGATCGATGGTAAGATCCGCGTCTTCAATGCAACGGCACGCTTCCCCCACGGAGCCGGCGGTCAGAATATCATATCCCGCTAGAACTTCTGCCATTTCTTCTTGCCAATCCGGTTCATCTTCGACGATTAGAATCCTCTCGGTCTTTTTCATTGCAGGCTTCCCCAAAGATGGATTTGTTCTCAGTCTAACAGCGCGCTAAGTTCGCGCCAAATATTCGACTTCTCAATAAATCTAGCGGGATGAATGAATTCGAGTTCCTGGGCATTGAGGGATTGGGCGCTGATTAGAACTACGGCTGTTTCTGGGGAATTGTTTCGGATGTAGCGAAACACGAGAAGACCATCGACATTGTGTATTTCATCGGTGAGGTTCACATCGACGATGGCGAAATCGAAGTTCTCTTGGCTCACGGCTGATAGGGCAGCCTGCTTGTCGCTGGCTGTGACAACCGCAAAACCTTTATCCTGAAGCAGCTCCTTGATTTCCTCGCGCCAGTCGCTAACATCATCCACAATCAGCGCTCTTTTCCGTGGATTCATGTTTCCAGTCCCAGCGAAACCGGCTCAATGGGCAGGTCGACGATCATACGAGTTCCATCAGAATACACTTCATCCAGGAAAATGATGCCGCCTAGAACTTTGACGAACAGGCGCGATGACCATAACCCATATCCCCATCCGCCGTTTGCCGATTTACTCTGCGCATTCATGTGCCGGGACACCGGACGAAACAAGGCTGACCTTTCTGTGGGGGGGATACCTGGGCCGGTGTCGGCGATACCTACGCGTATATGAGAATGCTCTGGCTGCCATAGATCCAGGATCAACATCTTGTTGTCTTGCCCTTCCATGGCTTTGATGGCGTTTTCAATGATCTTGAAGAAAACGGCGGAGAGCCGGGTCTTGTCTGTTCTGATGGGCGGCAGATCGCGATAACTTCGTCGTATAGTTATCGACTCGCTCTGCCCGGTTTTGGTCAAAACCGACTGCAGGGTTGACTCCAGCAAATCTCGCAGGTTGGTTTCTTCCAGGTTCAAATCCGAGAATGGTGAGCGGATGTCTTCCATAGTGTTGAGGAGATCATCGGCTTTTCTGGAAATGCGTTCTATTTTTCTGCGGAGATAATCCGGGGATAGATCGGTCTCAGGGGTATTCAGTTTCGTGAGCAGCGATTGGGAAGCCATCTGGATCAATCCTACATCATTCTTGAGCATGTGCGCGATATCGCTGGTGACGATACTCATTGCTGCCAGCATTTCGGCTTCGGCTACTTCTGCGTGTTGGCGTGCATTGCGGATGGCGCTGGCAGTGAAGGCCGCGATGGCCTCCAGGATCTGCGAGTCGCTGGGACTGAACTTGCCTTCTTGACTGTCAATTACCTGGATTACCCCGATGATCCGATCCTCCAACCGGATGGGGGTGCAGAGCACGGAGCGGGTCTCGAATCCCGTTTTAGTGTCCGGACCGGAATAGAAGCGCGGGTCACGCTGGGCATCATATAAGCACAGGGATTCTCCGGTCTCTGCAACGTAGCCAACGATGCCGGTGCCGATGACCAACCTGTCTTCGAAGGATTTTAAGGCCGGCATATTCTTGTTTGGGCGGACAGCTTTGAAGCGCAGTCGATTTGAACCTTCTTCAATGAGCAACAAAGAGGCTGTCGTCGAATACAGAAACACCTGGATGCCATCCATCACCGATTCTAGAATATCATCTAGCTGGAGAGATGAGGAAATAGCTTGTCCAATATCTTGCAAGGTCATGCCCAGGCGGAAAGCTTCCTCGCGTTCCTGGATGCTTTCTATCGTTTGGGCAATGGCGTCGACGACTGCCTGTGTTGCTGTATCGATACGGTACCGAATGACCGAGATGTTTTTTCGATCGTGTCCGACGAGTTTGTAGAGCCGGTATTTGATTTCTCCCAGGCCCCGTAGTTGGCGCGGGGGAAAGTCTTGCAGATTGAGATATTGCTTGACCTTTGGGGTAATGCTGTCGGTGGTCGATTCGGTCATGATGATATTGTAGCCTGGGGTTCCTCGGAATTCTTCCGATTTGGTTAGCTCTTCGACTCTGGCCGCCAGGTTGATGGTTGTACCGATCATCGTTAGTTCCCGGCGCCAATCTGACCCGATATCGCCAATCCAGACGGGGCCGCCTGTGCTGATGCCAATCCCGATGTCAAACGCCAAATGGTGTTGCCTCGTCATCCGCAGATGTCGATTGAGTCGGATTGCATTATCGTAGATTTCTATTGCCGACATGACGGCGCGGTCTGTGTCATCAGGTTGCGGAACGGGCATTCCAAAGATGGCCACGAACTTGTCGCCAGAGAACTCTCCCATGATCCCCTTGTACTCGAATACGGTCTCGAGAGCATCATCAAAGAATTTTTCCAGCAATTCTGCCACTTGACGCAGACTCCGTCCCCTGCGTTCGTAATCTAGTGTTTGCGGTGTGAAGCCACGCACATCCGCAATCACAACGGTAGCTCTGGCGATTTCTTTCGCTTCCATGAGCATACCAAGTTTTCCTTGCTCAAACAGTTCATCGATGAGCAGGGGAGACATGTATCTACGCACATATGTTGTCAGCCGTTGGCGGTTCGCTTTGGAAGCTGTGGATATGATTCTGTCTAGCTGTTGCAAGTAATGTTGATCGGTGGTGGGATCAATTTCCATGCTAGTGTCTCCTTCAGGTGGCTCCATTTCGCGCTTCGTCCCGAAAGCCATCAAATTCGCGGATTGAGCCAGGCGGCATGTGTGTCAAATCGCAGCAGAGTAATAGCACCGTTAAGGGACCAGGACTCATGATCAGATAGCTACAAGTATAACCGATTATGCGGAATTAGGCGAAACACCTCTTGTGAAGGGGGCAGTGCGGCCATGTTGAAGGCAGGGATCTGGCGATTCCCTGGACGCACAAGCGAGAGGCGGCGCTTTCTCCTTGGCGTCCTTGGCGGTTGGCGGAAAAGCCATCCGCCATTCGTTCAGGAATTGCGCCTCTGGGGCTTTCGCATACACTCTAGCTATCATCTCGATCATTCATGCGGGGTCCGGGTTGACGGCCATCGGAGTGAGGGTTCTTTGAGTGGTTTATGGAGGGATCCGATGCCTACCGATGTTAGCAGACACACGTTCACGCGTCGGGACTTATTGCGATATGCGTTGGCGGCGGGTGGGGTACTTCTCGCGGGCGGAGCCGGGGGACGCGCGGTGCGCAACGCCGTGCGGCGCGATTTCGATGCCGCGCGTACTGGGGCGTTGTTGGATCGCGTCGAGCCGGCCGATTCGGCGCAGCTCCCCAATATCGTGTTGATCTCCGCCGATGATCTCGGCTATGGGGATTTAGGCTGTTACGGGGCGCAAGCGATTCGCACGCCAAACGTGGATCGCATAGCACGCGAGGGCGCGTTGATGACGCAAGCCTACGCGGCCGCGCCGCTCTGTTCGCCCTCGCGGGCCAGCCTGATGACAGGACGGTATCCGGTACGCACACTGGTCACCATGCCGCTGTATCCGGCAGCCTCCTTCATGGACCTCGTCTTCAATGTGGGGGGCGTCTACCCTTATGGTGTGCGGGGCATTCCACAGGACGAAGCGTTGCTCCCAGAGCTGCTGCAGCGTCGCGGGTATCGCACGGCGCTCCTGGGCAAGTGGCACCTGGGCGATACCGCGCCCCACCGGCCCACGGAGAACGGCTTCGACGCCTTCCTGGGCGCCTATTTCAGCAATGATATGGAGCCTTACGCCATTTTCCGAGACGACGAACTGGCGATTCCCCCGCCGGTGGATCAGAGCCAACTTACGCCGTTGCTCACCCGGGAAGCTGTAGCGTTTATCACGGCAAATCGGGAGCGGCCTTTCTTCCTCTATTATGCCCAACCGTTCCCACACGTGCCGTTGCACGCTTCGGAAGCGTTTCGAGGGCGCTCCGAGGCCGGGTTATACGGCGACTGTGTGGAAGAGCTCGATTGGAGTGTAGGACAAATTCTCGAGACGCTGCGCGACCTGGATCTCGACGAACGGACGCTGGTGGTTTTCACCAGCGACAACGGGCCGTGGTGGGAAGGCAGTCCCGGCGGCATGCGGGGACGCAAAAATCTGCCCTTCGAGGGCGGCTTTCGCATGCCCCTGGTGGCCCGCTGGCCCGGCGTGATTCCTCCGGGGGTAGTATCTGACGCCGTGAGCATGAACTTCGACCTGTTTGCTACGTGTCTGGGCATTGCCGGGGTTTCGCTGCCCGGTGATCGCATCGTCGATGGGCTAGACTTGCTGCCGGTGTTCAAAGGCGAGTCCTGCGAGGGCCACGAAACGCTCTTTTATTACAAGGGGAACCGTCTGCTAGGCGTTCGACGCGGGGACTGGAAATATCTACGCCGTCACATGACGGACAACGGCGGCTACGCGAGCCTGCACCAGGGGCCTTTCCTGTTCAACCTGGCGCGGGATCCTGATGAATCCTACGATCTGAGCGCGTCGGAGCCTGACGTCGCCCGTCGTTTGGCGATGCTGTTGGATGAGCAGGATGCCATAGTCCGCGCGAATGTGCGGGGTTGGCTGTAGTCGCGTGGATGCCTCTTCACAGAACGGTAGTGTGACATCTAGCCCACAAGGAGTCCAATACGATGACCCATCCACCTGAAGATCGGTCCCTTACCACGCCGGAACATACCCGGGAGACATCCGGCGAACATACCGGGCGCTGGCGCACGCTGCTGGCGCTTTCCTTTGGTTATTTCGTCGACCAGGGGGAGGGGCAGGCGATGTCCACGCTGTTCCCGGCGATCCGCGACGCGCTCAACTTCGGCTACGGCGGTCTGGGACGCATCGCAGGATGGCGCAATCTGTTGCAAGCCATAAGCGCGCCGTTCTGGGGCTTCCTTTCGGACCGCATCAGCCGGAAGTGGATTATCGTCTTTGGAACCGGATTGTGGGGGCTGTGGACATTAGCCTGCGGGTTCGCCATGAGCTACACGCAGCTCTTCTGGATTCGCATCATCGCCGGTCTGGGGTTGGGCTGCCTGTTGCCGCCAACCTTCTCTATCATCTCCGATCTATTCGGCCCGGAGGAGCGGGGGCGCGCCAATGGCCTTCTGGGTTCGATTGGTTTTGTCGGCGTGATTATCAGCGTTCTGACGTTGGGGTGGTTGGTCGAGGCGCCGGGATTCGGCTGGCGGTGGGGGTTCTTCTTCCTGGGTGGGGCCAGCGTGCTCTCGGGCGTCGTGATTGCGCTCTTCGTCAAAGAGCCGCCGCGCGGCGCGGCAGAGCCGGAGCTTGCCGGCGTCATCACCGAGGCGTCTGCCCAGCGCTTCCGGATCAAGCCGGCGGATCTCAAGGAGATTTTGGCGATCCCGACCATGTGGGTGACCTTTCTACAGGGTATTTTCGGGGTCACGCCCTGGGTGGTCATGGGCGCCTATTTGGTGACGTGGCTGGTCGATGAACGCGGGATTCCGCAGGGGCGCGCGCCGATGGTCTTTGCCGTGATCATTGTCGGGCAGGCGGTGGCGCAGACGGTCGGGGGCCTGATTGCCGACTGGATGCACAAACGTTATCCCAACAGCGGGCGGATCATCGTGTCGCAGTTTTCGATCTTCAATGGGGTGTGGATGACGGTGGTGCTGTTCAGCGTGCCCCTGGGCTTCGTCCCGCTGATGATTGTAGCGCTGCTGATGGGCTGTATGATCGGGTGGGCGGGCAAAGGCGGGCGCGATCCTATTCTCCAGGCGGTGCTTCGCCCAGAGCTGCGGGGAACGGCCTGGGCCATCACCGCTGCCATCGAGGGCGGGCTGTCGGCGCTCTCGGCCTTCCTGGCGGGGTGGCTGGCGGAGACCTATGGCCTTACCGCCATGATGCTGGTTTGCGTGCCGCTTTCGTGGTTTGTGCTGTTTCTCTGCTGGTTTGGCTATTACAAAACCTATCCCGCCGATGCCGCGCGGCTACGCGACGCCATGACGCGGCGCCGCCAAGCGCTCGAAGAGGCAGCATGAACCGCCATGCTGAAGTCCGGATGCTCCTGTCGCTATCTCCTGAGGCGCTTGCCGCCCGCTGCGCCGGTCATCTGGTCATCTTGGAATCGTTGGAGGCGCTCCACCAACACTTCGCCGGCGCAGTCGTCGCCGAGATCAAGACGCGCGCCGCCGCCGGGGCGCCAACCCGGTTGATTCTGCCGGTGGGGCCTACCGGCGGCTACCCGATCCTGGCAGAATGGGTGAACCGCGAGCGAATTTCGCTGCGGACGTGTTGGTTCTTCTTCATGGATGAATACGCTGATCACACCGGGTGCGCCTTTCCGGCAGGTCATCCTCTCAGTTTCAAGGGAACCATGGAGCGCTTGTTTTTCTCCCGCCTGGCGCCGGAACTGGCGCCGCCGCCGGACCAGGTGGTCTTCCCCGACGAGATGAACATCCACACGCTGGCGCAGCGTATCGACGCGCTGGGCGGTATCGATACCTGCTATGGCGGCATCGGCATCCACGGGCACCTAGCGTTCAACGAACCGGAGCCGCAGGTATCCGAAACCGGTCCCCGGCTCGTCTATCTCAACGCCTATACGGTGACGATCAATGCGGTGCGGGCGGGCGTTGGTGGGAACCTGGAGGGCTTTCCCCACAAGGCTTACACGTTGGGCATGCGCCAGATTCTCGGGGCGCGCCGTATTCGGCTGTACTGCCGCAACGACGGGGTCTATGACTGGGCGAACACGGTGTTGCGGCTGGCGGTGCTGGGCGCTCCCGGCGACGACTATCCCGTAACCTACATTCGGGGCCACGCGGACTACAGCGTGATCACCGACCGCGCTACTGCCGCCTCTCCCGGCGTCGTGCTTTGATCCCATGCAGCGTTTTCTTTCCAAACGCACCTATCAGACCCTCGCGGTCGTGCTGTTGGCGGTGTGCGCGCTCCTGTTGATCGTGTGGGCGCTCACGGGCGCCGGTTTGTTTGGGTATTTCGAACAAACGCTGGGATCTGCCGGCTGGGCCGCGTTCTGGACGTTCATGGCGTTGTCGGCGACTTGGATGGTCATCGTGATTCCCATGCGTCAGGTCTCGCAAATGCCGTCGCTGCGCGAGGAGTTGGGGGCGGATGTCCACGATCTGTCCTCGTTTGCCGGCGCCTTCCGACGCTCCTATACCGGGGAGCAAGCTGAGAACGAACGGTTGTTTCGAACGACCCCTGAGGACTACACGCCGGACCAGGCAGTCCGGGTACGGCGGAACGGGTGGATTTACGCGGGCGTTGGGTTGGGGATTGCTCTTGCCGTGACGGTGAGTCTGGTCATCACGCTGGAGGATGACATCTGGACGCTGCACCAGGTTGTGGCGCTGGGAACGTCGGTGGCTTTCTTTGGCGGCGGCGTGGCGCAGCTGATTCGCGGGGAGTCGATCATCCGTAAGAAGTAAAGGGGGACGTGTGGGGAAACTTCGCCTGGGGTTCATCGGTACAGGGCTGATGGGCAAGGGCCACATTCAGGTGGTCCAAGTAGGATTTTCTGACGTCGCGCACGTCGCTGCCGTGTGCGATACCGATGCGGACGAGCTGGCGGCGGCCGGCGCGCTGGCGCCCGGGGCTGCACGCTACGTCGATTACCGGCGTATGCTGACGGAGGAAGCGCTGGATGGCGTCTTCATCGCGACGCCCAATCATCTTCACGCCCAGATGATCCTGGCGGCATTGGCGCGCGGGCTGCACGTTTTTGCCGAGAAACCCGTGGCGACCACGATCGAGGCGTGCCGCCGGGTGCTGGACGCGGCTTCACAGGCCCGGAGTGTCGTGATGATCGGATGCGAACTGCGCTACGCAGAGTATATGCAGACGATCCGGGGTATCGTTGCCTCGGGACAGATCGGCGCGCCCCATCTGGTTTGGTGTAAGGAGTTTCGGGGGCCGTTTCTTCCCAAGATCGACAATTGGATTCAGGATCAGCGGCGGTCGGGTGGGGCGTTGGTGGACAAGAACTGCCACCACTTCGATCTCATGCGCTGGTGGGTGGATGCTGCCCCAACCCGTGTCTTCGCGACCGGATCTCGATCTGTTGTCCAGGTCACCGGCGACGCGCACGAGGTTATCGACCACGCTGCGGTGACGGTGGAGTTCGAGAACGGCGCCCGGGGAAATCTGTTGCTCTCGCTGTTTGCTCCCACCGGGACCGAAGACGCGTTGGAGTTCGGCATCCTCGGCGACCGGGGCATGCTCAAGACGCGCCTCCAGACCCATGAAATCCTTGTCTGGCAGCGCGAAACCGCCGCCGAGATCGAGACCGTCCACCGGATACGTCATCTGCGCAAAGAGGCCAATAACTTGACTGTGTTCCGGGTTCCGCCGTTGCAAGTGGACGCGGCGGTGCACATCGGCTTTGTCGAGGAACACGCGGGCTTTTTCCGCGCAGTGTTATCAGGCCAACCGCTGTTGACCACGGTGGAGGCCGTCGTCGACGGCACTGTCATCGCGATTGCCGCGGAAGCCTCGATCCGCGACGGCGCGCCCGTCGAGGTGGGGCAGTGGCGGACGCGTTGACCGTGACCCGCGTCGTCGCCATCGGCGCCCATCCCGATGACGTCGAATTGTGGGCCGGGGGGACGCTGGCGCGATACCGGCAGGCGGGCAGCGAGGTGTGGCTGGCTTCGGTGTCGCGCGGCGACAAGGGAAGTCGCCTGCTGAGTCGTGAAGAGACGATCCGCGTGCGGCGCGCCGAGGCCGAACGCGCGGCGGCGACCATCGGCGCCCATTACGCGGACCTGGAGGCGCTGGATTCCGAAGTTTTCGTCACGCACGAACTGCGGCGGGCCGTGGTGGCGCTGCTCCGAGAGACGGCGCCGCACGTGGTCATCACCCACGCGCCGGACGATTATCACCCCGACCACCGGGCGACGTCTGCGCTGGTCAGCGATGCGGCCTACGTCGCGACCTCGTTCGGATACGCCACCTCGCGACCTGCGCTACCCGAAGCGCCCGTGGTCTATCACATGGAAACCTATCTTGGTATCGGCTTCCTACCGGAACTTTACGTCGATATCTCCGGCGTGATTGACGTCAAACGGGAAATGCTCCAACAGCACCAGAGCCAATTCGATCAACTGCAAGCCCGCACGGCCGCCAATCCGCTGGAAGACATGCTGCTCCTGGCGCGTTTACGCGGGCGGCAGTGCGGTGTGGCGTATGCGGAGGGCTTTTGCTTGCACCGGGTCTATCCCCATGTGCGCGCGCAGCGTTTGCTCCCTTGAGAGTGACCACGAGGGCCGGCATCTGCCGGCCCTCGTGGTGCAAGGTCAGCGGGCGGCGAGGCGCGCTCGCAGGAAGGCCGCCGTCTCCCGCGCCGGCGGGTCGGGATCGATGGTGTAATCCCACCCCAGCTCGGCGCACAGGAACCCCTCGTATCCGATTCCGTCCAGCGCATCCAGGAAGGCATCGAAATCCACCAGCCCTTCCCCAGGCGCCAGGTGTTGGTCGCGCTGCCCCTGGTTGTCGTCCACGTGGACGTGGAACAGCCGGTCGCCCAGCGTGCGGATAGCCTTCGGTGTGGATTCTCCCACCACCAGCGCGTGTCCCGTGTCGAACAACACGCCCAGGTTCTCGAACCCCAGGTCGTCGATCATGCGCAGGGCGTCCCCTGTGGTGTTCATGAGGTCGGTCTCGTAACGGTCCGCCGGTTCGATGGCGATGCGCATCCCATAGTGGGCGGCAAACGTGCAGATGGCGGTCAGGCTTTCGCGCAGCCGCGTCCAGGCGCC
>JAFGNR010000097.1 GCA_016926915.1 Anaerolineae bacterium
CATGAGCAACCTCTGGAATCCGCGACGGTGCTGGAACATCTGCGCCGGGCTATCGCATTCACCCGCGCCCACGTGGGCCAGCATGGCTTGCCGTTGGCGGGGTTTGCCGACTGGAACGATACGGTCAACCTGCGTACAGGGGCTGAATCGTTGTTCAATGCTTTCCTCTATGGTCGCGCTTTATTGGAAATGATCGCGCTATCGGAACATCTTGGGGATGTCGACGCAACGTCGGCTTATCATCTGTGTTACGAGGAGATGCAGGCTCGCGTGGAAGCCGGCGCTTGGGACGGTGAATGGTACGCGCGGTATTTCGACCGCGAAGGAAATCCCATTGGCTCCCATACCAATACCGAGGGAAAGATTTTTACCAACGCCCAGTCATGGTCCGTGATATCGGGATTTGCCAGCCCGGAACGGGCGCAATTGGCGCTGGATTCGGTATTCCGATGGCTCAACACGACGCGCGGTATCAAGTTGAGCACCCCTGGATACGACGGCTTCGATCCCGACAAGGGCGGCGTCACCACCTATCCGCCGGGCGCCAAGGAAAATGGCGGCATCTTCCTGCATGCTAATCCCTGGGTGATGATTGCGGAGACGATGTTGGGGCGGGGAGATCGCGCTTTTGCCTACTATACTCAGATCAATCCGGCAGCCATGAACGACGACATCGATACCTACGAGTGTGAACCGTACGTTTACCCGCAGAATATTCTGGGCGACGAACACCCGCAATTTGGCCTGGCGCGCAACAGCTGGCTTACGGGGACTGCTTCGTGGATGTACCAGGCGGCCACCCGCTACATCCTGGGGATTCGCCCCACCTATGAGGGGCTGGAGATCGATCCCTGTATTCCTTCTTCCTGGGATGGCTTCACGATACGCCGGGAATTTCGGGGGACGGTTTACGACATCACCGTGCGTAACCCCGATCACGTCACGAAAGGGGTCGCGGCGATGTGGGTTGACGGCGAGGAGCACGTGACAAATGTGGTACCTCTTCTTTCACCGGAACGCAACCATCGTGTTCTGGTGATGATGGGGAACCCGGTGGATGATGCATTTCGCTAGGGGGGCGGCGATGTCGGAACTTGAGTTTTGGGTCATGTCAGTTGATTCTCCGGAAGCCACGGGGTTGCAGGCCGCGTTGGCGGAGTTCGAGCGCCAGTCCGGAATTCGCGTAAACTTGCGAATCATGGACTGGGATCACGCCTGGTCGCATCTGGTTCGCGCGGCTATTTATGGTAAAGGCCCGGATGTAGCAGAAATCGGCAGTTCGTGGCTGCGAGATTTTGTCGGTATGGAAGAGCTGCACCCTTTCTCGTCCGCCCAGTTTCGTTTATTCGGAGAGCCTGCCGAGTTCATTCCGGCGCTGTCGCGGAGCGTATTGCCGGCGGATTTGGGCCAGGTGTGGGCGGTGCCCTGGCTCGCTGAAGCGCGGCTGCTGTTCTATCGCCGCGATTGGTTGGAAGATGCAGGCATCGAAGAGGCGACAGCCTTCGAATCCCTGGATGCGTTGGAACGTACCCTGGCGGCGCTGCAAGCCCAGGGTGTGGCGATTCCCTGGGTTGTGCCAATGCTGCGCACGTCGGTGTTGCTGCATAATGCGGCCGTCTGGGTATGGAGCGCCGGGGGACGGTTTCTCAGCGACGACGGACGACGTGTGTTGTTCAATCAACCGCGTGCTCGCCGGGGGTTGACAGCTCATTTCAGATTGGCCCGATACATGCCCGCCGAAGCCTGCAATCTGAGCGCCGAACAGACCGACGCGTTGTTCTGCGAGGGGCGCGCTGCTGCTACGTTAGGTGGACCATGGATTCTGCACGATCCACGCTTGCCTTCTGTTCTCTTGCCCCGCGTTGGCGTCACGTTGCCGCCTGGCATTCCCATCGTAGGAGGATCCCACCTGGTGATTTGGCGCCCTTCGGCGCGCAAGTTGGAAGCGCACGCCCTCATTCAGTATTTGACCGGCGTCCCATTCCTGCGCACGTATGCCCCGCAGGCGGGACTGTTCCCGGCCAAACCGGCAGCGCTGCAACCTGATCTTTACCGGTCACACCGCCTGTTTTGTGATCTCGCCGGGGAATTCGATACCGCCCAGTCATTCCAGCCGGTGCCGCTCTGGGGGCTAACGGAGGATCGTCTGGTGACGACACTCGCCGATATCTGGCGCGACGTGGTGCGCACGCCTGACCTGGACCTGGATGCACTTCTGGATCGCCACCTCACGCCGCTTGCCAGAAACCTGGCGTTGACGTTGGGCGAGCGGTAGTCCGTCGTATAGGCCCCGCTCATGCCGGACGCCGGTGTGCCCGCCAGCGCGCGTAGGCTGTAGCAGTATCCAGATCGTGTAACGTGGGTAGGCGACCCAGCGAGAGCCCCAACGATTGGGCCAGCGCCTCGGTTTGAGAGAGCACGCGATCGGTGCTCCAGGCAATGTTCCGGAACAGGTCTGCGCCGGGGCTGCGCATGCCGATGAGGTAATAGCCGCCATCGGCAGCCGGTCCAATGACGGCGTCGTGGGTTGCCAGGCGTTCGAATGCTATCATGATGAGCTTCGATTCAAGTGCGGGTATGTCGCTGCCTGTAAGCACCACCTCTTCTGCCCCTTCCCAAAAGGCTTCGGCAAAGGAGGCTGCCATCCGCATCCCCAGATCTCCAGATACCTGCGGGCACACTTCGATTTCGGGAAAGGCCCCTGCGAAAAACGCCACATCGGCCGGATTGGCTACGGAAAGAACGAGGTGGGTGGCCGGCAGCGCGGTACTCACCAGATCGAGAAGGTAAGCGTAGAGCAGACGTGAATAAACGCCGGCCGCCGCTTCTTCCCCCAGGGTCGCGCCCAGTCGCGTCTTGGCGTAGCCGGGCAACGGGCGTTTGGCGTAGACGATAAGGCGGCGCGGTATGTGTAGATCTTGCGGGCGGGTCATTCTGTCACTTCCCGGCTTGACCGGTAGACTTTCGCGATGGCTTCCGGGGAGGCTCCCCAGACAAGGTAGCGAAACATGTTGAGCCCATTCTGAAGCGACTGCCGCAGATAGCCGCGCTCAGCAAAGCGGCGTCCCGATGTGATCACGCGCAGGCGTGCATCGATGCGCACCAGGCGCCCTGCCTGGTGCAAGGCCCGCGACATCTCGACGTCTTCCATCAAGGGGATTTCCGGAAACCCTCCCACGGCTTCGAACGTGGCTCTTCGCATGAACTGCACTTGATCGCCAAACATTATGTGCCAGCGCGGCGGGAATACCCACCGGTTGCGGATTTTGAGCATCCAGTTGGCCGGCAGAATCAGCGTCTGGAAGGCGCCGCCGCTCACATCCGGGTTGGAGAGCGCCGCGAC
>JAFGNR010000394.1 GCA_016926915.1 Anaerolineae bacterium
GTGACCGGCTTCGCGTCGATCGCGGGGCTGCTGGCCTTGGTGCGCCGGCGAAACCTGTGGCCTTTCGCAGCCTACTGCGCGCTGCTGGGGACACTGGTGCTGGCGGGAGTGCTGGGGTGAATCGCCGGATTGCAGGGTTCGTGCTGGCAATGATCATGTTGGCGGCGGGCTGCACCCCGGCGCCCCTGGTGCCCACCCCCACAGCGGCTCCCACCACCGGAGAACCGGTGCGCATTCGCGTGGCCGCGCCGGAGTCGCTGGAACCGGTAATGCGGGCGCTGCTATCGTCCTACCAGCGCTCCCACCCCGGCGCCGAAATTGTGTTCGTGCGCCGGGCCGATGCCCTGGCAGGCGCCGCACTGGCGCAGGAGGGCATCGATCTGGCAGCGGTCAGCTGGCTGCCCGCAAATCTTCCGGAGGGGGCGTGGGTTGCGCCTTTCGCCCGCGATGGCCTGGCGATTGTCGTGAACGGGCAGAACGGGCTTCCCGGCTTAACGTTGGCGCAGCTGCGCATGCTATTCCAGGGCCGGGTCGAGACCTGGGAACCTTGGGGCGGGCTGCCGGGCGCGCCCCAGATCGTCAGCCGGGAGGATGCGTCCGGCGACTTTTCGCTGCTCCAAAGCCAGGTCATGGGCGAGTTTCCCGTGACGTTGACGGCGCTGGTGGCCCCCACGACCGAAGCGGTGCTCACCTTGGTGGCGGAGAATCAACTGGCGGTGGGTTATGTCTCGACGGCGCGGTTAGCAGAGGGCGTGCGCGTGACCCCCCTCGACGGGATTCCACCGGCGCCGGAGATGCTGGCGGCAGGCGTCTACCCGCTCACGCGGGACTGTTATCTCATCGCCGCCCAGGAACCCCAAGGGGCGCTGCGTGACTACGCGCAATGGATTCTGGGAAGCGAAGGACAGGCCATCGTCCGGCAGCTGGGGTTCGTTGTCGCGCAGGCGAAATAGCGCTCGGCCCTCAGCACTGTAGGAGGTAGCGGGATCCGCTGCGGCGACTGCTCACTTCTTGCGGTAGCGTCATCAAGCACGCTCCGCCTGGGTCCTGCGGTTATGTGTGCTAGGGGGCGGCTTCCGGGTTGAAGAACCGGTAGGTCAGGCGCCCCAGGTCGGCGAAGGTCGGCGCGCTCTCCTCCCAAATCAACCAGTCCGGTTCGTAGAGGAAGACCGATAGCACGAAGGTCCCGCCGGGACTGTAGACGACGGCGACGTCGCCATGCGTTTCCCCCGTCCACCCGTGCTTGTGCGCGATCCGCGTCCCCTCCGGCATTCCTTCCGCCAGCAGCGTCTTGATGCGGTTCTGCTCCATATAGGCCAGGATGGTCTGGCACTCCCCGGCGCTCAACGCCTGGGGAAAGATGAGACGCAGGAAGCCGGCATCCTGGGAACACCACACCAGGGATTCCAACAGCAACCCGATTTCCATGGGCGTCGTCTGGATATAGGGATCCGGGTTGGTGAAGAAAGCAGCGCGGGAATTGGCCGGCGTCGTCCAACCCGGCGGCTCGATCCCCTCCTTGAGGTCATAAGGAACCGCCAGGAAGGTGCTCGTAAGGCCCAGATCATTGCTCAGGAAGTCGGTCACCCGCAGCGCGCCCGTAAAC
Source organism: Anaerolineae bacterium (assembly GCA_016926915.1). GTDB lineage: Bacteria > Chloroflexota > Anaerolineae > B4-G1 > SLSP01 > JAFGNR01. The sequence goes on from JAFGNR010000394.1 coordinate 1,607, forward strand.
GGGTCCCCGGCCCCAATCTCCTGCAGAATCAAGTTCGCCGCAGCGTTGTCGCTCTCGGTCAAGGCGGCCCGGATCAGGCCGGAGACCTCGGTATCCGGCGCCGTGTCTAACGCTTTGTAGAGATCGAGCACAATGCCGATCTTGAGCGTGCTCAGACCGGAAAAGGCCACGCCGCAATTAAAACAGAGTTCCTGTCCGGTATCGAGGTTCTTGACAAAGATACCGGGAATGCCGTTGAAGTCCTCCAGACGGCCCCGGAGCGCCTGCTCCAACACGTCCATCGACGCATCGCCCACCGGCGTGATCTCGACCACCAGGGCGACCTCCTGGATCGTGGGAGAAAGCAGGGCCGTGATCAAGTCAGGGAGCGAGGCCTCCGCATCCAACTCGGTGCCCGGCTGCGGCGGGCGGAAGGCGCCGGCATCAGGCAGCGGCACCGGCTCCAGCGGCGGGTGGTCGTATTCCTGGGCCGTGCGCTTCAAGAAGGCATCGATCCGCGCGCGGGAGTAGTCAAGGATGGGTCGGATGTCCTGCGGCGGTATCTCGCGCTGTAGAAACGTGTCGCGGATGTAGTTGAAGAATCCCTGGGGACCGGATTGGGCCAGCAGCACGGTTTCGAGATTGGCGCGGGTATCGTCGATATCAAGGGTGAGATCGACCATCTCGGGGACCAGGAGGATTTCCTGATCGTGATAGTGGACAATCAACGGCGAAGCGTAGGCGTCAACCAACGCATTGATGGCCTGATCCTGCGTCATCCCACCCATGGGGAGTCCGGCAACCGTCAGCCCGGCGGGAAACACCCGCTGGCTGGATTGCCAACCCAAGTAAAGCCAGGCGCCGCCCAGGATGACGATGGTAGCCACAATGAACAGAAACCAACCGGCTCCCGACCGTTTTTCTCTCAACGCTTCCTCCCACCGGCAAGTATAGCGGGAAGCGCCTTTCCGTCAACACGCGCGCCGGCCGCGCGAGGTAAGACGCACTCAGTTGCGAAGAGGTTCACGGATACGCGCGGATACACACGGAGTTTCCCCCCCTCTGTGTATCTCTGAGCCGGCTCTGTGCGTCTCTGTGTAAGAATTTCTTACCTATCACAGGACGCAGGGCGTCGCGGGGTCGCGCCCCAGGGTGAGGAAATAATGCCGGATGCAATCAGAAGGAGCATCACGTAGCTTGCGGATACTCTGCACGACCTGATCGAGCAGCGCATCCTCGCTCAGACGCCCGCTCCGCAAGTCGTGCAGGAGCGCCGTCACGCGCCGGATATTGGCAGCCTTGCCCGGACCTCTCAACATGCGCGCCTGCGCCGTGAAATAGGTGTGCCCGGTGAGAAACGCGACCTGCGTATCGTACCATTCCTCCAGCGTCGAGCGTTGGCCATGCGCCAACAGCTCCACCCAGAGGCAATGGCTGGTCGCCATGAAATCATCGCGCCCCAGCGAATCCAGGTCGGCGTCGCATAAGAGGGCTGCCGGCAAACTGCGCGGGGATTGCGGCATCTGCGTCGCCATGATCATGCCGCCGATGGCGGCAATCTGCGCGGGAGTATAACCGAAACCGGGCAGCGTCTCCTCGGCAATGCGCACGGCGACGGGCTCGTTGCGTTCGAAACGCTCGATGAAGCCGAGGTCATGATACAGCGCCGCCGTCCGGAGCAGCAGTTTTTCAGGACGGCTCAGGTCGGCCAGGGCCGCCAATCGCTCGGCAGCCAGCATGACATCGTCGCGGGTGTGATGCGCGGCGTGGTAGAACAGGTCGTCCGGCAGCTCCTCGGAAAGTCGCCGAAAGACGTAGGCCTGTGCGCGGGCGAAGTCAGGTGTTAGGGCGCTGTCCATACGTGAATAATACCACAATCACGAATGTTGTATAATGAAAATCCAGTGACGGAAAGGTTTCGTTTGGGGGAATCATAGGAGAACTATGAGACGCATAATCGACGCCATAAAACGCTTAGGGAACTGGCTTCGCCGGGCCTGGGCCGCCATCCGGCCCGGCGCTCGCGCCTGGAACGGAGCCGCCAGCGGGGTATTTACCCTGACCGTACTGGTGGTGGGCCTCTTCGCCATCGCCGGAACCTTGCCCGCCGGGGGGCTATACTTCCTGCTCTTCAGCTGCCTGCTGCCCGCCCTCGCGCTGTTGGTCGCCGGGATCATCCGCGCGCTTCTTGTGGGGCTGCATAAAGCAACGCCCCGCGCCTATCAATGGGCGCTGCTGGCGGCGCTGCTGTTGCTATCCCTCCTGCTCTGGCTCAACGCGGTTGGGCAGCTGGTCGCCATCGCGGTCATCGTTGTGATTGGCTCGTGCATAGGCGCCGGCGTGGCGGCGCTCACGGGTGGGCGCCGGCGGCGGCTGACCCGGGTGCAGCGGGTAGTCGCTCTCGGCGCGTTTGTCCTTGGTATGTCCGGACTGATCGGGGTTACGGTCTGGCTGCTGTGGGATGGGCCAGCCTCAGAGCCGCCGCCCAACGCAGCCGCGGCGGCAACGGCGCGGGTAACGCCGCTGGCGGCGCCCGATCCGTCGCAGCGCGGCGCCTATACCGTGGCAAC
>JAFGNR010000098.1 GCA_016926915.1 Anaerolineae bacterium
CCGTTCTTGAATTGCGCCCGCAGCCGGCGCACCTCGCGGGTCTGCGGGAAGGAGCCGATGGTGGTGGTGGGGAACAGGGGCAGCGCGACCTGCTTGCTACGACGCGAAGCGTACGGTTCGGCGCGCCGGAAATCGGCGGCGCGCAGGCCATCCACCCGCTGCTGCACAGCGACATGATCAGGGGCGAACACCTTGAAATGGTCCCAGGCCCCATCATCGCCGGCCTCCTCCCCGACCACAACGCGCGCCAGCCGCGCGATCTCCTCCAACTTCTCGTCGGCAAACGCCAGTACATCGCGCAATGGTTGGGGCAATGCCGTCTCTCGCGCCGCCGAATAGGGCACGAACTGCAAGGAGCTGGAAAGGCTCAATCGCAGGTCGGCGTACCGGCCCAATTCCTGAACCAGCGGCGCCGCCTCTGCAAACCGCAGCCGCCAGACGTTGCGCCCGTCAACGACGCCGGCTCCCAACACCTTGCCAGAAGGCCAGCCGCCGTCGCGCAGCGCGGTCAGGGTTTCGCCGCGTGTGAAGTCCAACGTGAGTATGGCAACCGGTAGTTCCGTCACCCAGGAGTAGACATCGCCAGGATCATCGAAACTGATAACGAGATTAAGAGGGAGGCCCACTTCGGCCAGCGCAGCGTAGGCCGCTTCGTATTGTGAACGCAGCGCCTCCGCGCCGGAAAGCACCAATGCCGGTTCGTGGATCTGCACCTCCACGACGCCCAGATCTGCGAGGGCGCGTAGCAATGCCTGGTAGACCGGAAGAAGGTCTCGCAGCATCACCTCGAAAGGCGCCTCGAGACGGGCCAATTGCAAAAGGGTCGCCGGCCCCAGAACAATCGGGACGGCGCGTTCCCCCAACACCGCCTGGGCGCGGCGCACCGTCTCCAGGAAACCGGCGAAGTCCGGTTCCGGTTCCATGCCGGCGGCAATCTCGGGCGCCAGATAGTGGTAATTCGTATCGAACCACTTGGTCATTTCCAGGGCAGGCACCCCTTCACGCCCGCGCGCCATCGCGAAGTAACGATCGAGTCCTGTAAACCGGCGGAACCGCGCCGGGATCAAGCCGAGCCAAGTGACCCAATCCAGGACATGATCGTAGAGGGTGGCATCTCCCACCCCAATGCGATCGATGCCGGCAGCTTTCTGCGTCTCCCACGCCGCCTCCTCAACCTCGCGGCGGGTTTGCAACAGCAGCTCCTCTTCCAGGGTTCCTTTCCAGTAAGCCTCGAGAGCGCGTTTGATCTCGCGGTCGCGCCCAATGCGCGGAAATCCCAGGGTCTGCGTCAATAGATTCATCATCGTACTCTCCTTATCCTCAGCCAGGTATGCGACCTAAGCTAGCCTCTCCCAGACAGCAAAAACGCCTCTCCGGAAGAGAGGCGATCCGCATAAACAGGTCGCTCATCTTCCAGAAACCCTGCTTCCAGGGGTTCTGCCGGACTTGGCACCGTCCACAAAACGTGGGGTTGCCGAGGGTTCACAGGGCCGATCCCTCCACCTCTCTCGATGAGTAGCGGCCTTACCGCTATATTGCTACTTTACACCAGGCATGAGGAGTTGTCAACTTTGGTGAAAACCAGAGACCCAGGACAGGTTGAAGCGGCGCCCTCACGGGGACGCCCAGCTCGTTGCCCAGAATGACAGCCAGACGATCAAGAAAAGTCCTTCGGCGACCCGCCACAGAACGCGCGCGACTCGCAGGGCCTGCGAAGGCTGTTGCGAAACGATCATTTCCCCCTCCATCCAACAAACAACCATGCTTGACAATCCATCAGAAACTGTGGAGAGCCTCCCCGCACACCAGGGGCTATGGTGTACGGAGAGGCCTCCGGGTAGTTACGCGCCCTCGAAAGCTACGCGCTTTCCGGCAGCTTCACGCTCTCGCGCAGCTGCGTGCGCAGCGCGGCGATGCGGGCGCGCATCGCCTCAACCCGTTCGAACGACGCTTGCTTCGCCTTGATACCCTCGTCGATGAGAAAACCGGCGCCCTGACGGCGGCTGTCCACAACGCCGGCTTCCACCAGCATATCCAGATGATCGCGCTTGTGATCATCAAGGTGAATGACCATGAGATTCGAGATATCCTGCGCCGTCGTCACCAACGCCCGCCCGAACGATTCCACGAGATTGACCGTCTCGCGCAGCACAGACTCCCAGGCGCCCTCGAGCGATGTAGCCTCGGACGCAGCGCCTTGTGCATCCGCTTGCTTCTCCGTACCGTTTTCCAATCCGACTTCCTCTCTTACCATTCCAGTGCCTCCTATCGCTTCTTATGCTTTATCCACAGGTCCGGAAATCATGGCTTGACGCAGTTGCTCGCGTAGCGCCGTGATCTGATCGGTGATCTCACGCATCCGGTTGAACAAGGTTGCATTCCCCTTGATCCCCTCATTGATGAGAAATGCAGCGCTCTCGGAGCGGCTCTTGGTGATCTCGGCCTCGATCAACATATCCAGATGTTCCAGGGCATCATCGTTCACCCGGACCATCACCACATTGCCGCGTCCTTCCAACGCCGTGTTCAGCGCTTTGCCCAACGATTCCATGCTTTTCTCCAGGGCCTCTTTGAAAGTCTGCCCCGATGAGGGTGTGGGCTTAGCCGGCGCTTCCGTCGAGACTCCCTGCGGAATCGTCTCCGCCTTCGCACCCTCTGCCGGCTTGACCTCTCGCAATTCGACCTCATCCTGCGGTTTCTTTGTTTCTTCCATCCTCGTACCTCCTACATTATCGCATCCACATGCTTGATGTTGAGTAATCAAGTAACCTGTAATACCCTTACGTGTAATATAGTAACACAGTTGCGCGATTTTGTCAATACCCACCACAGGAAATCACCCACATGAGCCATAGGCAACCAGGACCTTACCCTTCTCCATCCGGTCAGGAAGAGACGCACGGACAAACACCGGTTTTCTCCCTCTGCGTATCACCACGCAAGAATCCTTGATCATTTCTCAGTAATGATAAAGTCTGATATGTGACCAGAAATCCCACTCATCCCGAGAGAGCTGGTATAATGGACAGCAGAATGGATAAGGTAAATCGTGATCTATCGAATCGTACAGAGGACGTTCCGCGTGATCGCCGGTTCAAGATTGGCGAAGAAGTGGTCGGTGTGGAGAAGCCAACCACTCGCAGCGAGGCTCTGGCCTTTTGGGTTTCGAACCTGGGCAGCCCGCCGGTGGTGGTTCTGATCACGTTGGTTATTCTCGCAGCACACACGTCCCCGCCCGGACGCTGGGTATGGGCAGGGGTTTACACCGGCCTGGCAATTGTCTTTCCGACCGCTTTCCTGATCGCACTCGTCAAACGCGGCAAAGTGACCGACATCGACGTCCAACTCCGAAGACAGCGCTATCTTCCGTTTATCGTAACCCTGTCCAGCGCCGCCGTCGCCCTGGCGTTCATGCTCCTGGGGAATGCGCCCCGGTCGCTGATCCAGCTGGCTTGTGCCTCCATCGTGCAAGGACTTCTGGCTTTTGCCATCACGCTGCGCTGGAAAATTAGTCTCCACACGAGCACGGCCGCGGGGATGGTCATTCTGATTCTGGAAGCTGTGGGGCCGCTCGCGGCGCCCGTTCTCATTGCCATCCCCTTCATCGCCTGGTCACGAGTGAAGTTGCGCCGCCATACGCCTCTCCAGACCATTGCCGGTATGGGACTCGGATTTGCGACCTTTCTAACAACGATCTATTTCTTACCGGCCTGAACTGCGCGCCGGCGAATGCGCACGCTACCGTGCAATGCGGTTCCATGATATGATTGCAAGCAAGAAAGCAGCGGAACAACGTGAGGAGGAAACCTGACATGGAGCTGACACAGCGCCTAAACGTCAAGGGAGCGAATATCGTCCATGACATCATCGACGGTGAAGTGGTGATCATCAACCTGGACAACGGGAACTACTACAGTCTGGACGGCGCCGGTGCGGATATCTGGCAAGGTATCACAGAAGGCTGTTCGCTCAGGGAAATCACCGGGCGTCTCTTGTCACACTATGCAGGAGACCCCCAGACCATCGAGGCTGCAGTGCGAGGGCTGGCAGCGGAACTCGAAATGGAGGCCCTCGTGGTTGTTTCTGAGGCCCCGAGCACGCTGCCTTCTCAGCGCACCCCGCCTGATGTGAAGACCGCAGAACGGCGCCCCGCGTTTCACGCCCCCACTCTCAGCCGGTACGTCGACATGCAAGACCTGCTACTGCTCGACCCGATTCACGACGTCGATGAAGCTGGCTGGCCCCACGCCAAATCCGAATCCGGCGACGCCTGACAGGCGCCGCCGGCAACGCGAGCGTCTATGGTCACGACACCGGATAGCTTCTATCTGAAGACAACCCACCGCTTTCAGGAGGCTGTAAGCCGGGCCGGCGGCGTTGTCGAGCGTTGGTACCGAATCGGCAACGGCGTGGTGCGGGTGCACTTCGCCGGCGTCTCCCTGGCGCCTCGCCTGACCCCGGCGCTCGAACATCTCCGCCTGCCCCAAGACGCGCAAGCGTTTTCGCTTACGATATATGCATGGGATAGCGCCTCGACGTCCACAGCACCGCTCTCCCCCGCCTGGCCTCTGGACGCCTACAATGCACGGGGAGAGGTTGCGGGGTTCAACACTCACCGGTTCAGAACTGCGTTCGACATGGGCGCCGGTGTGTTGAGCTTGCTGGACACCCAGGAGCGTGTTGCTTTCTATTGGGCCCAGGCAGCCCAGGAGATACCTTACTACGAAAGCGGCGCGCCGTTTCGCACGCTTCTGCACTGGTGGATGAAGGAACAGCATTGCCAGATCACGCACGCGGCAGCCGTGGGCGCCGAAACCGGCGGCGTGCTTCTGGTGGGGAAAGGGGGGATGGGAAAATCTACTTCGGCCCTGGCCTGCCTGACCGGACCGCTGGCTTATGCAGGCGATGATTACGTGCTCGTGACCGCAACGCCGCGCCCGCGCGTCTTCAGTCTGTACAACTCGGTAAAACTGGAAGGCGACCACCTGCAGCGCTTCCCCGAGCTGCACGCCGCTATCTCCAATCCCGACCGCAGATCGGATGAGAAAGCCCTGGTCTTCCTGAATACCCTGTATCCCCACAAGATGTGCGCCGGGTTCCCGCTGCGCGCCCTCCTGGTTCCGAGGGTGACCGGCAGGCGGGAAACCACCGTGCAAAGAATCTCCGCGGCCGCCGGGCTAGCCGCACTGGCGCCCAGCACCATCTTCCAGCTTCCCGGTGCAGGCCGCGAGGCCTTCACGCTCATGGCCCAGATTGCGCAGCAGATTCCGGCTTTCGCGCTCAATCTGGGAACCGACATTCAGCGCATCCCGGAAGCCATCCTTGCCGTGTTGCAGAGACTTGATACGCCATGACACACACCACTCCGGCCAAATTCCAAGGACATATTTTGGTCATCGACGCCCGAATCATCACCCCTGATCGCGACGGGGGCTCGCTGCGCCTGCGCCGCCTTCTGGACATGCTCCTTTCACTGGACTACGCGGTCACGTTCGCCGGGAGTTTCCGTCGCGCCTGGCCGCCGTTCGACGCCACGCTGGAACAGGATACGCAAGACCTCGAAGCAGCGGGCATCCGGGTGCTCAGACCCGAGGAGACTCCAGACATCGGTGAGCACCTGCGAAGGGCCGGACCGGGCTACGATATCGTCTGGCTCAGCGGCGGCGTGCACATCGCGGCCCGCCACATTGGCGCCGTGCGCCGGTGGGCGCCTCAGGCTCACGTGATCTTCGATACGGTAGACCTCAACCATATCCGCGAATATCGCAAAGCGAAAATAACCGGCAGCAAGCACCAGCTGGCCCAGGCTTTGCACACGAAACAACAAGAACTGGCAGTAGCGCGGGAGGCTGACGTCACCCTCGTCGTCTCTGAAGAGGAACAGCAGGTTCTCCAAGCAGCCTGCCCGGCGCTGTCCGTGCGCATTGTCTCCAACGTTCACGATGTGCATGACCCTGTGCCGGGGTTTGCGAAACGGCGGGATTTCCTGTTCCTGGGTGCATTCCAACACGCCCCCAACGTCGACGCAGTACACTACTTTGCCGGAGAGATCTTCCCGCACGTTCACGCAGCCTTACCCGAAACGCGCTGGTACATCGTCGGCAGTCACCCGCCGGACACCGTACAAGCCCTGGCAAGCGACGCTGTCATTGTGACGGGCTTCGCGCCGGAGCTGCGCCCCTATTTCGAACGGTGCCGCCTTTCGGTCGCCCCCCTGCGTTTCGGCGCCGGGGTCAAAGGTAAACTTCTGCTGAGCCTGGGATATGGCGTCCCGGCCGTGGCGACGCCGGTAGCAGCGGAGGGCACCGGCCTCCGCGATGGGCGGGAGCTCCTGATCGCCGGTGAACCTCGCGACTTCGCTCAGGCGGTCGCACGGCTGTACGCGGATGCTGCCCTCTGGCAGCGGCTTTCCAGCAACGGGCAGCAAGCCATTCGCGCCCGGTTCTCCTACGAAGCGGTGCGCCGGACGCTGGTGGATGTCCTGACAAGCTTACCGCAACGGAGGATCCCGGATATATGAGCTCGCCTCTGGTCAGTGTAATCCTCCCGGTCTACAACGGCGCGCGGTTCCTGCGCCAGGCGCTCGAGAGCATTCGAGCGCAGACCTATACGCCCTATGAGATTTTGGTCATAGACGATGGCTCTATCGATGCCAGCGCCGGTATTGCACGATCCTTCCCCGGCGTGCAATACCACCGCCAACCCAATCAGGGCGTGGCGCACGCGCGCAACACGGGTCTGGCCCTGGCGCAGGGAGTGTTCATCGGATTCCTGGATCAGGATGACCTCTGGACTCCCGGCAAGCTGGAACGCCAGGTCGCACACCTCCAACGCCATCCTGAAACCGGCTACGTTTTGGCCAAACAGGAGATCTTCCTGGAGCCCGGCGCCGCGCCGCCGCCCTGGCTCAAACAGGCATTGCTGCTGGAACAGCACACAGGCTACATCCTGGGGACCTGCCTGGCGCGGCGAGAGGTGTTCGATCGCGTCGGGCGGTTCGATCCCCATTATCGCCTGGGCAGCGACGCCGATTGGTTCTTCCGGGCCAAAGACCTGGCGCTGAAAATGGACGTACTGGACGTGGCGCTACTGCATAAACGCATTCACGACGATAACGAATCCTACCGCACGGAGGAGAACAGCCGGGAACTGCTCAAACTGGTCCGGGCCTCGATTCACCGCCAACGCGGCAAGGCGCGCGCGTAAACAGGGAGGCGCAGCTATGATTACATCCGACAGCGTCAGCGTTGTCATCCCGGTGTACAACGGGGTGCGCTATCTGGGCGAAGCCATCGAGAGCGTGCTCGCCCAGACGCGCCGGCCGGCAGAAGTGCTCGTCGTCGATGATGGTTCGACCGACGGCAGCAGCGAACAGGCTGCCGCCTATGGCCCGCCCGTATCCGTCCTGCCGCAAGCACACCAGGGCGCCGCCGCCGCGCGCAACGCCGGCGTCCAGGCAGCTCGCCACCCCCTCCTGGCCTTTCTCGATGCCGACGATCTGTGGGCGCCTGACAAACTGGCGCGTCAGGTGGCCTATCTTGAGGCAGATGCCGGCCTCGATATGGTGTTCGGGCAGGTAGCGCAATTCATCAGTCCGGATATGGCGCCGGAGGATCGCGCGCGCCTAGACCCCCTGCCGCCGGTCATGAGCGGGATTCATGCCGGCACGCTCCTGATCCGCCGGGCGGCCTTCTTGCACGTGGGATACTTCGACATGCAGTGGCGGGTGGGAGAATTCATCGACTGGTATGCGCGGGCGCAGTTGGCCGGGCTGAGAGGATACCTGCTCCCTGAAGTGCTCATGCGGCGACGGATTCACAGCGATAACATGATGCGCCGCCAACAACAGGCCCAGACCGACTACGCCCGCATCCTCAAGGCTAACCTCGACCGGCGACGTCGCGCACACCCGCTGCGCCCTTCTGAAGCAGAGGGAGAGGCCGCCAATGAAGCCTGACGTACGACGGTACTACGCGAGCCTTTACCGGGGGACGATGGGGCGCGTTATCTTCAGTATCGCGATCTCGATCGTGCAATCGCTGCTCTATATCCCAATCGTGCTACTCGTTCAAACCGCCTTCGATCGGGCAATCCCCACCGGCGACGCGCAGCGCCTGGTGGTTCTGGGAGGCGCCGCCGTCCTGCTCTACCTGATCAACGGGGCTCTGGCGCTCTATACCCGGTATACTGTCCTTGCCATCACCAAATCGGCAATCCGGGAACTCCGCAACGATCTCGTCGCCCGCTCCTACATGCTATCTCGCGCCTACTACACCCGCGCCGACCGGGGGCAGCTCCACACCGCCATCGTGATGGACACCGAACGCGTGGACATCATGACAAATGTGCTGATCGGGAAGTTGCTCCCGGCTCTGATGGTCAGCGTCGTACTGAGCGCGCTCCTGGCGATCCTGAATTGGAGACTGTTCCTGGTGATCCTGGCAACGCTGCCCATCCTGTTCGTCGCCAGCCGCACGTTAGGCAAGCAGATGCGGAAACGAATCAAGGGCTACCACGCCTCGTTCGAGAAATTCAGTCGCGACATTCTTTTCGCCCTCCGCATCATGGACTTGACGCGCATCCAGGGTGCAGAAGCTACGGAAATCGCCCACCAACAGGCATCGATCGAACATCTCCGCCAGACCAGCGGAACCATGGCCTGGTTGGTGACGGCCTACGCGCTGGTACAGGATACCATCGTCGCAACCGCCGGCATCGCGGTGATGATCACGGGAGGCTGGGCCGTTTTCCGCTCCCAGATGACGCTGGGAGCCTTATTCTCCTTCTATACGGCCCTGGCGTTGTGGCGAGCGCCAATCCTGACGATTTCGGCGGCCCTGCCGAGAATCCTCGAAGGCTTCGCATCCCTCCAGCATCTGCGGAGTCTTCTCTACGACGCCGAATCCCGGCCCTATGCGGGAACCCGGCGCGAGGCATTCTCCGGCGCTATCATACTCGAAAACGTGAGCTTTCGTTACGCCGACCACCCCATCCTGCACCGAATCGACCTGGCCCTGCGGCCCGGCGAGACCGTCGCCATTGTGGGGCGCAATGGCACAGGCAAGACCACGCTTGCCAACGTCATCCTGGGCTTCTACCGGCCCCAGGAAGGCCGCGTGCTGGCAGACGGGCGCCCTTATACGGAACTCGAGATTGGACATCTGCGCCGGTTCATGGGCGTCGTCCAGCAAGACCCCATCGTGTTCCCCGGCACGGTACTGGAAAACATCACCTATGGGCGCCCGGACGCCACACCGGAGGAAGTGACGCGCGCGACGGAGCTGGCGGCAGCCCACGCTTTCATCGAACAGCTGCCGCAGGGATTCGAGACCTTCGTGGGCGAAGAAGGCATCCTGCTTTCCGGCGGGCAGCGCCAGCGTATCGCCATAGCCCGCGCGCTGCTGCGCGAGCCCAGGCTCCTGATCCTGGATGAGCCAACCGACCACCTCGACGTCGAGGCCATCGAGCGCTTGCTGCGAACGCTGCAAACCCTCGATCCGGCCCCGGCGATCCTGATCATCAGCCACGACATGGATGTCGTGCGCATCGCTGACCAGGTCTTCACCCTCGGGGAACTCGAGACGCCTCCAGGCGGCTGTATCCTGAAACCCTTTATCTTTTCCCAGGTTGAACACCATGCCTCCTACGATCCCCACCCCTCAGCGTGACGGCGTCTGCTGGCCCACCGCCCAGCAAGAATCCCTGCTCCATGCAGCCCTGGACGCCGGTCAAGATGCTCTTTCGGCGTGGCGCGCTTGGAGCGCCAGCGTGGCCATCGAGACCTTGGACCCCGGATCCCAGGGAATCCTATCGCTGGCTTATGCCAACCTGCGACGTCTGGAGGCGAATGACGCCCTGCTGACGAAATGCAAGGGACTCTACCGGTTGACCTGGTACGAGAATCAACGCCGGAAGCACACCCTCGGACAGATAGCGACGGCGCTCCAGGATGCCGGTGTGCCGGTTCTCGTGCTCAAAGGCATGGCCCTGATCGTCCACTACTACCGGGATTACGGCCGGCGGCCCATGCATGACGTCGACCTGCTGACGCCCACAGAGGACGCCCCGCGCGTCCTTGCCTTGTTGGGCGCCCGCGGCTGGGCCCCGCCTGCGAGAATACCGGACCCCCTGCCGCGTCCGGTCTACGATATGCGCCACTCCCTGGGGCTAACCGGTGCAGCGGGCGCGTCGTTGGATCTCCATTGGCACGTGTTGCGGCAATGCTGCGCACCCGGCGATGACGCGGCTTTCTGGGAAGCCGCCGTGCCCCTGAATCTGAACGGCATCCCGGCCCGGTCGCTCTGTCCGGCCGATCAGGTATTGCACATCTGCGTGCACGGAATCGCGTGGAACCCGGTACCTTCCTTCCGCTGGATCGCCGACGCAGTCACGGTGCTCCGGGCGACCGGCGAGACCTTCGATTGGCCGCGTCTCGTGGCGCAGACCCGGCAACGCCGCCTGGCGCCGTGGGTTCTAAGCGCCCTGGAGTACCTGAATCGCGCCTTCGACGTGACCGTCCCTGGCGATGTCCTGGAAACGCTGCATGCCATTCCGTTGTCGCGGGCGGATCTTCTGGAATTCGACGCCTATACCCGGCCTCCTACCCTTCTTCGAGACCTCACCCGCTATTGGTTCCTCTACCGGCGCATGACGCCGGCGCCGCGGCCTCCCTGGGGCTTCCCACGCTTCCTGAAGTACTCGTGGTTTCTACGCCGGACATCGCAAATGCCCCCCTACGTCGCCCGGCACGTGGCGAAACGCGTGCGGGCGCATCTCGAACGCCGCTCATCGAGAGCGAAATGAAAAAACAAAAGGCATGGAGGTCGCCCCCATATGGCCCAGAACATCCCACAATTGCCCGACTACAACGCCGTGCGCGCTGCTGCCGCGCGCATCGCGTCTTACGTACACCGGACGCCCGTTTTCACCAGCTGCACCCTCGACCGGCTGACCGGCGCCACGGTTTTTTTCAAATGTGAGAATTTCCAAAAGGTGGGCGCCTTCAAGGCGCGCGGCGCGTGCAACACCGTCTTTTCGCTCAGCGAAACCGAGGCCGCACGCGGCGTGATCACCCATTCCTCCGGGAACCACGGCGCCGCCCTGGCCTGGGCCGCCGGGCTGCGCGGCATTCCGGCAACCGTTGTGATGCCGGAGAATGCCCCGCCGGTGAAGCGCGCCGCCGTGGCGGGCTACGGTGCGCGCATCGTGACCAGCGGTTCGCACCCGCTCGACCGAGAACGGATGTTGGCAGCGCTTCTGGAGGAAACGGGCGCCGTCTTCGTCCACCCCAGCAACGATCCCCGCGTCATCGCCGGGCAGGGCACGGCCGCGTTGGAGTTGCTAGACCAGGCGCAGGACCTGGACATCGTGATGACGCCCGTGGGCGGCGGGGGCTTGTTGAGCGGGACGGCCCTGGCGGTTGCGGGTCAGATGCCGCACCGGTCGCACACACGCGTCATCGGGGTCGAACCGGAAACCGTGGACGATGCCGCGCGCTCCTTCCGCGATGGGCGCATCTACCCGCCGACAGGCGCTCACACCCTGGCCGACGGCCTGCGCACCTGCCTGGGCGACGTCACCTTCCCTCTCATCCGCAAGCACGTCCACGACATCATCACCGTGACGGAACAAGGCCTCGCAGACGCTCTGCGCCTGATCTGGGAACGCATGAAACTCGTCATCGAGCCCTCGTCTGCCGTGCCCGTCGCCGCGCTCTTCGAGCACCCCGACCTGTTTCGCGGGCAGCGTGTGGGAATCGTGCTTTCCGGAGGGAACGTCTCGGTGGAGCGGGGGGAGCAGACTACACAAGTCTCACGTTAGGCGCTGCCATGCAGATGCTTTCGCTTCCCAAAGCGCCATGTTGGGAAGACACTTTCGAAGACTTTTGCAGTGTGCATTAGGTCTTCCCAAGTGGACGTCTTTGCACCCCAGAGCATTTTGTCGAGAAGTCTCATGCGGAGACTTTTGGTCTTCGGCTCCGGCCGAAGTCGCGGCCTCACCGCACGAGGGATACCCCCAGCCGCGTGATCTCCTGGACATACACGTCTTCGTGGATGTCGGCCTGGAAGATGAGCCACACGCCGCGCGGTGCGACCACGACGACCAGGTGCTCGGAGGCATCCCGCTGCCGGAAAGGATGCTGCGCCAGCCAGCCCGCGATAGCATCGACCCGGCGCGGGGTCAGCCAGGCCTCGCCGGCCAACGCATCGCTGGTCAGGGCGGTATAATGCGCGCTCAAGCGTTCATCGAGGTTGGACAACGTGACGGCGTGCTCCAACCCCGGCAACTCCTCAACATCCAACCGCAGCAAGCGCAGGTACTGGCGGTAAGCAAAGCGCGCCACTGACGCGAGGACCCCCTGCATAGGCATAGCAGCATTCGGGCCAACCGCAGGCATAAGCAACAGGAAATGACCGGGGAGACCGCCCCGCGCCGCGAACCATCGCGTGGTCGGCACGCCATCGTCGACCGATAGAATCTCCAATGTCCAGGGCACGCCATCGGTCGTACCTTCCTTCGAGACCCGAATTGTACCATCCAACGAAGCCTGAACCGGCTGCGCGGTGTAAGTCTGATTGATGAAATCGGTCATCTGCTGAGCTTGCTTCTGGTAACCCCGCCGGCCGCTGGTGAAATAGCCGCTCAACGGCGCCTGATCCCCCGACTTGAGCACGATCACCAGGCGATACGTACTGCCGCCATCCGAATCGCGGGACCTCTCCACGACAATCGCCTGGATGTCATTGAAAGGAATCTCCTGCACCGTGGTACGCCAGATGCGGGTGCGAGTCAGCGTGAGCTGGCGCATATCCTGATCGAGGGTACAGATGCTGCGTTCGCTAAAAAGAAGAATCATGAGCACGCCGCAGAAAAAAGAGTATCGGTCCCATGGGGCCGCCTTCGTGCCGGAAAAACATATAGGCGCCCGCGCCGCCGAACACCGCGCCTACAATCCAGACAACCCAGGGGTTGCGCGTGATAGTCCACCGCCGTTGATCTGCATACGTCATCGTGGCGCTCCTTTGAGAATGGCGAATAGCGAATCTGTGAAGGGCGAATCGCCGCACGGCAGACTCGCCGCGCAGACCGGAAAACCGAAGACGATGTTGCCAGCCACAGACCGCATCACATCCATTATACAAGCAATTGGAGCTCTCACGAGTCGCATTGAGGATTACTCAAAAGGCGCAAGGTAAATCAAACGGGTGCGTTTCATCTCAGTGGGGCGGAAAGGTGAGACGCACTTCCGCATCTCATAGAAGCACGCTCACAGCGTCAAAATCTGTGTTTTCAAGTCCAGCCAAGCGCGTTCCACCTGGAGCCCACTTCTTCGAAACACACCCAAATCAAACCGCCCGCATGCCTGTGCGGGCGGTCGATGCCAGTACGTCGAAAGCAATACGAAGATCAGGGAGCTAGCATCCCAACCAATTGCACGGCGTCGATCTCGCTCCAGTTTTGCATCACGCTCTGATCCAGCGTGATGCGCACGCCGGTCACCGGCGCGTCGACCCCGTCAACTTTCACCCGGAAGATCCGTGGACACGGCGCCTCGGGATTCACAGGCCCCTCCCAGACGGTGAGATACTCGGAAACCACGGTAATCACCTCGACCTTGACAACCCCGCCGGGAGCGAAGGTCTCGTAGATGTGGATTTCCGAGGGGATCACGGGCCTGGCATACTGCACCTCGAGCCATTCCTCGAGAGAATCGGCAGTCGAGGCAGCCCAGGCGGTGATCTCGTCGCCGCACACCTCGGTATCGGGAGCGCCGGTAGCCTGCGCCGCGCTCCAGGCATCCTCGCCGTACTCCGAGCTGGCGAAGGCTGCCACAGCCCACTGCGCCAGCGGTTCCCCGGACTGGATAGCCAGAGTTTCTTCCGGTTCTTCCGGTTCTTCCGGTTCGTCCGCCGGTTTTTCCGGCGTCGATTCAGTCGCCTTCTCGACCGGCATATCCCGGGCCGGGGCTTCAGTTGGCGCCTCAGCCGGTTCCTGATTCAACAGCGAAAGCGGACTGCAGGCCAATGTCGCCAGCAGAACCCCCACGACCAGAACGACACGATATGCGCGCATATACACCTCCTTCAAGAATAGACAGGATTAACATGATTAAAATTCTTCAAGATCCGCTCAATATACTGAGAAACTTTCACTTCTCGCTGGTATCTCCGGGCCGGCTCTGTACCGCTCTGTGTAAGCAGCTTCGCGCACCATTCTCGGCGCCGCACCTGTCAAGATCCTGAAGTCGTATCAGCCGTGCGTCCGCTTGCGTCTGATGGAATAACGCTGAGCCAGAGAATGACAAAGCCCTAGATCTACAGTTGCCGCGCCCTGCATTCCTTATGAGCGCTTGTTTGCAGCGCGGCGAACGCGCGTCTCCGGATCGAGGGCGGTTTCGAGCACGCGGAGCGCCCGGTTGAGGGCCAGGGCCAATAGCGATACCGAGATCGCCCCGGCCCAGATTTTATCGTAACGACCGGCTTGGGAGATACCTTCGAAGAGCAGCGTCCCCAATCCACCGGCTCCGAACCTGGCCCCCACCGTCGCGATGGAGATGGCGACGACAATGGCAATGCGCACCCCGGCGACCATCACGGGGAGCGCCAGGGGGAG
>JAFGNR010000395.1 GCA_016926915.1 Anaerolineae bacterium
AGACGCTACGCCGACGCCGGCTCCAAAACCGTACAAGACTTCAGCTACCGGAATCAAGGTGCGTCCCTCGATCTCTACGGGTTGGCCGAACACGGCATTGGCATTGGCTTTTTCCGTAACACCGGTAATCTTTTCCAACAGCGATTTCATCTCTTCCATCATCTTTCTACTCCTTGGTTCCGTTCGCGTGAAGGCCTTGCAATAAGCGGGCCACAAGGATGATCAGGCTGCTGAGTACAGCCACACCCAGGGCTACACCGGCCATGACACTCAGTGTGTCTTGAGTTTTGTTGGGAATAATGTGCCAGCGATTTCCTTCTGGTCCTTGTTCGACGACCGAAATCGGACGGATACGGGCGCCGCGAAACAACGCCCCTGCAGTCGCATGTCCGCCCTCGACCGTAGTGATCATGACCGATGGGGTTAGCTTGCGATTCCCGATTGTAATGGGGTCACCGGCGACAATGTGGGTCTTTGGATTCAATCCGGTCATTGCTCACCTCCTTTCACTGATGGCCATTATAACCGCTTGGGTGCGAATTGCCTAATCACGTTCCTTGGAGTATGATTGTGATAAAGATTGGTTTGGATACAAACATGCTTCATACGCGTAATGTCTATTTACAGGAAGTGCCGCTCGCCGAGGCGTGGGCGCGTTTCCGTCAGGCCCTGGCTGCTTCGGGAGGGTGGTCGCCGTTTCTGGGCGAAAGGGTGACTCTGGACGCGGCGTTAGGGCGCGTAACGGCTGAACCTGTCTGGGCGAGACTATCTTCTCCCCATTATCATGCTTGTGCCGTTGATGGGTATGCTGTGCGCGCTGCCGCTACCATTGGGGCCAGCGCGGCAACTCCGGTGCGGCTATGTCTTGGGACGTCGGCTGTGCCGGTGGATACGGGCGATCCGCTTCCCGGTCAGATGGATGCTGTGGTGATGGTAGAAGACGTGCAGACCGAAGGCGAGGGTATTGTGCTGCGCGCCCCCCTGGCTCGTTGGCAGCATGTCCGCGCCGTTGGAGAAGATATTGTGGCAACTGAGCTCCTGTTGCCCGCCAACCATCGCATTCGGCCTGTGGATTTGGGCGCCCTGGCGGGCGCCGGGCACGTGACCGTTGCTGTGCGCCGGCGGCCCAGGGTGGCAGTCATCCCCACCGGGGATGAGCTGGTCTCCCCCCGCGAGAACCCGGCCCGGGGCGAAATCATCGAATACAACAGTCTTGTATTGGGTGCGCAGGTAGAGGCGTGGGGGGGGGAGGTCATTCGTTTCGCCGTGGTTCCCGATGATTTCGGGGCGTTGACGGCGGCCGTTCGCTCTGCTGCCGCGCAGGCCGATTTGATCTTGTTGAATGCCGGTTCTTCCGCGGGCCGGGGTGATTTTACGGCCCGGGTTGTGGAGACGCTGGGAACGCTGCTGGTTCACGGCATTAACGTGCGGCCCGGACATCCGGTGGTGCTGGGCGTCGTTGGGGAAGCCCAGGTTCCCATTATCGGCGTTCCGGGGTATCCTGTCTCGGCTGCCTTGACCGGTGAGCTATTTGTCCAGCCGTTGCTATACCGTTGGCTGGGCGCGCCGCTTCCTGAAAAGACGACGCTCCGGGCACGGATGACACGTAAGCTGCTTTCGCCGGCGGCCGATGATGAGTTTGTGCGCGTTGTTGTGGGGCGCGTCGATGATCAGGTCTTGGCTGCGCCGCTGTCTCGCGGGGCCGGCGTTCTGACGTCATTGGTACGGGCCGATGGCCTGGTCCGCATTCCGCGTTTTGTGGAAGGCCTTGAGGCCGGCGCTGAAGTCGAGGTGGCTCTTTATCGGTCGCTTGCCGAGATTGAGCGCACCATCCTGGCGATTGGCAGCCATGACCTGACGTTGGATTTGATCTCACAATTTCTTGCGGTTGCCGAGCCGCCCCGGCGGCTGGCAAGTGCAAACGCCGGGAGCATCGGTGGGCTTATCGCGTTGCGCCGGAACGAGGCGCATCTTGCCGGCGCCCATTTGCTCGACCCTGAATCCGGTGAGTACAATCTTCCCTATATACACCGTTATCTACCCGATACAGAGGTCGTTGTGGTGGGATTGACGCATCGCGAGCAAGGACTGATGGTGGCAGCCGGCAATCCCCGGCGTATAGCGGGTGTTCTGGATCTGGTACGGGAAAACGTGAGTTACGTCAATCGGCAGCGGGGGGCGGGAACGCGCGTTTTATTGGATTTTTTGCTACAGCGTGAGGGTTTGGCGGCTGAAAGCATTCGCGGCTATGACCGGGAGGAAGTCACCCACCTTGCTGTGGCGGTCGATGTGGCAACGGGTGTCGCGGATTGTGGCATGGGGGTTCGCGCTGCGGCAGAGGCGTTGGAGTTGGACTTCATCCCGCTGGCCTGGGAACGGTATGATCTCGTGGTCCCGCGCCGTTTTTGGGAGGGGGAGTTATTGAGGCCGCTGCGTGCGCTGCTGGGATCTACGACTTTGCGAGATGCCGTTGCGGGCTTGCCCGGCTACAAGCCAGACGTGATGGGGCAGATCATCGCCGAGTTGTGAAAGGCCGGTTGAACACTCTGCGCGGAACTAGGTGGAGGTCGCTATGACCCGTATTCAGAAGATCGTCCTGATTGTTTTTGCGGTGATCGATTTGGTGGTGATTGGGGCTTTGGGCGTCATTGTCGTCCGCGGTATCCAGTCGCCCCCTGTCGTCGTCACGCCTATCGCATTCGAAATCTTGCCGCCAACGTTGACTTCGATTCCCACCTGGACGCCAACCCCGGGCAGCTCTCCAACACCGA
Source organism: Anaerolineae bacterium (assembly GCA_016926915.1). GTDB lineage: Bacteria > Chloroflexota > Anaerolineae > B4-G1 > SLSP01 > JAFGNR01. Next base: position 2,772 of record JAFGNR010000395.1, read on the forward strand.
CGCTGCTTCCGCAACTTACCCGCACCCCGCGGCCGACCCGCACGGCGCTCCCGACGCCCACCGAGACGCCGCTTCCTACCCCTGGCCCGGTTGAATTGGTGAACGGCGAATTCGATCTGCTGATGCCAAATCGTATTCCGGGGTGGGAGTGGTATGCGGACGTGAACTACCGGCCTGGCGGCGATTATGACCCGCAGTATTCGTTTGCCGAACCCATGTTCAGTGCCGCAGATGACCCTGTGCGGCGCATCAATGGTTCGACACTCAAGATCGAGACAGTACGTTGGTTGAAATTCCGCGCCTGGGTTCATCAAACGGTCAGCGTTACCACCGGAAGCACGGTGTACTTTCAGGTCAAAGCCAATGCCTTTTCATCCATCGATAATCTTGTTCTGCGGGCCGGCATTGATCCCAACGGTAATTCGGGGTGTGACCGCGCCCGGTGGGGTGAGGTACAAATCAATCAGGATGATGGCATTGTTACGATTTCTACACCACGGTTGACTGTAGGTGAAGCCGGTCGTGTTACAGTCTGCCTTTATGCGGAACCGCTTTATCCTGACACCAACAACGCGGCCTTCTTTGATCAAGCCGTGTTGATTGCGTCGCCCCCTCAACCATAGGAAAGGAGCGCTATGTCGACCATGCCGACCTCATGTGATGTTGTGGTCATCGGCGCTGGACTCGCCGGTGCGTTGGTTGCTCGCCGTTTAGCCCAGGACAATCTGAAAGTCTTGGTTCTGGAGGCTGATCGCGTTGGCGCAGGCGCGACCGGTCACACAGGTGGCGTCGCGCTCGTCGGGACGCCGGGATTGTATGCGAAATTGGTAGACACGCGCGGTGAGATTTTCGCTGCGAATGTCTGGGAGCTTTCTTCGCGGAATCTCGACTTGCTCATTGCCACCGCGGCCAGTCTGGCTCAAGAGGTTGAGGAGGTGGGGAGCCTGCGTGTTACCGGCATCACCCAGGAGGCGCAGCTGTACGAGCGTTCTGTCTCCCTTTTGCAGAAGCAGGGGGTTCCGGTCTCTCTCGAGGATGCCACCGAGTTGGGTTTCCTGGTAGGATTGCAGACCCGAGGAGACCTTGCTTTCGACCCGGCGAAGATGACCCAGGCTCTGTTGGACCATCCCGGAATTGAGGTCGCTACAGGCATTGAGGTTAGGAGGATCGAATCCCGTCAGGATTGTGTAGCTATCTGGGCCAAACGACACTACGTCGTTACCAAGGCGGTCGTATTGGCAGCGGGGGCTCACACAGCTCGGATGAGCCCGACGTTGGCGAAGGCGCTGACCGTCTGCCCTATGCAGGTCGTCGACTGTGAAGTGGCTGCTGTACTGGCCTTACCCCTGGTTCTCGATGAGGGGCGGGTCCTGGTGCGCGATATGGGATCCCATTGGCGACTCGTGGCGTGGACCGAGGCCCAGGAGGAGGATCCGTGGACCTTGTTAGCCGCGACGGCGGAACGTCTGTTGACCAACGCGCGGATACTCAACCGTTATACAACCTGGGTCCCTACGAGTATGGATGGACTGCCGATTGTGGGGGAGGTTCCCGACTTGCCGCGCGTGTATACCATTTCCGGTCTGGGGCCCTGGGGGCTGGGCTGGGTATTTGTGGCGGCTGACGGGCTTATGAAGCTGATGTTGCACGATGAGTCACCTGGGATGTTGGGCACCTTACGGTTGAACGCGACTTTTGCGGCAGATACGTAAACGACCACGGTGTTATGTTTCACTCGGAA